>DASXIR010000363.1:0-5837 GCA_036497895.1 Vicinamibacterales bacterium | reverse complement strand
GGCGCGCCGCTGGCGCTGAGCAGCATGGGACTCGCGCTCGTCAGCATTCTGTGGGCCTACGACGGCTGGGCCGATCTCTCGTTCGCTTCAGGAGAAGTGAAGGATCCGCAGCGCACGCTGCCGAGAGCGATCATCATCGGCACGCTGGCGATCATCGGGATTTACCTGCTCACCAATGTCGCCTATCTCTACGTCAACCCGATCGAGACGGTCGCCCAGTCGCGGCTCGTCGCGGCCGACACCATGTTGGCGATCTTCGGCCGCGGCGGTGTCGTCCTGGTCTCGATGTTCGTCATGATTTCGTCGTTCAGCTCGCTCAACGGCAGCATGCTGGCCTCGCCTCGGGTGTTCTTCGCGATGGCCGACGATGGCATGTTCTTCGAAACGATCGCGAAGGTCCACCCGAAATACAAGACGCCGCACGTGGCGATTCTTCTGGCGGCGCTGCTTGGGATGATTCTGGTGATGAGCCGTAGTTTCGAAGCCCTCACCGACACCTTCGTGCTGGCGATCTGGCCGTTCTACGCCCTGGGAGTTGCCGCAATTTACCGGTTGCGGAAATCACGGCCCGACATGCCTCGGCCCTATCGCGCCATCGGTTATCCGGTGATTCCAGCCATCTTCGTCATCTCTGTTGCCGCCTTCGTCGTCAATGCGATCGTTCAGGACCCGGTCTCGACCGGCCTGACCTTCGCGCTCATTCTGGCGGGGCTGCCGGTTTATCAATTCGCGTTCAGCTCGCGCACGCGTTGAACGCCGGTTCTTGCGCTTTTTGTCTTGACCGTCCACGACGACCTGTTACGCTCGTGCCGTTCGGCCGAGACGACAGTACTGGAGTGGCGACGTGAACACAGGCGAGACGCGAGTGCGGCGCCGGGGATTCTTCCTGCAGTCGCCGGACCCGGAGGCGGACGGCGATCAGGAAAGTCCCGAGGGTCTGTTCGTTCGAGTCAGCGTTCCAGTCGCGAACCACTCGGGCCGGATGACGGCGGGCGGCTCACGCGCCGAGACGGGAACGCCAGCCCGCGGGCGATCCCAGCGCAGCGATAAAGCTGAAAGTGACCGCCGACCGTCGATCAGATCTGGGAGCGTGACTGACAGCCGTCAACGGGCACACTTGCCCCGCTGATCCAGCTGGCGCGCGGCGACGCGAGAAACGCGACCACCGCCCCGACCTCTTCGGCTTTGCCGAATCGACCGAAGGGCAATTCCTTCCGCACGAACTTGGCCATCGCCTCCGGGTCTTCGATGATCCGGCGGTCCCACGAGCCGCCGGGAAAGCGAATCGATCCGGGTGCAACGCTGTTGACGCGGATGTTGTCACGCGCCAGTTGCTGCGACATCGCCTTGGCCAGGCTGATCTCGGCCGCTTTCACTGCGTTGTAGGTCATGCGGCCGCCCGACTCGCGGCCCCAGATCGACGCGATCATCAGGATGACGCCGCCGCCGCGCCGGCGCATCTCGGGCACCGCCAGCCTGGACGCGCGCGTCGCCGGAAACAGCGTTTGATCGAACGCCTCCTGCCACTCCGCATCGGTGGTGCCGACAATGTCGCTGCCTTTGGCCGTGCCGACGTTGTTGACCAGGATATCGAGGCCGCCGAAGGTCGTGACAGTCCGATCGATGACATGGGCGACGCCATCGGTGGTCGCGAGATCCGCGGTGACGGCGAGGACGCGATCGTCGCGGCCGGCAAGGGTGCGAAGTTCCGCGGCGGCTGCCTCGAGAACCGCCGCTCCGCGGGCGCAAACCGTGACGTGACAGCCTTCCTGGACCAACGCGCGTGCGCACGCCAGACCGATGCCCTTGCTCGACCCGGTCACGATGGCCACCTTGCCGTCGAGTTGCAGATCCAAGCTCAGCGCCCTCCGCGTCCGGTCAGATCGTTCAGCGTCCAGTCGAATGGTTTGTAGGAGAGCTGAAACGTGTTCGCGGTCAGCATCTCTTTCTCCATCGGCAGCACGTTCGGCAGGATGAATGCGACGACGGCACGCTCGATGGGGCTGCGGCTCGAGAGGCCGGCGGGCGCCTTCTCTGCGTACGAGGCGACGAAATCCTTTTCGCGCCACGAGAAGATCGAGCTGACGCTGACCTTTCCGGCGCCCCGATCGATCTGGGAACACTGCGCCCGGCCGGTGCACTCGGCGGCGGCTTCCGCCAGCTGCTGTTCGATGCGATCCCCGACAAACGCTTCGCTGCGCAGCCGGCCGCTGCCGACGGCACCACGGCCGATCGCGAAGTAAACGCGAGGATCGTGAAACTCGGCCAAAATCGTTTGCTCGATCTGATCGAGCGTCACGGCGCGGCCGGCCGCATGATGCGTCGCCTGATCGAAAGCTCCCGGAATCTGGCGGATGCTCTTGGCTGGATACGCGGCAGCCTTGCCCTGTATCGGGTAGTGATCGATGACGGTGCGCAGCACGAACGCGTCGTAGGCATTGAGCCAGAAGGCGATCTGTTCGGCGCGCGGCTGCTTGTCGATCTCGACGTTCGCGATCCCGTTGATGAACCCGTCGAGCTTGCCTCGATCGGATTTCAAGGCCCGATAGTAGACGTCGCCCCCACGCACGTAGAGATCGAGCAACTGATCGAGCGCATGAGCTTGTCCTCCCGCCGTTGACGGCGTTTGCGCACGAGGCGCCGACACAATCATCGAAACCGCGACGAGCGTGATGAGCAATCGCATGGCGATCGACTATACCCGATGGTCGAGGAACCGCGCGAGCGCCAGGTTGAACGCCGCGGGCTGCTCGAGATTGGGCAGGTGTCCCGCACCGTCGATAACGACCAGTTCGGAACCAGCGATGGTCTGTTGCATTTCTTCGGAGAGTGGACGAGGTGTCACGCGATCCTCATCTCCGACGATGATCAACGTCGGCACGTGAACCGACGCCAGCAGCGGCACCGAATCCTGACGGCTGATCAGCGCGCGAATCGCACCGGCGATTCCATCGCTGGCATTCGCCAGCACGAGCGAGCGCACCTGATCGACGATCAGCGGGCGCGCTGCCAACGTGGTCTCGCCAAGCAGCTTCGGCAGCATCTCGTCGGCGATCGCCGACGCCCCTTTCGCTTCCAGCGTCTCGAGCATGTGCCGACGAGCGGCGACGGCGTCGGGCGTATCCGCCTGTGGCTTGGTATCGGCCAGAATCAAGGCCTGGATGTAACGCGCCGCCAGCCTTAGCATCGCGAACGCGACGTATCCACCCATCGACAGGCCACCGATGACGGCCTGCTTGATGTGCAACGCGTCGAGCAGGTCGATGATGTCGCCAGCATAATCGTCCATGGACGAGACTGCCGGCTCGGCCGAGATGGTGTCGAACCCGCGAAACTGCGGAACGAGGACGCGCCAGCCGCGGTCGGCCATCACGAGCTGGTCCTCCCACATCCGTGCATTGAGTGGGAAAGCGTGGAGCAGCACGAGCACGCCACGGGGACGCGCCGCCGCCGCGCCGGTGGGAAGAGCTTCGAGGTATCGGAGTCGGCCAACTGCAGGCATTGTGGCATTCTGACACCAGTACGTATGCTGACACTCTCGACTCTCGGCATGTGCGCCTACGGTGCGTATTCGATCGGCTGGGCGATACTGGATCTGGTTCGTGGCGCCAGGCTCGAATGGTGGGCGGAGTGCGGCCTGATTGGCTTCGGCGCACTGCTCATGGTGGCCGCGGCGTTCGTCCGCGTGCGACTGCCTGGCGGGCTGGCATTTGCGCTGGGCGCGGTGCTTGGACTGCAGGCGCTCGCAGTCCACGACGCGGCGCATCTCGACACGGGTCTGACGGCACAGATCGCGGGCGGCGTCGTCGCGATGCTGCTGGTAACGCTCGGCTACGCCGGCGGGATCAGCGCTTCTCGGACCTGACCAGTGCGGCGAGTACGCGATCCTGATCGTGGGAGGATCGGATCCGATCAGCAGCCGCGACAAATGCCTGACGATTTTCCGGGCTCAGCGTGCGGCCGTGCAGCAGCGCCAGCAGGGTCTCCGCGCGATCGTAGTCGGATGAGATCGACGTGGTGGTCTCGAGCAGGGACTGCAACACGTCGGCGTTGAGGGGCTGCTTGGTCGCCAGTTCGGACAGGACGCGGCGGCGCTCGAAGTCCGACGACATCGTACGCACGGCATCGAAGAAAGGTTCCCGCGTGGCGGAATCGACGCCGTAGTTCCGCACGAACGCCACCAGGACCTGGCCGCGATCGTAAGGCGACCTCACGGCGGCGGCGGCGGCAAGCAGCGCCCGGCTGTCCTTCGAGGACAGTGGGCCGCCATCGACCAGCTCGGTCAGCACGACGCGCTTGTCGTAGTCGGATTTGATGTGGATGACGGCCGGCATCAGTGCGGAGCTGTCGGTAGTGGCAGCGCGGTTCTTCATCACCGCCAGCAGCACCTGGCGTTGATCGTAATCGGACCGCATCGCCGACGCGGCTTCGACGTATGCCGCCAGCGCATCCGCATCCAGGGTCACGCGATCCGCGACCGTCTTCAGGACCTGACGTCGATCGTAGTCGGATGTCATCTCGCGCCGGACCAGCAGGATGACCGGTCGAACACCAGGCGCGTCGAGATGCGCCTGATCGACGAGCGCGACCAAGTACAGGCGGCGCGCGTAGTCGCTCCCGAGCAAATCGATCTCGTCGAGCACGCCTTTGACACCGTCCTTCCGGAGAATCGATTTCACTCGCGATTCCGCGCCCAGGCCCGAGCGCCGCACGAACGCCGGCAACTGGTTCGACAACCAGCGCTGCGCTTCGGCATCCCACGGCCGGGGTAATCCGCCGATATACAGAGCGTGCGATAAGGCGCCGCCACTCGATCGAATCTCGACCGTGTACGGGATGAGATGACTCCAGTCCCGCAGCTTCAGATACCCATCGTCAGACAGACTCTGCACATCGGTGAGGTCGTCCTTGAACACGATCGAACCGTGCAGGGTGACATCGACGCGCCGGCCGTCCTCGCTCCATTGCATGTGCGTCTCGCCGCGACCAGAGACCGGCGGTGGCGCTGGTGGTGCCGGCGGCGCAGGAGGAGCTGCTGAAGCGGGTGGTGCGGGCGGCGCCGGGCGTGCCGGCGGAGCGGGTGGCGCGGGCGGGGCGGCCGGAGCCTGCGCCGCCAGAGGTGGAGGCGGTGGTGCAGGAATCGCCGGCCATGCGGCTGCGGGCGGTGCCAATGGCGCTGGGGGTACCGGGGGCGCTGGTGGCGCATCCGGTGGTTCGGGCGCTTGTGGAACTGCGGGCGGTTCGGGTGGTTCCCGCATCTGCACGCCGTCAGCAGCGCCGTCACCAACACCACTTCTCTTTCCGCTGCCGCTGCCGCTGCCGCTAACGTGACCGTCGCCGACGCCACGAGCAGGCGCGGGCGCGGGCGCGGGCGATGCCTCTCGTACCTGCCGTGCGGACTCGGCGTGCGCGTCCGAGCGAAGCGTCAGCCATCGCAGTTGATGGACCCCGCCTGCGGTAACAATGAACAACAGTGTGAGAAGGAGCGTGACGATCCAGCCCGGCGATCGCGGCTGGTCGGTCTGCGGAACCTTCAGGATGCGACGGACGCGATCGAGCAGTGGACCGCCGGTCGCGGCCATCGCGAACTTTGCCGATTCGGTGCGCCATCCCTCGAGCTCTGCGAGCGCGCGCGCGTAGCCGGCGGCATCGCCGCACAGCGCGACCGCGATCTCGTCGCAGCAGTGCTCGCGTTCGGTGCGAATTCTGGCGGACATCCACCAGACGGCCGGATGGTAGAACAGCAGCGTCTCCGCCAGCGTCTGCAGCACGTTGACCAGGTAGTCGTGCCGGCGAATGTGCGCGAGTTCGTGCGCGAGCAGCGCCTCGACCTGGCC
>DASXIR010000362.1:0-12919 GCA_036497895.1 Vicinamibacterales bacterium | reverse complement strand
TCCGTCATGAGGTAGAGCGTCCGCAGTTCTGTGAGCGTGCGCCACACCATTGCCGGATCCTGACGGTACAACTGCAGTGCGTTCGATCCGACCGAGGCGAGCAGAATCGCGCCGAAGATCCACACCGCATTGACCAGACTGCCCGGCAAGTGCGTGTGCGGCCTCTCTTCTGCCGGCACCACCGCCAGCACCGCCAGCCACCCCGCAAAGAACGCCATCAAGAGCGTCTCGACGTGGCGAAACGGCGGCGCGCCGAGCAGCGGGACGAGGGTATCGCCGAGCGGGGCCAGCAGCGCGATCAGCATCAGACCCGCGAACGGACTGACGATCGTGACCACGAAGATCGCGACCGCTTCGAGGCGGATGGTGAGGAGGACGGTCCAGTTCCCGAGATAGGCCGCGAGTATGTATCCCGGGACGAGGGCTGCGGCTCGCAACGTCCACCGCCGCAGCACCGCGTGAGTCGATGTCATCGCGGGTCGGGCCGCGTGACCGCGACACGAGCGCGCTGATGCGGATCAGGGCCCATCGGGTCGGTTGAGGTGTCGGTGCAGTTCGGCGATTGAGGTTTCGAGTGCAGCCAGCCGCTGGTCGAAGGACGCGACCCGATCGGCGGTGTCCTGGTCGTGCTGCTCGCGGCGAGCATCGCGAGCCAGCAGCGCCTCCGAACGCTTCATCAACTCGCCGGCGACGGCGTTGATGGCGCCGGATAGTCCGCGCATCAATCCAGCGACGTCTCGATCGCGGGTGTCCACGTACGGCGTGATCTGCTGGAGGAACACCACCAGCAGGCTTTGGAAGCGAATTGACTCTTCGAGCTGCGCGCGTACGACCGCCAGTGTGCTGTCGATCGACTCGCGCGTCTGCCGATTGATCGGAACGTTGCGGTTGATGTGGTCGACCAGCGCCGAATTGAACGCCTGCTGCTGCTCGACAATCGGAGCCACCGCCTGGCGTACCGCAGCGACAAACTGGCGTTTCAGGCCGACGCCCGCTGAAGGCGCATCAGTCTTCCACAGAGTGTTGAGCGGCGTGATTTGCTGTTCGTCGGGACCGGGAGGAGGATGCGGGAAGTCGGCCGGCAGCTGCTGGATGGCGCCATCGAGGCGGGTGAGTGCGTCGTTGTAGAGGCGATCGGCCTCGGCGCGCAACGCTGCGAGACGCGGCAGATCGTCTCGCAGATCCTGTTCCAGCCGGGCTCTGCCGGAGTGGTCGTGACCGGCGTCGCGGTCAGCGGCCAACCAACCCCTCGACCGGACTGCTCGCGTTCGCGTACATCTTGCGCGGAATGCGGCCGGCCAGATACGCCAGCCGTCCCGCCCGCACCGCCAGCTTCATCGACTCCGCCATCGCGATCGGGTGCTGCGCCCCGGCGATTGCCGTGTTCATCAGCACGCCGTCGGCCCCGAGCTCCATTGCCAGCGCGGCGTCGGACGCGGTGCCGACGCCGGCGTCCACGATCAGTGGCACCCGCGCGAACTCACGAATGATGCGGATGTTGTTCGCGTTCTGGATGCCGAGTCCGGAGCCGATCGGCGCCCCGGCCGGCATCACCGCCGACGCTCCCGCGTCCTCGAGTTTGCGGCAGGCGATTGGATCGTCGTTGGTGTAAGGCAGCACGACGAAACCCTCGCGCACCAGCGTCCGCGTCGCCTCGATCAACGCTTCGTTGTCGGGAAACAGCGTACGCTCGTCGCCAATCACTTCGAGTTTCACCCAGTTCGACAGGCCGGCCTCACGTCCGAGCCGTGCGGTCCGCACCGCTTCTTCCGCGGTGTAGCATCCGGCGGTGTTGGGCAGAATGAAATACTTCGACGTGTCCACGAAGTCGAGCAGCGATTCCTTGCTGCGGTCCGAGATGTTCACGCGCCTGACCGCGACAGTGATCATCTCGGCGCCCGAGGCTTCGTGCGCCTGCACCATGACGGCCGGCGATGAGTACTTGCCGGTGCCCACGATCAGACGGGACGTGAAGGTCTTATCGGCGATTTTGAAGGGATCCATCGGTCTATCCACCGCCCACGAAGTTGACGATCTCGACCTCGTCGCCCGCCCGGACAGGGGTCTCGGCGAACCTGTCACGCTTGAGCACCACCAGATTGAGCTCGACCGCGACACGACGAGGATCGATCTCGAGCTGCGTGAGCAGATCCGTCACGGTCAAGGGCCCGGCGACCTCGAAGCAGTCGCCGTTCAGCGTGATTTGCAAGTTCAGCGTTCATTCTAGTGCATCGGAGCAGCGCCGTGGTCCGTTCACGGACCAGTTTCGAGCCGGCAAACATGAGTCGGAAATGCAAGGGGTTCCGAATGGTCGGGATGGCTCGGGCAAATTTACAACTGCCGATCGTCGGTTTCGGATAAAGATCGGACGGTGGAACTCGATCGCGCCGCTCTCATAGCGCAATACCGCCGCAACCGTGCGCGCTCGCGGGAGCTGTTCGACCTGCTCGCGCCGGAGGCCTACTACAGCAAGCCGATCGCGCTGCGTCATCCAATCGTGTTCTACGAAGGGCACCTTCCAGGATTCAGCTTCAACACGCTGGTGAAGAAGGGCCTCGACCGTCCCGGCATCGACGCGGCGCTCGAGACGCTGTTCGCGCGCGGCATCGACCCGCACGAAGCGACGGCGGGCGCCGCGGCCCGGAGCGGGCCGGACCGGACCGGGCCGGACCGGACCGTCGCGGGGTCCGACCACGATCGTGGCGGATGGCCCGAACGACGGGTCGTGCACCAATTCGCCGAGGAAGCCGATCGCCAGCTGGTCGACGCGTTGACCCACGCCGACCTCGATCGTCCCGGCCATCCGTTGCTCGATCGCGGCGCCGCGGTGTTCACGATCCTCGAACACGAGGCGATGCACCAGGAGACGCTGCTCTACATGTGGCATCGACTGCCGTTTTCGCAGAAGCGCAAGCCGGCGGACTATCGACCGCGGACCGAAGGCGCCGTGCCACCGGCTGAATGGATCACGATTCCCGCGGGCTGCGCGACGCTCGGCGCGGATCGTGACGCCCTCGCCTTTGGCTGGGACAACGAATCGCCAGCGCTCGTCGCCAATGTCGCGCCGTTTTCGATCGAGCGCCACGACGTGACCAACGCCCGGTTTCTCGAGTTCGTCGAGGCCGGCGGGTACGCGGACAGACGCTGGTGGCGCCCGGAAGACTGGGAATGGGTTCAACAGGAACGAGTCACGCACCCGCTGTTCTGGGAACGGGCCGGTGCTGGTGGTGAGTGGTTCTGGCGCGGGATGTTCGATCTGATTCCGCTGCCGCTGGCGTGGCCGGTGTACGTGAGCCAGGCGGAAGCGTCGGCGTATGCCCGCTGGCGCGACGCCCGTCTTCCGACTGAGGCCGAGTTTCAGCGCGCGGCGTACGGTTCGCCCGAGGGAGAACGGCGTCATCCGTGGGGAGATGCAGAACCGACCGCCACCCACGGCGTGTTCGACTTCAGCAGCTGGGATCCCGAAGCCGCTGGCAGCCACCCGGCCGGCGCCAGCGCCTGGGGGGTCGAGGATCTGGTCGGCAACGGCTGGGAATGGACCGCAACGCCGTTCGCTCCGTTCCCCGGGTTTCGCGCGATGGCGTCATACCCGGAGTATTCGGCTGATTTTTTCGACGGCGAACACTTCGTCATGAAAGGGGCGTCGCCAGCCACTGCCCGCGAGTTGCTGCGGCCGACGTTCCGTAACTGGTTCCGAGCCCGGTATCCCTATGTCTATGCAACGTTTCGCTGCGCCCGATAGCACGGAGGCTGAGTCGTCGCTCGTCAGCGACACGCAGTACTACCTCAATCTGACGCCGAGGCAGTTGCCGTCGCGGTACTTCTACGACGCGCTCGGCTCGGCGCTGTTCGAAGCCATCTGCCAGTTGCCCTGGTACCGCATTACCCGAGCGGAACAGCGGTTGCTCTCCAGCCACGGCCGCGAAATTCTCTCCCGCCTCGAGCCGCTGACGACGCTGGTCGAGCTCGGACCGGGGAGCGGGGAGAAGCTGGCGTCGCTAATCGGATCGGGCAGGAAACGCCGTTCGCCGCTCACCGTCCATCTGGTGGACGTTTCCGCGGCGGCGCTCGACCTGGCGCACCGCACACTCAACGAGCTCGATGCCGTCGATGTGGTCCTGCACGAGGCGACCTACGAAACCGGCCTGCGCGAGGTCGCCGGCGGCCACCGGAATGACGGTCGCCTTCTGACGCTCTTTCTCGGATCGAACATCGGCAACTTCGATCGGCCCGGCGCCAACGCGTTTCTCCGCAGCATCCGTGCGGCGCTGGCTCCGGGCGATGCGCTGCTGATCGGCGTCGATCTGGTCAAACCCGAAGCCGAGCTGCTGCTGGCGTACGACGATCCGCTCGGGGTCACCGCCGCCTTCAATCGGAACCTGCTGGTCCGGATCAACCGCGAGCTCGACGCCGATTTCGATCTGGATGCGTTCCAGCATCGCGCGGTGTGGAACGCCGAAGCTTCCCGGGTCGAAATGCACCTGGTCACGGTTGGCCGCCAGCGCGTCAGGATTCGCCGGGCCGCTCTCGACATTACATTTGAAGACGGCGAGATCATCTGGACCGAAAGCTCCTACAAGTACCGGCCATCGGGCATCATTTACTCGCTCGAAGCGACCGGTTTCCGCCGCCTCGAGCAATGGACCGACACCGCCGACGGTTTCGCCCTGACGCTCGTCGAGGCGATGTAGTAACTTTTCTCTCACACCTATGACTGCTGCGCAGGCGCCTTTGGGCGTTTCCGGATATACGTTTGCGGATTTGCACGATCCCGAGCGTCTCGCTTCCCTCTACGAACGCTTCTGTGAAGAGGTCCAGTTCGTCGATCCCGTCTTCTGGCGGGATTGGGACGCCTATCGACTGGTGCCGGACGCGCCCCGGCCTCCGCTGGCGGTGTCCAACCTCCTGATCGGGATGGCGCCACACGTCAGCCGCTTTGTCGCGCGGCTGTTCGACGTCGACACGCCGGCCGCGGCGATTGCGGAATCGACCCGTGCGCAGGACGCACTGTTTCGCTTCAAGGTCGACTTCGTGCGCAAACGCGCGCTGCCGCTGCTGAAAGGCGGCGCGCACCCTGCCCGTTCTGCCGAAGACGATGGGATTGTCGAGGCGATGATGGGCGCGTTTCCCGGTGTCGATCGCGAGCTGGCGCTGGCGCGCGCCGGTTGCGCGCTGCTGGACGCTGAACGAGGTCAGTCGGCGGCCAGGAGCGGCGAGGTTGAGGCCTTGAAGCGCTGGTGCGCCGCACGCATCCACGACCAGCAGTTTCGTGACTGGGTGGTGTTCCGGTTTCCCGAAACACTCGATTACTTCCATCTGGTGGAGGTGACGCGCTCGCAGCCTGATTTGCCTGAGGCGATGATTGGACCGGCGTCGCGTTTGCGCCGCCGGGACGGGTTTCGCCTGACCGACGCGCGCATGCAGCCGCGCGAGACGCTCAGCGAGATTCACTATTGCGTCCTCTGTCACGACCGCAACAAGGACTCGTGCTCGAAGGGACTTCACGACAAGGACGGAAAGGTCGTTGCCAATCCGCTCGGTATCGATCTCGACGGCTGTCCGCTCGACGAGAAAATCTCGGAAATGCACACGCTGCGCAAGGCCGGCGACGCGCTCGGCGCTCTGGCGCTGGTCATCGTCGACAACCCGATGTGCCCGGGCACGGGCCATCGCATCTGCAACGACTGCATGAAATCGTGTATTTATCAGAAGCAGGAGCCCGTCAACATCCCGCAGATCGAAACCGGCGTCCTGACCGACGTCCTGAACATGCCGTGGGGCGTCGAGATCTACGGGTTGCTGACGCGCTGGAATCCGCTCAACGTGAGGCGCCCGTTCGCGCTTCCGTACAACGGCAGGAACGTCCTGGTCGTCGGTCTCGGGCCGGCGGGCTACACGCTGGCGCACTACCTGGTGAACGAAGGCTTCGGCGTGGTTGGCATCGACGGCCTGAAGATCGAGCCGCTGCCCGACGACCTCGTCGGGCTCGGCGCCACCGCTCCCCGGCCGATTCGCGAGTGGACGGAAATTTACCGTGAGCTCGACCAACGCGTGCTCGAAGGGTTTGGCGGCGTTTCGGAATACGGCATCACCGTCAGATGGGACAAGAACTTTCTGACGCTGCTGCACCTGACGCTGGCGCGCCGGCGCGGCCTCCGGATGTACGGAGGAGTCCGTTTTGGTGGCACGCTGCCTATCGAGGACGCGTGGAGCTACGGATTCGATCACGTCGCCATCGCGGCGGGCGCGGGACGACCAACCGTCATCGACATGAAGAACAACCTGATCCGCGGGATCCGGAAGGCGAGCGACTTTCTGATGGCGCTTCAGTTGACCGGCGCGTTCAAGCGTGAGGCGCTGCCGAATCTGCAGACGCGGCTGCCGGCGATTGTCATCGGCGGCGGCCTGACCGCGATCGACACAGCCACCGAGCTGATGGCGTACTACCCGCTGCAGGTGGAGAAGGCGCTGTCGCAATACGAACGCCTGGTCGGCGAACTCGGCGAGGCGCGGGTCCGCAGTTCGTACAACGAGGAAGAGCTCGAACTGCTCGATGAGTACGTGCTGCATGGACGCGCCGTACGCACAGAAAGGGCGCGCGCGGTCGAGGCGGGCGACCAGCCGGACTTCGTCCCGCTGGTGCGGGAGTGGGGTGGAGTCACAATCGCTTACCGCAAGCGGCTGGTCGATTCGCCGGCCTACCGGCTGAACCACGAAGAAGTCGTGAAGGCGCTCGAGGAAGGCATCGTGTTCGCCGAGAACCTGAACCCGACCGAGGCGGTCCCCGATCCTCGAGGGGCGTTGCGCTCGATGGTGTTCTCACGCGAGGCGCAAAGCGCGCGCGACGGCATCGACGGCCGGGCCGAACTGGTGACGCTGCCGGCACGAACCGCGCTGGTGGCCGCGGGGACCTCGCCAAACGTCACCTGCGAGAAGGAAGCGCCTGGCACGTTTCAAATGGACGCGAAGAAGAAGTTCTTTCAGCCGTACGCGGCTACTCCGGACGGCGCCGGCCGTTTTCATCTGACCCCGGACGTCAACGGATTCTTCACGTCCTACGACTCGGACGGCAGGTTCGTCAGTTACTATGGCGACAATCACCCGCGCTACGCCGGCAACGTGGTCAAGGCGATGGCCTCGGCGAAGGACGGCTTTCGTCATGTGACGAAACTGTTCGCGGCCTCGATTGCGTCCCTCGATCCTGACCAGCAGCCGGCGCGGGCCACGGCCTGGAATCGCCTCGTTGGACGACTGGATTTCGACCTCCAGGCCTGTGTCGAAGATGTCGTCCGCCTCACACCGACCATCGTCGAGGTCATCGTCAAGGCGCCGGCGGCGGCGCGGCACTTCCATCCCGGTCAGTTCTACCGGCTTCAGAACTACGAGTCGAAAGCCCGGCGGGTGGAACAAGTGCCGCTGTTGATGGAAGGGATCGCGCTGACCGGCGCCTGGGTCGACAAGGAGCGCGGACTGTTGTCGCTCATCGCGCTCGAACTGGGCGTGTCGAGCCGTCTGGTCGCGTACTTGAGAAAAGGGGAGCCCGTGGTCGTGATGGGACCGACCGGGGCGCCGACCGAGATTCCCGAGGCGCAGAATGTCCTGCTCCTCGGCGGCGGGCTGGGGAACGCGGTGCTGTTCTCGATTGCCAGGGCGATGCGCGATCACGGCAACAAGGTCATCTATTTCGCCGGCTACAAGAAAGGCGAAGACCTCTTCAAGCGGGAGGAGATCGAGGCGGCGACCGACCAGGTGATCTGGAGCACGGACATCGGGGCGGCAATTGCGCCGGGACGCCCGCAGGATGCGCACTTCCGGGGCAACATCGTGCAGGCGATGCTGGCTTATCAGCGAGGTGAACTCGGAGCGTGCCAGGTGCCGCTGGAGTCCGTCGATCGCATCATCGCGATCGGATCCGATCGCATGATGGCGGCAGTCAAGGCGGCGCGGCACGGCGCGCTTGCGCCGTACTTGAAAGCTGGCCATGTCGGCATTGCCAGCATCAATTCGCCGATGCAGTGCATGATGAAGGAAGTCTGCGCGCAGTGTCTGCAGAAGCACGTCGACCCTGCCACTGGCAGAGAATCGATCATCTTTTCCTGCTTCAACCAGGATCAGGAGATGGATCGGGTCGACTTCCCGAACTTGGCGGCGCGCCTCCAGCAAAACACGGTACAGGAAAAACTATCCAGCCTGTGGCTCGACCACCTGCTTGGCGGACAGTCGTTCCCTCATGTGTGAAGGAGCGGATTCGTCGTGGGGTGCGTGCTAGGCGACTTGCCAGCCGTCCGCGCGTAGAGCGTTCATGAACTCGCCGGACCGTTCGATGAGCTCGGTCGGCTCGTCGACTTCTTCGACCGACTCTGTTCCATCCGGATGGGTGATGACGACGCGGTACCGCCCATCGTGACGGTCACGACTGATCTCGTAGCGGAGCTTCTCGCCGTTGCGATCGAAGAACCAAATCATCGAGCTTCGAATCTTACAACAACCTCCGCCGCGGAGAGATCGACGGTTTTGTGATTGGGTTGTATCTTTCGTCGTCACTGTCCAATCGCTGACGCTCGTGTCAGGAAGGTGAACAGAAATGCCCACAAATCAGATTGCTCTTCAATCTGCTTTACGGTCGGTTTACCGGCGCCGTGGCCAGCGCCGGTTTCGACGCGCAACAGAATAGGTCCCCCGTCGATGTCTCGCGTCGCCTCTTGCAACCGCGCCGCAAATTTCTTCGCCATGCCAGGCGCGACACGATCGTCGGTGTCCGCCGTCATCACGATCGTCGGCGGATAGCGGATTCCGTCTACCACGTTGTGATACGGCGAATAGCTCAGCAGGAATTCAAAATCCTCGGCGCGATCCGCGCAGCCGTACTCAGGAATCCAGAAGCGGCCGACGGTGAATAGATGGTAGCGGAGCATGTCCGCCACCGGCACCCGGCAGACGGCCGCGCCGAACAGATCAGGTCGCTGCACCAGGCACGCGCCCACCAGCAGCCCGCCGTTGCTGCCGCCTTCGATGCCGACGCGTCCCGACTCGGCGTGGCCTGACCTCGTCAACCACTCCGCCGCCGCGATGAAGTCGTCGAACACCGTCTGCTTGCGCTCGCGCATGCCGGCGCGGTGCCAGGCTTCGCCGTATTCCCCGCCGCCACGCAGGTTGGCGACCGCGATCACACCGCCGGCGTCAAGCCACAGAAAGTCGGACGGGTCGAACGACGGGGTGACGCTGATGTTGAAGCCGCCGTATCCCGACAGCAGCACCGCCCCGCGGGCGCTCTGATCGAGATTGCTGCCGCCGGCCTTGCGTTCGACCAGAAACATCGAAATCGGGGTGCCGTCTTTTGATGGATACCAGACCTGATCGATGGAGTAGGCGTCCGGCTCGAATGGGAGCGACCGTGATCCGAGCGTCGAAGCCCGCCGCTCGCCCAGATCCAGCCCGAGAATTTCCGGCGGCCTCGAGAACGACGTGAACGTCACGAACGCGCGATCATCGTGCGCACGGGCCGTGAGCGCGGCGATGGTGCCGATGCCTGGGAGCGGGATCTCGTCGGGCTCACCCTCGTCCAGCGGCCAGAGTGTCAGACGGCTGGCAGCAGCCTTCAACGAACTCACCAGCAGGCGTCCACCGCCCAGCGCGGCATCGACAATGGTGTCGCGCGATTCCGGAACGATCAGGACCGGCGCCGGCGCAGCCGCATCACCGGCCGCATTCAGATCGATGCGTACGACGCATCCGAACGGCGCTCCCTCATCCGTCCGGAAATACAGGTGGCCGCTGGAGCCGTCGATGAAGTGCCAGCCGGACGAGAAGCCGCTCACCAGGCTACGTCTCGCCGGCAGCGTCGTTACCGTTTCCGCCAGTTCGATGACGTCGACTTCCGCCTGATCGCTGGCGCCGCGGCGGCCGGTGACGACCAGATGACGATCGTCGGCGGTGACAGCGACCTCGAAGACGATTTCCGGAGCGTCGGGCTGGTGATGGACCAGCACATCGGCATCCTGTGATTCGCCAATGCGATGAAACCAGACCTGACAAAAATACTGCTCGTGTTCGATCGCGACCGTGCCGGGCTGTGGATATCGCGTGTAGAAGAATCCGTTCGCCCGCCAGGCAATCGACGCGAACTTGACCCACTCGAGACGGTCCTCGAGTGCGCGTCCGTTCGCCACATCGAGCACGAACAGCTGCTGCGCATCGCTGCCGCGTCGTGACAGCCCGTAGACGATGCGGTCACCGGTCGCGTCCGGCTCGAACACCGTGATCGCGGTTGTGCCAGCTTCGTCGAGCGGATTGGGATCCACGAGGGCGCGCGCAGTCAGCCTGGCCTCGGCATTGCCCAGACTCGAGATCCCGGCCGGCACGACGTACAGAACGGCCTGGTTGCGGGCGCCATGGTTCTCCAGAAAGAACAGCCGATCGCCGCGCATCGCGACTGCAGACACCCGAGGCACGCGATGCAGTTCGCGCAGCCGCGTCGCCAGGCCGTCGCGGAGCGGCGACTCGAGCAGGCCGCGCGTCAGCGCATTCTCAGCCTCGACCCAGGCGAGCGTTTCCGGAGCGTCGGCCTTTTCAAGAGGGCGAAACGGGTCGGCGACCGGGACGCCGTGGAGCGTTTCGATCGCATCGACCCGAGGGGCAGCGGGATAACGAATCACTTTACGAATGACGAGTCGCCTCCGCGAAGGCAGCCGCACCCAGCAAGCCCGCTTCTGGGTTCAGGATCACGTTCACCGGTATGTCCGCCACCATCGCGTCGAGCGGAGGCTTGGCTCGGAATGCCTGCATGAACCCGCCAGCCGCGAGTGCCGGCAGGATTTTCGGGGCGATGCCACCGCCGATGAACACGCCACCGGTCGCAACCGATCGCAGCGCCAGATTCCCGGCTTCGGCACCATACGCCTCGACAAACAGGTCGAGGGTTTCGACGCACCCCGGACAACTCCGGTTCACAGCCGCGGTGGTTATCAACGCGGGCGCGTCGGCACTGTCGAGATCGATCGACACCGCGCACGGCTCGCGATGCATCGCGCGATGAATGTTGACGAGACCGCGTCCGGATATGACGTGCTCGACATCCGCGCGTCCGTATCTGGACGTGAGCTCGCGAAGCAGGACGATCTCCCGCTCTGTCCGTGCGGCGAAATCCCCATGACCAGCTTCTGATGGCGAAGGCACGAGCTGTCCTTCGATGTTGTGGACCAGCGCCTCGCCGAGCCCGGTGCCGGCTGCAATCAGCGCCAGGTTGCCGCCGGGATCCCGCGTCCCTTTCTGCAGCACCTGCAGCTCGGATGCCTCGAGAACCGGAAGCGCATGAGCCATCGCCACCAGGTCGTTGAGCAAGCGGACGCGGTCCAGCGCGAAGATGCGCGCAATCTCACGGGCGTCGACGTGCCACACCACATTGGTCAGCGCAGCAGTCTGATCGATGACCGGTCCGGCGACGCCGAAACAGGCGCTGATGATCGTGCCGTCCTTCACCGCACCATCACGCATGAAGATGCGAATCATCGTGGGAAGATCGGCGTGCTCGAGCGTACCGAACGATCGCGTCAGCAGCGACCGCGGCCGTGGCGCAGCGGGCTCGAACAGGCCGAGCAATGTTTTTGTTCCGCCGACGTCTCCCGCGAGCAGCAAATTTGGCATTGACTTCGCGATCATTCTCCATCATCTTTGCTCGCGTTCGCTGTTTGCGCCGCGATTCACTCGAAGAGGCTGCTTGCCTTCCCCCTCACCCGATTCCACGGGCCGTTTACCCCTCGATGGGCAGCTCGTCGTCTTCACCGGAAAACTCAGTTCGCTCGGGCGCAAGGACGCCGCCGCTCTGGTGGCGCGTCTCGGCGGTTCGGTCGCCGACGATGTGAACGCGAAGACGACGATGGTGGTGGTGGGTGCCGAAGGATTCGGCCCGGCGCCGACGGCCGAGCAGGCGATCGATTCCGCCGCCGGCTTCAGTCGCATCGTCCGGGAGAAGAGCAACAAGCTCAAACGAGCCGAAGAGCTCAACGCGCAGCCCGATGGTCCGGCGATTCAGATTCTCACCGAGGAGGCGTTCTGCAGGCTGGCGGGCGTGCCGACTCCGGAAACGTTGAAGCGTCAGTATCACGCCATGCGTGATTTGCTCGCCCGATACAGTTCGCTGCGGGAGGATCACCTTCGCTATTTCGTGAAGTGCGGAATTCTCCGTCCGGTCCTGCGGACGAATGCCGACACCTTCTTTGCGTTTCCGGATCTGGCGACGATCAAGCAGGCCAACGAAGGTTTGAGTCAGGGGCAGCCGTTCCGCGCGATTGTTCGCACCCTGATTGCCGCGCGGCACGGTCAGCTGGAGCTGGACTTCCGCCTGGACGCTGCACCCGCCAAGATCATCGCGCTGAGGCCGGCGGTGAACCGCCCGGCACCATCGCTGTTGCCCGAAGGTGTGGTCACGAGCCGGGATACGGAGCTGGCCGAGGAGTATTTCCGCGCCGCGTCGCTGCTCGACGAAGGCGACGATTCGACGAAAGAGGAGGCCGCGGCCGCGTATCGCAAGGCGCTCGAACTCGATCCATACCTGACCGCGGCGCTCATCAACCTTGCGAACATTCACTACGGCCGTGACGAGCTCGCCGAGGCGCAGGCGCTATACGAGCGCGCGATTGGCCTCGAGTCGGATTTCTTCGAGGCGCATTTCAACCTCGGCAACATCTATCACGACCTCGGACGATTTCCCGAGGCGCAGGCCTGCTATCGCGAATCACTCCGCCTGAACCCGTTCTACGCCGACGCGCACTTCTACCTCGCGGTCACGTTCGAGAAGATGGGACTCTCTCCAGAGGCCCGTCCGCACTGGCGCTCGTATCAGCAGCTGGCGCCGAACGGCGAATGGGTCGCGCTCGCTAGGGAATTCTCTGAGTAATGGCTGATGGCTTAGGGCTGATGG
>DASXIR010000361.1:0-2403 GCA_036497895.1 Vicinamibacterales bacterium | reverse complement strand
ACTGCTCGCGTTCGAGCGTGTCGGCGGCCGCATCGCCGCTCGACGTCACGTCGGGCCCCGCGCCAAGGATCCGCTCGAGCGCGCTCTCGTCGCGATTCTGAACGGCCTGCACCAACGCTCGCGACGCGTCGATGGCCGACGCGAATGTGATCTGTCCAGAATCGGCGCGAACCGGCTGCGCGTAACCGGCGACGAGGCACGTCGTCGCCGCGGCGATGCTCCATGTCGCGAGGCGGTGTTCGAACAGCCGGCCGATCCGAGTGCTCCGCATCACGTTCTCCTCAATTGGTGTCATCTCCGCCCTCCCCCGCCGCCGTGAAATCCGCCGCCGAAGCTCGCGCGCCCGCGCGCACCGAATGATCGAATCGTGCCGACACGATTGAATCCGCCGAACGCACCGGAACGCATCGTGGGACGAGCGTCGCCGGCATGAAACGTCCCCGCCGGCCTCGTGGCCATGACGCGTCGATTGATCACGGTGCTGCTGTGGGACACGTAGTTGTTGTGGTTGTAGACAACCCCTCCGTGATGCCAATCGGCGCCCCAGTGGTGCCATCCCCAGCCAAATCCTCCGTAAAAGCCGACGTCGAAACCGAGGCCGAACCCGATTCCGGGACTCCCCCAGTACAAGCCAGGATCGGGATACCAGCCAGGCCTCGGGGCGATTGGCGCGCCGTACACCATCCAGGGGTCGTACTGCGGCACGTACACGACCTCGCTGTTCGTGGGCTCGATAGCGATCGCCTGTCCCTGTGTGTTCACCGTCTGCTGATCGCTGCTCTGGAGATTTCCGGCCTTCTGCGCGAGCTGACGCATGGATTGAACTGCGGTCATGACGTCCTGGGGTTGGTTGGCGTAGGCGTCGCCGAGCGTGGACGTCCAGGCGAGGTTCTTGTCCATGTTGCCGAGGACCGCTGGGAATTCGGCCACGGCCTTGACCGCGGAATCCCACGGCTGCTTGTCGAGTTCCGCGGCGAGCTGATCGTTTTTCGGGTCGGACTGATCTTGCAGCCAGCGATCGGCTTCGACAACCTGATCCGGATAGGTCGCGGCGGCAAGAATCTGCGCCACGAGGACATCGGGGTACAACGCGATCGGGGCAACGAGTTCCTGCAGTTGTGCCGCCGTTTGGGTGGTGGGTTGAACCGTCAGATCAGACGAGGCTTCAGTCGCCTGTCCGCCCCTGGCTTCAAGTCCGCGACCCAACATGAGGCCGCAGGTGAGCGCGGCGGAGAACTTCACGAGTCGATGTGTCATACGTGCTGCTCCCACCTTGATGCGACTTGCCGCTGTCCGCGAGGATGTGACCGTCGTGCGGGCGCTGCGGCGTCCGCCCGACAGCCAACGGGGACACAAATCTCGCGGACGCCGGCGTCGACGAGAATCTCGACCATCAGATCGGTGACGGTTTCCCAGCCATCGCAAGGTCACCACTCATTTCGAGTTGCTGGCGATCCTGCGCGCGGCGACGCGCGATTCGGTCGAGGTGCCGCCGCGCTTCGAAAGGTGCCGCTCGCCGAGCGCGGTCTGCGTGACGTAGCCGATATTGGATCCCGCTTCCCAGACGTTCTTCAAGACGTACCCGTTGCCGTAATGGCGGAAGACGATTTCATCCTTCGAGGGCGTCTGCTTCGGCTCCGCGCTCTCTGTGGCAAACAGCACGGCGGTCTGCGCGCCGCTCAGCTCGAGCACCTGCGCGTCCTCGTCGACGGGCGTGATGGTGTAGCTGCCCGCCGGGACCGTGGTGTTACCCACCGTAAACGGAAACGAAGTGGTGAACTCGACGGAGCCGATGATTTGCGCGCTGGCGTAATGGGCGCCAGCAACCACGACCATTCCGCCCGCCAGGACGATGGAACGAAACAACGATTTCATACGTTTCTCCTCCGCTGCAGGCATCGCAAGAGGCGTGCTCACCGAATTGCCTTGCAAAGGCGCGGCGGGCAGCCGGATCGATTCGATCGTGACCACTCAACACTGCGCGACGGTAAACAGTCGCGTGCTCGCGGTAACGCGCACGGCCTTCGGCACGCGGCTGGCACACCACTTGCCCTTTCTCGATGCGGGAGACCTGAGAGGGCGCATGGATAGCAATCATTCGAATCGTTGGCTGATCGCGGCCGCGGGCATCGTGATGCAGGTCGCGCTCGGCGCGGTTTACGCGTGGAGCGTCTTTCGCATTCCCCTGACCACGACCTACGGGTGGACGATCTCCGAAGTGACTCGGACATTCGAGCTCGCCATTCTGGTGCTCGGCTTCGCGTCATTCGTCGGCGGATTGTGGATGCGACGAGTCGGGCCGCGGCCAGTGGCCATCATCGCAGGCGTCTGTTACGGGCTAGGCACCATCCTCGCCGGTCAGGCGAACGGCAGCATCGCGTGGCTGTACCTCAGTTACGGTGT
>DASXIR010000360.1:0-26240 GCA_036497895.1 Vicinamibacterales bacterium | reverse complement strand
ACGCATACTGAATGGAAAACGCGCAATCAGTCAATGCACAAATGTGACACTCGTTGCAATTCAATACACCGACTGCAAAGACTTGCACGGCTGGGCTACCGAGCTATCTCAAGCAGCACCGCCGGTTAGACGCTGATCGAGCCAGCTAACTGTTCCGCGCCGACGGTGCCATAATTCAGGCGCATGTCCGAATCCGACGCCTCCAAATCACCCTCAGGCTCCGCTTCGCTACCATCGTCCGCACCAACCGAGGCGGTTCCGGCGCCCAAACGGACGGTTACGCGAATCTCGTCGGCGCTGGCGGCCACGGCGTGCGGCGAAGACAAGACATTGTGCGAACGCTGCGGCGCCGACATGTATCGCATGCACGCGGTCTGGCGCTGCGCGTCGTGCGGATTCAAAACGGACTGCTGCGGCTGGTGATGGTCGTCCTCGACTCGCACGTCAATCCATCCGACCCGGCCTTCCTTTTCAACCGCGATCGCCTGCAGCAGCTCGTCGTCGAGTTACGGGCGCACGCGTCACGGGCGCGCGAGGGCGGCGGCGTGAAGTATCTCGAACGTCACCGCGAGCAAGGCAAGCTGCCGGTCCGCGAACGTCTCGCGCTGCTGCTCGATCCCGACACGCCGTTCCTGGAGCTGTCGCCGCTGGCGGCGCATGACATGTACGACGGCGACGCCCCGGCTGCCGGCCTGGTAACAGGGATCGGCCGCGTCTCCGGGCGTGACGTGTTGATCGTAGCGAACGACGCGACCGTCAAGGGCGGGACCTACTTTCCGATGACGGTCAAGAAGCACCTGCGCGCGCAGGAGATCGCGATGCAGAATCGGCTGCCTTGCGTCTATCTGGTCGACTCGGGTGGCGCCTTCCTGCCGCTTCAGGCCGAGGTCTTCCCCGATCGCGATCACTTCGGGCGAATCTTCTTCAACCAGGCGCGAATGTCCGCCGAACGCATCCCGCAGGTTGCCGTGGTCATGGGATCGTGCACCGCCGGTGGCGCCTACGTGCCGGCGATGTCCGACGAAACCATCATCGTCAAAGGTACAGGGACGATTTTTCTCGGCGGTCCGCCGCTGGTCAAAGCCGCGACCGGTGAGGACGTGACTGCCGAGGATCTCGGCGGCGCCGACGTCCACACCCGTCTCTCCGGCGTTGCCGACTACTTCGCGGAAGACGATGAACAGGCACTAGAGATGTGTCGCACGGTGGTGTCGACGCTGCACTCCGTGAAGCAGCTGCCGCTGGACATGATCGCGCCCGAGGAACCGGCCTACCCCGCCGCCGATATCTACGGCATCGTCAACGCCGACAGCCGGCAGCCGTACGATGTCCACGAGATCATCGCCCGCATCGTCGATGGTTCGCGTTTCGACGAGTTCAAGGAGCGTTATGGCGCCACGCTGGTGACTGGTTTCGCACGCCTTCATGGATTCCTGGTCGGCATCATCGCCAACAACGGCGTGCTTTTTTCCGAGTCGGCGCTCAAGGGGACGCACTTCATCGAGCTGTGCAATCAGCGCGGCATCCCGATCGTCTTTCTGCAGAACATCACCGGTTTCATCGTCGGCAGCAAGTACGAGCGGGCCGGGATTGCGAAGGACGGCGCCAAGCTGGTGCACGCCGTCGCGAACTCGGTGGTGCCGAAGTTCACGGTCATCATCGGGGGCTCGTTCGGCGCCGGCAACTACGGTATGTGCGGACGTGCGTACGAGCCGCGGATGCTGTGGATGTGGCCGAACGCGAGGATCTCGGTGATGGGCGCGCTGCAGGCTGCGTCGGTGTTGACGACGGTCAAGCGCGATCAGCTGACGAGGGAGGGCAAGCCGTTCTCCGCTGAGGACGAGGCGGCAATCCGGCAGCCCATCCTCGACAAGTACGAACACGAAGGGTCGCCCTACTACTCCACCGCGCGGATGTGGGACGACGGAATCATCGATCCGGTCGATACGCGGACCGTGCTCGCGCTCGGATTGTCGGCCGCATACAACGCGCCGATCCCCGAGGTGAAGTTCGGCGTGTTTCGAATGTAGACGCCGATGCAGTCCTACCAATTCCTGCTGGTCGCCGCCGAAGCTGGCGTCGAGCGTCTGACGCTCAATCGGCCTGACGTGCGCAACGCGTTCAACGAACACGTCATCGCCGAACTGACGGCGTGGGCCGCCGCGGCCCGATCGCGAGCGGAGCGGCACGAGACGCGAGTGGTCGTGCTCCAGGGCGCGGGAAAGATGTTCTGCGCCGGCGCCGACGTGAACTGGATGTCGAAAACGGTTCAGTTCACGAAAGAAGAAAACGAACGCGACGCGATGGCGATGTCGCGGATGTTCGCCGCGATCGACGCATTGCCTGTGCCCGTGGTCGGTCGCGTTCAGGGCGCGGCGCTCGGCGGAGGTGCGGGGCTGGCCGCCGTGTGCGACGTGGTCGTGGCGGCGGAGGACACGATGTTCGGTTTCACGGAAGTGAAGCTCGGTCTCCTTCCAGCGGTGATTTCTCCCTTCGCACTCGCCAAAATCGGGCGGTCGGCGGCGCGCGAGCTGTTTCTCACCGGCGCGCGATTCTCTGCCTCGAAAGCGAAAGAGATCGGCCTCGTCCATGCCGTGGTGCCAGCCGCGGAGCTCGACGCCGGCGTCGAGCATTACCTGCGCGAATTCGCCAGCGCAGGCCCCGAAGCCGTCGCAGCCGCGAAGGCGATGATTCCCGCGGTATGGGGCCGAAGCATCGACGAGACGAGCGCGATCACGACCAGGGCAATCGCCGACCGGCGCGTCTCCCGTGAAGGGCAGGAAGGACTGCACGCTTTTCTCGAAAAGCGGAAGGCCAGCTGGTCGTGATCAAGCGGCTGCTGATCGCGAACCGCGGCGAAATCGCCCTGCGCATCGTCCGTGCCTGCCGGGAGATGGGCATCGAGAGCGTTGCGGTTTACTCCGACGCCGACCGTGCCGCACCTCACGTCGTCGCTGCCGACCACGCGGTCGCGATCGGGCCGGCCCCTGCCAGCGACAGTTATCTCTCGACCGCACGTCTGCTGGAGGCGGCAAGCAGCGAGGGTGCCGACGCCGTGCATCCCGGGTACGGATTCCTGTCCGAGAACGCGGGGTTCGCGCGCGCCTGTGGTGACGCGGGCCTGATTTTCGTAGGTCCACCGCCTGACGTGATCGCCCACATGGGGTCGAAGATCAATGCACGGCGTCTGGTGGCCGCGGCCGGCGTCCCGGTCGTCCATGGCGACGTGCCGGACGATCAGTCCGACACTGGTCTGCGATCGGCGGTCGAGCGAGTCGGGCTCCCGGCACTGGTCAAGGCGTCGGCCGGCGGTGGCGGCAAGGGCATGCGCACCATTCGGGATGCCGCCGACATCGACGAGTCGATTCGCTCCGCCCGGCGTGAGTCAACGGCGGCGTTTGGCGACGGCACGCTCTACGTCGAGCGCCTGATCGAATCACCGCGTCATGTCGAGGTGCAGATCTTCGCCGACGACCACGGACAGGTTGTTCACCTGTTCGAACGTGAATGCTCAGTCCAGAGGCGGCATCAAAAGGTCATCGAGGAGAGTCCGTCGCCGGCGTTGACGCCAGAACTTCGCTCGCGAATGACCGCTGCTGCGGTTGCGGCCGCGAAGGCCGCGGACTATCGCAACGCGGGCACGATCGAGTTCCTGGTGGACGGTTCGCGCGCCGGCGCCGGCGACGCGCCGTTCTATTTTCTCGAGATGAACACGCGGCTCCAAGTCGAGCATCCGGTAACGGAGCAGGTAACCGGCCTCGACCTGGTGCGGGCGCAGCTTCTGGTCGCGGCCGGCAAGCCTTTGCCGTGGACGCAGGATTCGATCAGCCAGCGCGGACACGCGATCGAGGCGCGCGTGTATGCCGAAGATCCGGCCGAGGGGTTTCTGCCGCAGGCGGGACGACTCCTGCTCTATCGCGAACCGCGATCCCCCGGCATCCGCATCGACTCCGGAGCAGTCGAAGGCGGCGAGGTCTCGATCTACTACGACGCGATGATCGCCAAAGTCATCGCCACCGCCGAGAATCGCGACCGCGCCATCGCCCGGCTCGGCTCCGCGCTCCGCGACTTCCCGATCCTCGGGGTGCGCACGAACATTCCGTTTCTGCTTCGCATCCTCGACCACGCCCGCTTTCGGGCGGGGACGATGGACACCGCGTTTCTCGATCGGGAGGGCGCGACACTGGCCGGCAGCGCACCGGAAATGCCTCCACACGTGCGTGCAGCGGTGGAGGCGGCCGAACGCGACTGCTGGCAAGCAGCCAGAGGATCGGCACCTGCAGCGGGCGGCGCCGGTCGCCGCCAGATGGATCCCTGGACGTCCATCCATCGGTGGGGACGTGAGTAGGATGGCCGCGACAGTGACACGCGTCGGCGACGGTGTGTACCGAGTAGTGGAGGACGGCCGCGCCGCAATCGTGTACGTTGCGGCCACCTCGGCTGGCAGTTGGGCCTTCGCGAACGGCGACGTCTTTCGCACACGGTCTGCAGACGAAGCGCCGGTGAAATCGCGCCCCCGCGCCGGCCGGGCTACGACGTCGCAGATTACCGCGCCGATGCCGGCGACCGTGCTGAAAGTGAACGTCAAGCCCGGCGACACGGTCGCCAAGTGCGATGTGCTGGTGGTCCTCGAGGCGATGAAGATGGAACTCCCGATGCGCGCACCCGGAGCCGCGACCGTGACGACCGTTTCGTGCCGCGAAGGTGAGCTCGTTCAGGCGGACGCAGTGCTCGTCGCGCTGGGACCAGGCGCCGCATGACCCCGTCGCACGTCACAGTCGTCGAAGTCGGCCCGCGGGACGGCCTGCAGAACGAGCACGTGACGGTCGCGACTGCCGACAAGATCGCGTTTGTCGATCACCTCAGCGCCGCACGACTTCCTGTCATCGAGGTCTCGGCCTTCGTCAGCCCGAAATCGGTGCCGCAGATGGCCGATGCTGCAGAGCTGTTCGCGGGAATCGCGCGAGCCGCCGGCATCCGTTACACGGCGCTGGTGCCGAATCTGGCAGGGCTCGATCGGGCCCTGGCTGCAGGCGTCAGCGAGATCGCCGTGTTTGCGGCGTCCACGGAAACCTTCAGCCGGAAGAACATCAACCAGTCGATCGACGAATCGCTGGCCGGCTACCGCCAGGTATGCGACCGTGCGCGTGCGGCCGGGCTTCGGGTGCGGGGCTATCTGTCCACGGCATTTGGTTGCCCGTTCGAGGGCGACGTGGCGCCGGAACGCGTCGCCGAGGTGGCCGCGCGGCTGATCGAGCTCGGTGTCTTCGAAGTCGCGATCAGCGACACCATCGGCATTGCTCATCCGGGTCAGGTGCCGAGGGTACTGGATGCCGTTCTGGCACGGCTGCCTGTCGACCGCATCGCGCTGCACTTCCACGACACCCGCGGCACGGCGCTCGCGAACGTTCTGACCGCCCTGCCCTACGGCATCGCCACGTTCGACGCGTCAGCTGGTGGACTCGGTGGCTGCCCGTACGCGCCGGGCGCCGCTGGCAACCTGGCCACCGACGACCTGATCTACATGTTGAACGGTCTGGGGATTGAGACGGGTGTATCGCTGGACGCCGTCAGCGTCGCCTCCGAGTTCATCGCCTCGAAGATCGATCACCCGCTGCCGTCGCGCTACGCGCAGGCGTACCGCGCGTCCAACTTCTAACTTGTTACTGCCGCGTTCTCACTTGTGAGAATCTTGACGACCTCTTCCCACGGCATCATGTTGATGGCGTCGTAGTCGGCCGGGCAACCGAACTCGCGCTGCTGGGGCGCCGTGGTATTTCCGAGCGTGACGCAGAGGCCGCACCCGATGCACAGGTCGGCGCGCACGGCGCAAACCATCCGGCCATCACGGTCCGGCTCTTCGACGATGCAGCCGGCGACCGGACAGGCAGCCTGGCAGATCGAACACGCGAACGCGCCAAAGCAGGAATCGGGGTCGATGACCGCTATCGTCTTCGGAGCCTTCTTGCGCGGCCCCGACATCATCTTCGTCCACATGGGCCGGATTATAACTGAATCAGTGGATCAGCGGATGGCCGGCGGCGGGTTCTCCCAGTTCAGGCATCACTGGAAACATCGTGGTAACGTCCTCGTAGATCAGTCCATACGAGTTGATCCCGAAGTAGCGCAGGTTCGTGAGCTCGGTGGGGTCGGCGCCTGCGCGGAATCCCTGTCCACCCTCACCCGCGCCGACGCCGTTGCACGAAGCCGGCGAGCCGCCGAACGGTGCGGCCGCAAGCTGCACGATGTAGCCGGCCTTGACCACTGAATTGCTGGTTGTCAGATCCGGCGAGAGAAATGGTTCGTTTGATCCCGGCGGCGTCTGCCCGAGCGAGGGCAAGGTTGGCGCGTAGAATCCGTTGCCGCAGGTGAGTGCGTAGGTCAGTTCGGCGCTGTTGATGGCGCGCATCGAACCGATGGCCGAGGCGGCCCCCGCGGCCTGCTTGGCCAGCAGGAGCTTCGGCACCGCGATTCCGCTGAGGATGCCGATGAGCCCGCAGACAAAGATCAGGTCGAGCAGGGCGAAACCGCTGTCGGTTTTTCGTATGGCCACGATCTGCACTCCTGCACCATAGTTGCAGAGCTCATGCCGACTTCGAGCACCTCTGACACTC
Organism: Vicinamibacterales bacterium; assembly: GCA_036497895.1. Lineage (GTDB taxonomy): Bacteria > Acidobacteriota > Vicinamibacteria > Vicinamibacterales > CAVVIG01 > CAVQFC01. Next base: position 19,626 of record DASXIR010000360.1, on the reverse strand, counting down.
TTTGTTTTCAACAACTTACACATCACTGACCCCCGTCGGGTCTGACATTTTACGTCAATGGACGTTTAACTGACAAATGTTGCCAGTGATGTTTCGGTCAAACTGCTGACCTGCGACAGGCTCAGCCGGCCTGCATGAGCCTCTGACTGAGGCCCTCCACGAGCTCCTTATCGGTGACGGGCAGGTCATCGAAGAAGCAGTTAATCGCCTGGACGATGACGCGCCATTGGGACATGCCGGTGACAGCGCTGAGCGCGTTCAACCGCGCCTTGAACTCGGCTGGTACGCGAATACTCAATTGCGGATAATCCTTGACCCGTTCTCCGTGCTTTGCGCCAGCGGGCGGACGGCCTACTCGACGATGGTTCGCATGGTTCGCATTCTTGTCTGACATAAGCATCGCTGGCGATGCAGAGCTGAGATGCGCCAACCCCACAGCGCATCGGACTCGTGCGTGCATCGGTGAATTCACGCCAGCGAAAACACCATGTCAGTAAAGAGTGCAAAGAGAGCGCCAGACTACTTCGTTCGGCCTTTGCTCGTGCTGGATAGATTCGGCGCATTCTCGCCAAGCGCGGTCGCGAGATCGACCTGATGTTCCTGTTCCTGTCGGAGAATCTCACGAATGTCTTCCGCGATCGCGTACTCGCCGAGCGCCTCGCATTGACGCACACGCTCGCGATAGGCGCGAATGGTGTTGTTCTCGTTCTCGAGATCGGCGCGCAGCATCGCCTCCGCCTTCTCGGATTGCTTCACCGGCTGCGCGGTCACGGTCGGCATTCCTCCCAGGTAGTCGATGTGCTTGGAAATCGTCAGCGCGTGGCTCAACTCCTCGCCGGCGTGCTTCTCGAGTTCCTTCGCAATGTTCATGTACTGGGCACCCTTGATGACCTGCGAGTACACGACATACGCAATGATGGCTTGATACTCGCGCGACAAATCCTCGTTGAGCCGGTCGATCAGTTGCTCGCGTGTAACGGTGGCGTCAGGCATTCGCTTCTCCTGCCGCACAGTCTAGCGAAAACAATGCCGAAACTACCTCGACTGTGAATTCCGACAGACATCAAGTGACTTAGAGGTAACGAAAATAGATTTACACTAACGTTAAGTAGAGTGAAGGCGCGGACGCCTGTGCTCAGCAAATGGGATAGAATTCTCCGCATTCCCACAGGCTGTGCGCACGTTCTCCCCTCACGGCTGGCCGTGTTCGCCAGTGTCTGCCGGTGTATGGCCAACGACACGACAAGCATGGAAACTCCCGAGTCCCTCCACACGATGATCGTGCGCCACCACATCACGGTGTTGCAGTTGGACGCGCCGGACCTCGAGCCCGCGCGTCAGGTGTCGTAAGCGTCGTGCCTCTGGCCGCTGGCGTTCAAATCGTCGGGCGATTCGAGATTCTCGCGCCGCTCGGCGCCGGCAGCATGGGCGAGGTCTACCAAGCGCACGACCTGAAGCTGCGGCGTGACGTCGCGCTGAAGCTGTTGTCGGCCGCACTGGCCAAGTCCGAGGAACATCTGCTGCGGTTCGAGCGTGAAGCGCGCGCGGCCTCGGCGCTGAACCATCCCCACATCTGCACCATCTACGACGTCGGCCAGGCGCCCGAAGCCGAGAATCGGCCGTACCTGGTGATGGAACTGCTGCGCGGCATGACGCTGTTCGAGGTTCTGGCGTCGGGTCCCTTGTCGGTGTCCACCACGATCGGTCTTGGTGTTCAAATCGCCGACGCGCTCGACGCCGCGCACAACGCCGGCATCATCCACCGCGATCTGAAGCCGGCCAATATCTTCGTCACGGCTCGCGGCGATGCGAAACTGCTCGACTTCGGCCTCGCGGCCATGAACGATGCGGTCGAAGCCAGCCCGCCGGCGGGGAGGGCTGACGAACACCATCCCACTGTGCTGACCAACCCCGGCACCGCGGTCGGAACGGTGCTCTACATGTCGCCCGAGCAGGCACTCGGCGACCCGCTCGACCAGCGCACGGACCTGTTCTCGCTCGGCCTCGTGCTGTACGAGATGCTGACTGGGCGGCGCGCGTTCGAAGGCCGTTCGACCACCGCGATCGTCGATGCCATCCTGCACGCGACGCCGAGTGGACTGGAAGCAGCGGACATCTCCAACGTCCCGAAGGATCTGCGCCGCCTGCTCACCCGCCTGCTCGACAAGGACCGCGATCGTCGCCCGGCCACGGCGGCGGAGGTCGCGTCGCAGCTGCGCGCGGTGCAGAGCGGATCGATTGCCGGGCGGGAATACGCCGCTGCGCTCGGCAGCAATACAACAGGATCTGGTGCACCGCCCGGTCGTTCGAGCATCGTGAAGAAGATGTCCCGGTTCGGGTCGCTGGATGGATCGTCCGGCCTGACCCGAGCGCTGTCGGCGGGCAACGTGCGCGAAGCCGCGGTGTTCGCGGTCGTGCTGCTCCTGCTGGTGCTGGGCGGTTACGGTGTTTTCACCTGGTACCGCGGCCAGCCGAAGGTCGCTGTCGCTCGCGAACCGCTGCTGCTGACGGAGTTCGAAAACGCCACCGGCGAAACGGTGTTCGACGGCGCGCTGAAAGACGCGCTCGAGATCCAGCTCCAACAGTCGCCTTATGTCAGCGTGGTGCCGCGCTCACAGGTCCGATCGACGCTCCAGCTGATGGCGCGGTCACCCGACGAGGCGGTCACCGACGCCGTGGCGCGCGACCTGTGCGAGCGTCTCGGAGTCAAGGCGATCGTGCTCGGCTCGATTGCGCCGCTGGCACCCGCCTACGTGATTACGCTCGAGGCGCGCGCCTGCCGGACCGGCGACCGGCTTGCGACCGAGCAGATCCAGGCCGCCTCAAAAACCAACGTGCTCGCGAGCGTGAGCGCCGCCTCGGCCAGCATCCGCGAAAAGCTCGGCGAGTCGATCGGCTCGATCGAGCGCTTCAACGTGCCGGCGCAAAACGCGACCACCGCGTCGCTCGAGGCGCTGCAGTCGTACAGCCGGGGCCTCGACACCCGTTTCAAGAACGGTGACGCGCAGTCGATTCCGTTCTTCGAACGCGCGCTCGAACTGGACCCGAATTTCGCCCTCGCATCGGCCCGCCTCGCAGCCATTTACACCAATCTCCGGGATCTCGATCAGGCGCAGACCTACATCAAGCGCGCATACGCGCGCAGCGATTCGCTCAGCGCGCCGGAGCGGCTGTTCATCCGCTCGCAGTATCACTTCACGGTCACCGGCCGGCTGGACGAAGTGGTCGCGACCTATCAGACCTGGATCGACACCTATCCCGACGACTGGGTGCCACACAACAACCTCGCCGCTGCATATGCCAAGCTGAATCGATTCGAGGACTCGGCTCGGGAGGGGAAAATCGCCGTGCATCTGGGATCGAACTCGGTGCTCGGATACCAGCAGTACGCCCGCAGCCTGCTGGCACTCGATCGGTTGCCCGACGTCGGGACTGTGCTGGCGGAGGCGGCTGCGAACGGCCTGGACTCGTCGGTCCTCCACCAGTTCGGCTACGACCTGGCCTTCGTTGCGAACGACGCAGCCACCATGCAGGAGCACCTGCGTGCGACGCGACCACGAGCCGACGGCTATCTGGTGACGACGGAGGCGGCACGCGCCGCGATGGCGACGGGACAAATCAACGCCGGCCACACGTTGTATACCGAAGCCGTTGCCGCGGCACGCGCGGCCGGCGCCTCGGACGTAGCCGGCAGTCTGATCGCCGAAACGGCGCTGTCGGACGCGCTATTGGGGGACACCATGCGCGCGCAGGCCGAACTGCAGCAAGCGGTCGGCATCGGCAGCGGCGTCGAGACCAACTGGACCGCTTCGCTGGCTGCCTCGTTCTCGGGACGCACCGCGCAAGCTGCGCAACTCGCAGACGCGTTCGACCGTCAGAGCCCGCCGTCGCCGGATAATTCCCGGGCAGCCTCGCCGACCCTGCGAGCTGCCGTCGCGCTGGCCGCCAACGACGGACACCGGGCGCTCGACATCCTCGGCAACGCCGGCCCGTTCGAGCACAACAACGGCTCGTGGCTGCCCTACCTGCGCGGACTGTCTGCCGAGTCGGTCGGGGACAATCAGGCTGCCGTCACCTCATTGCGCGACGTGGTGTCCCGGCACGGCCAGGACCCGGCAAGTCTTCTTCACGTGATCGCGCGCTTGCCACTTGCCCGCGCTCTGGTTGGCGTCGGCGCCGTCGCCGAAGCGCGTCAGCAGTACGCGGACTTTGCCACGGCCTGGCGCGACGCCGACCCCGGCCAACAGTTGATGCAGACCGCACTACGCGAGGCAGCCGCGCTGCCCGTCCCGGCGTCGCCGCCGGGCCAGTCGTCCGCTCACCCATGAACGTCGATGTCCTGCTCGTCTCGATGCCGTTCGGGCCGCTGTTTTCACCGTCGCTCGGCCTCAGCCTGCTGCAGCCGCTGATTGCCGCGCGCGGCATGACCTGCCACCAGGATTACTTCACGCTGCCCTTTGCCGAGAAGATCGGCGAGAAGCTCTATTCGAAGATCACCAGCCAGAACCGTGCGATGTCACGGGCCTTCGTCGGTGAGTGGATCTTCTCGCATGCCCTGTTCGACTGGGATGCATCGCATGACGAGCGCTATCTGTCCGAGGTGCTGCTGAAGGCGCCATCGTGGCTGGGCCGCAACCCGACCCGGCCGCCGGCGCCCGGCGAACTGCGGGCGATCCTGAAGGCCCGCGACGCCGCGAGCGCCTTCATCGACGCCTGCGCCGATCGGATCGTCGAGTCGACACCACGCATGGTCGGATTCACCAGCGTGTTCCAGCAGCACCTCGCGTCGCTCGCGCTCGCCAGACGAGTGAAAGAGCGGCTGCCGGACTGCTATGTGGTGATGGGCGGCGCCAACTGCGAAGCGACGATGGGAGTGGAGACGGTCCGACAGTTCCCCTACGTGGACGCCATCGTCTCCGGCGAAGCCGATCAGGTTTTTCCAGAGTTGGCCGCTCGCGTCGTGGCTGGTCAACCAGTGGGCGAGCTGAAAGGCGTCGTGACGCGGGAGACCGTGGAGGCGGCCGCGGCGATGATGCCGGCGCCCACCGCGCAGGGCATCATGGACCTCGACGCGTTGCCCTACCCGGATTTCACCGACTTCTTCGCGCAGTTTCAGCAGAGCCGCTTCAGCCGCGACTGGCAGGCGAGCGTGTTCGTCGAGACCTCACGTGGCTGCTGGTGGGGCGAGCGGATGCATTGCACCTTTTGCGGACTCAACGGCGCGACCATGACCTACCGCAGCAAGTCCGCGCCGCGGGCACTGGCGGAACTGCTGCATCTGACCGGCACTCACCCCGGCTGCGACATCCAGGTCGTCGACAACATCCTCGACCTGAAGTACTTCAAGACGCTCCTCCCGGAACTCGCCGAGCGCAAGTTGAACGTGTCGTTGTTCTACGAGACCAAGGCCAACCTCAAGAAAGAACAGGTCCGGCTGCTGCGCGATTCAGGCGTGCTGACGATACAACCTGGCATCGAAAGCTTCAGCGATCGGGTGTTGAAGCAGATGAAGAAGGGCGTCACCGGCCTGCAGAACATCCAACTGCTCAAATGGTGCAAGGAAATCGGCATCCATCCGATCTGGAACTTTCTGATCGGGTTCCCACAGGAGTCGGCCGACGACTACTTTGCGATGGCCGACCTCGCCACTCGCGTCTGCCATCTGCCGCGGCCCTCCGGCGTCAGCGTGATCCGACTCGATCGTTTCAGCCCGAACTTCAACCAGGCCGGACAGCTTGGTTTCACGCGGCTGCGCCCGGTGCCGTTTTACGAATTCCTTTACGACCTGCCGGAGGTGGCGCGTCACAACCTCGCTTACTATTTCTCCTACGACTACAAGGTCCCGCAGGACGTCGCCCGCTACGCGAACCCGCTCGTCAGGCGCGTGCACGCGTGGAAAACCACGTGGAAGCACGCGGAACTGGTCTCGGTCGATCTCGACGGTCGGCTGTTCGTGTTCGACACCCGGCCGCGTCCGACCGCGCCGCTCTCGGTGCTCGAGGGCGCCGATCGCGAACTCTATCTGTCCTGCGACGCGATCACGGACTCCAGTGCCCTCGACGCAGCCACCGTGGCGCGGCTGAAGACGATGGCCGATCGCGGTCTGATGCTGAACGATGGCGCCAGGTACTTGTCGCTGGCGGTCGCGATCGGCGAGTATCAGCCGTCACGAGCATCGATGGCCTTGCTGCGACCGCTGTTCTCGGAAATCGACCGCGCGGAGCGGCCGCGGGTCAAGTCGGCGTTCCACCCTCGTTAACGGTCAACCAAGGAGGCAGAATGGCAAAGAAGAAGGCGGCAAAGAAGAAGGGCGGCAAGAAGAAGGCGGCGAAGAAAAAGGCCGGCAAGAAAAAGAAGAAGCCGGTCGGCGACGTTTTCGGTTAAGAGCCGTCCCCGGAGCACAGGGAACGGCCTGAGGCCGTTCCCTCCGCCCGGTGCCGGTTGCGCTCGCGCCTACGTCTTGTGCGCGATCGCGTTCCAGTTCTTGATGAGATGCTCTGCCGTGCGCCAGGCAAGTGCCTGCACGGTGAGCGTCGGGTTGTGCGCGCCGCTCGTTCCCATCACCGATCCGCCGAGGATGCCGAGGTTTGGCGCTTCGTGCGAGAAGCCAAAGCGATTGACGACGTTGGTCTCCGCGTTGTCACCCATGCGGGTGCCGCCGTAGGCGTGCGTCGACACGCCCATCGCGCCGCCGACCGGCGCACGCTGGGTCGCGATCGCTCCCGCCTCGCGGTACCACTGCTCCATCTTGTCCTGCGTGAAGGCAGCAATCCGGCGCTCGTTGTCCTTGAACTCGGCCGTCACCCGGCACACCGGATAACCGAGCGGGTCCTTGACGACCGGGTCGAGGTCGAGGAAGTTGTCCTCGTACGGCAGCGTCGTCTTCTGGATGTACGAGCTGTTCGAGCGATCGGCGTTCTCCTTGATGAACGCCTTCCATTGAGCGCCCCAGCCGGGCACACGTCCGAACGTATTCATGCCGGCTGCAGCAATCGGCCGTCGGTCCGACATCACCCAGAGGTTGCCGCCGCCGATGAAGTCGAGCGACGAATGGTCGAAGTTGTCGTCGGCCCAGTTGTCGACGGCGACGCCTTGTGCCGGCAAGCCGTACCAGCTGTCGAGATCAAACGGAAACAGCGCCGAGACCGGAGCGCCCTGATGATGACTGAAATAATGGCGTCCGACCTGCTTGTGATTGTTCGACAGGCCGTCCGGATAGGCCTTGGACTTCGATAGCAGCAGCAGCCGCGAATTCTCGTACGTGAAGCTCGCCAGGAGCACGACCTTGGCCGGCTGAAAATACTCGACGCCATCGGTCAGGTAATTGACGCCGGATACGGCACCGTTGCCGTCCACCTCGATGGTCGTGACATGCGCGCGCGTGACGACCTTGAAATGCCCGGTTTCCTGCGCCCGCGGAATCGTCGTCACCATGGTGGAATTCTTGGCGTCGACGTGACAGCCGCCCCGATTGCAGAACCCGTGATACATGCAGGCCGAGCGGTTCTGATATGGCCGCGAGTTGATTGCCGCAGGTCCAGGGAAGGGATGCCAGCCGATGTTTTTCGCCGTCACCGTCATCTTCTCGATGAACGACGTGCCGCGCAGCGGCGGCATCGGGTAGCCGCGCTTGCGCGGCGCCTCGAACTTGTTGCCGCGAGGATCGATGGTGCCGTTGATGTTGCCGGCCTGTCCCGAGACGCCGACTTCGTATTCGATCTTGTCGTAGTACTGCTCGAGCTCTTCATACGCGAACGGCCAGTCTTCGACGGTCGTACCTTTGGGGAGCCGCGACGCGCCGTAGCGGCGCGTAGTTTCGCTCACGACCTTGAAGTCCCAGGGGTTCAGGCGCCAGCTCTGCGCCCAGTAGTGGAGTGTGGTGCCGCCGACGCCGTTCTGCATCGGATGGATGTTCCCGCGCGGCCCGGTCGGCGACGATGCGGTCGGACGCGAGGTCGGGATTTCCTGGTTGGCTTTCTGGACCGACTGCGGCCAGCCGCGATAGTTGTTCCGGAGTTCGTCCGGCGCGAAATCGCGTTTCGTGAGCCAGCTGCCCGCCTCGAGCCCAATCACCTCGATGCCCGCCTGGGCCAGCGGCAACGCGGCCACGCCGCCCGCAGCACCGAGTCCGATGATCACGACATCTGTGTCTTTGAGCCTAGTCGCCATGTTTCATCCCCTCGTGCGATTCGACGCGCGCGGTGGCCTTGGTGAACGATGCGTAGTCGTAGGCGGACTTGTGGTTCGATTTCAGGGCGTTCGCTTCGAGGCTCTTCTGATCGGCGGCGGTGACCATGGTCCGTATGCCCGGATAGCGAATCAGATCCCAGCCGATGAAGTTGGCGTTTCCGCCGTAGTACGGATCGCCGAAGGTGCCCTGATGGGTGTGGTTCAGCATCAGCGCAAAAAACGCAGCCGAACTGCCCGTGAAGCCGGTGGCCGCGCCGGTTTCGACGTCGATGAGCACCGAATCCTGATCGGTGTGGGTCAGTTCGAGGAACGGCTTGCCGCGCGAGGACCGCGCATAGCGGTCGAGCGCCGCCAGACCCGCCGTGTAGGCCTGCCGCGACGAGGCGAGCGCACCACCGAGCGCACGATCGATGTAGTGGACCGCGCGCGCTTCGGTCGCGCCCGGGCCGTTGGCGTCCGTCGGAATCAACCGCGCGACGATCGCGTCGAGCAGATCCGCTTCAGAGGCGGTCAGGCTCTCGAGCGGCTCGCGCGCGGCAGCCATATCGTGCGCGGCGGGTTCGCCATCGCCTTCGCGGGCCTCAAAGGGCCGTGCCACGTCACCGGGAACGGCTGCGGCCGCGCCCACAACGGCCGCGCGCTTCAACAGGTCTCGACGGGAGATAAACGTCATTTCAATCCTCCGCTCCGGGTGCCTTGCGCTCGTAAATGGCAACCAGCTCGCCCTGTCCGATGATGTGTCCCTTGATCGCGTCGAGCAGTTCTGCGCGATTCAGGCCCGGTTTCAGGTTGAGCACGGCGTCGATGGCGTAGACGACGAAGTGATAGTGATGCGGCTTGCCTGGAGGAGGGGCCGGTCCGCGGTAGATCGCGCGACGAAAACCCGACAACCCCTGAACCGCGCCGGCGATTTCCGCCGGCATCGTCGCGTCCGGATCGATCGGCACGCCTTCTGGTACGCCTATCGCCGACGCGGGAATCCGGTAGATCACCCAATGCACGAACGGCGGTGGATTGCCGGCGTCAGGATCCTCGCAGACGACCGCAAATTCCCGGGTGCCGGCGGGCGCGCCGGTCCACGTCAGCGGCGGCGACACGTTCCGTCCGTCCGGCGTGTACTCGCGGGGCATGGTCTCGTCCATCTTCAGCGTCGGACTCGAAACCGCGATTTTCGTGGGCGCGGGCTGCGTGGGCCGAGCAAGCTCGGCCCCTACGGTCGCCGCGCCAATCAACATCACACCGCCCACGATCGTCGCGAACGCGGCGAGCTTCATCGCACCCTCATTTCTTCTTCGCCCTGAATTCCGCAAACAGCGCCGCCATGTCCTCGTGATCCTTCATCGATGCGTACATCGACGCCGTCCGATCGAGACGATCGGGCATGTCCATATCGGCGCCGTGCGCCAGCAGGACGCGCGCGAGGTCGGTCATGTTGGCGGAGGCGGCTTTGATGAGCGCGGTCCAGCCATCGCCATCTTTGGCGTTGACGTCGGCGCCCCGGTCGAGCAGGAGACTGACCGTCTCGACGCAGTTCTCTCCAGCCGCTGCCAGCAACGGCACGTTGCCGTTGACGTTGACGCTCGCGCTCAGCCCTCCAGCGAGCAGCACCTTCACCGCGGCGGTGTGACAGCCAGTCGCGGCCAGAATCAGGTCGGCGCCGGTCGCCCTGGCGCCGCGCTTCTGCAACGCCTGAATCGCGTCGGCCGCTCCGGCTGCAGACGCGTAGGTGAGTGCAACTCCCCCGCCGGCATCCGTGGCGGACGTATTCGCACCTGCCGTCAACAGCGCCTGAGTGGTGGTCACGTCACCGTTGGTGACCGCCGCCATCAGCGGCGTGCGGCCCTGGTTGTCGGCGAGATTCGGGTCCGCTCGGCTCGCGATCAGTGCGCGCACGACGTCGGCGTGCCCCCCGTACGCGGCCACCGCGAGCGCGGTCATGCCGCCGCTGCTCTTGACGTTGACCTCGGCGCCGCTCGCAAGCAGCAGCTTGACGACCTCGCCGCGATCCGCGGACGCGGCACGAATCAGTGCCGTCGCTCCGTCTTCGTCGGTGTCCGCGACACGCGCACCCGCCGCAAGGAGAGACTTGGCAATCGCGGCGTGGCCCTGCACCGCCGCCACCATCAGCGGCGTCATGCCGGTGTCGTCCTTCTCGTTGACGTCGGCGCCGCTCGCGATCAGCGTCGTGACCTCGGCGGCCCGTCCGTACAAGACCGCCTCCGACAGCGGGGTGGACAGGGCGAGCGCCATCAGTGCCCCGAGGGCGAAGCTGAGCACACTTGTCATCACTATGGCGGAAGGACGATAGCATATGGTACCGTGTCACCGCTCCGACTTTTGGCATGAACGTCGACCACCGATTTACACAGACACAAAAGCGCTACGCCGCCGACGACCTCGAGACGATGAGCGAGGCGGTCCGGTACCAGCAGCACATCTACGACGTCCTGCGTCCCTACGTCGGCAAGCACGTCCTCGAAGTCGGCTGCGGCATCGGCACGATGACGCGCCAGCTGGTCGAGACGGCTGACGATGTCGTCTGCATCGAGCCGAATCTGAACTGTGCGACCCAGGCTCGCGCCGCCCTTGGCGATCACCCACGCGTCACGATTCGGGTGGAGCACCTCGAGGAGTCGAAGCCCTCGGAACTGGCGAACCGTTTCGACACCGTGGTCTGCGTCAACGTCCTCGAGCACATCGAAGACGACGTCCGCGCCCTGACGCTGTTCCGCGACGTGGTCGCCGGCACCGGCGGTCAGGTGCTGATTTGGGTGCCGGCGGTTCAGGCGATGTACGGTCCGCATGACGCCGCACTCGGGCACCACCGACGCTACTCGAAGGCGTCACTGTCAAAGGCGTTTGCCGCCGCCGGACTCGAGATCGTCGCGATGAAGTACAGCAACCCGATCGGCCTTCTCGGCTGGATGTACAACCTGTACATCAGCGGGAATACCGAGCACACGCCGAGGCAGGTTCGGCTCTTCGATCGCCTGGTCGCGCCATGGGCGCTGCCGCTCGAACGCATCGTCGCGCCGCCGATCGGCCTTTCCGTTGTCGCCGTCGGCCGGGCCCGCGCGCAATCGGCATGACACACACGCCCTCCGCGTTGCAGCGCGCAGCGCAACTCGTGCCGCCCGATCCGCTGCTGACCGTCGTGATGCCCGTGTTCAACGAGCGCGAGACGATCGACGAAATCATCCGCCGCGTCCTCGCCGTGAAGATACGCATCGAGCTGATCGTCGTGGATGACGTGTCGACCGACGGCACCAGCGATATTCTCGTGGCGCTGCAGAAGGAGCTCGGATTCACCCTGCTCAAACAGTCGAAGAACGGCGGCAAGGGCTCGGCGCTGCGCCGCGGCTTCGCCGCCGTGACCGGCGACATGATGATCATCCAGGACGCCGACCTCGAATATTCGCCCGAGGAATATCCGCTCCTGACTTCGCTTATCACGTCGGGCCGGGCCGACGTCGTGTTCGGGTCGCGCTTCCTCGGCACGCACCGCGTGTTCCTGCTGACCCACTATCTCGGCAACCGCCTCCTGACCTTCCTCACCAACGTCCTGTACAACACCATGCTCACCGACATGGAGACCTGCTACAAGGTGATGCGAACGGACGTGTTACGGTCGATGACGCTGCACTCGAACGGCTTCGGCATCGAGCCGGAGATGACCGCCAAGATCTTCAAGCGGAAATACCGGGTCTACGAAGTGCCAATCAGCTACGACGGGCGCGGCTACGACGAAGGCAAGAAGATCACGTGGCGGGACGGCGTGGTCGCGTTGATGGTGCTGCTGAAATACCGCTTCACCGAGTAACGCTTCGCCGGGCCTCGCTCGACAGTCCGGGGTATAATGGGGGTTCCCCGCTTTCCTGAAGCCTGCGGCTATTCCAGCCTCCAGCCTCACCAAAGCCGCAAGGAAAAGAAGGTTCAGTGGTTCAACGCCCTCACGGAACAAACCCTTTCGAGTTCGTCGTGGTCGCAGGACTGCGCGCGGCGCAACTGATGCGCGGCAGCATTCCGCGCGTCGAGCGCGCGCACAAGGTCGTTACCACCGCCCAGCTCGAAGTCGCTCAGGGACTGGTTTCCAGAGTGCCGGTGGAGCTGAATCCCATCATCGTCACCGAGTAGTCGTCACCGAGTAGTCGTTCCTGACAGGCGCGACTCGCCTCGAGCGCGCCTGCGCCTGCCGAAAGTGCATAGCTGCGGCGGCCTCTGTTGCTATGATGGCGAACATGTGGATGAGATACGGGACGCGAGTGGCGCTCGCCACCTCCCTCATGGCCATCGTCATGGTGGCGCCGCTCCTGGCTTCCAAGATCAAGAGCAGAGGGGACGCCGACCCGACCTTCGATTTCAAGGGCATCCGCAGCTGGGCGTGGGCGGCTGATGGCCCCGGCGACGTGAAGATGGCGCGGAGCTCGCAGGACGATCCCAAAGCCCTGCTCGCCATTTTCGGACCGACCGTGGTCGAGTCTATCGTGAAAGAACTTGGCGCCCGCGGCCTCAGCCAGGTGGACCCCAGTGACGCTCCGCTGAAGATGCACTACTACGTGCTGGTCACCGTCGGCTTCGAGGCGCAGACGCTGGGACAGTTCCTGCCGCCGATCACCGACTGGGGCCTTGCGCCGTTCGCGCCGGTGACGCAGTCGCTCAACGTCATCCAGACCGGATCGATTGTGCTCGACGCGGTGTCGTCGAAGTTGAACCGGGTCGTGTGGCGCGGCATCAGCCAGACAGAAATCGAGAAACTCAAGAACGATGACGAACGGAAACAGGTCATTCGCGACGCCGTCAAGGATCTGGTGTCGAAGAAGTTTCCGAAGACCTAGCCTCGCCATGTGATGCAGCAGGTTCGATCGACCGGCGGATCCACGACGGTCGGATTTCTGCTCGGATTCCTGACCGCGGCGCTCGGCGCCACGATCGCCTGGCACTTCTTCACTCCCGGTTCGGCCGTCCGCATCGACACTTCTCAGCCCACCGTCATCCGCCAGATCCAGCAACTGCAGCGCCTCGAGACGGTGTTCTTCAGCATGGACAAGATCGTGTCCGGGGGCTGGGAAAGCCGGTACCTCCCGACCTTCCTGTCAGGCGAACGCTTACTGCTGATCGTGTATGGCGACGTGACCGCTGGCGTGGATCTGGCGCGGGTCGGTCCGCCCGAAGTGATGGTCAGCGGCCAGACTGTCCGGATCAAGTTGCCTGATGCCGAAGTCTTCGCTGCGCGGGTGGACAACGAACGGACGCGGGTCTATTCGCGGGAAAGCGGATTGTTCACTCACGTCAGCGCGAACCTGGAATCCGATGTACGGCGTGAGGCGGAGCGGCAGATCCGCCAGGCAGCGCTTGATAACGGGATTCTAAAGACCGCGACCGAGAACGCGCGGACGACGCTCACGTCGTTCCTGCGCGGGCTGGGTTTCCTGGAGGTCGAAATCCGTTAAGGGCTAGGAGACGGCCCGAACGGTCGTGGCGCCTCGATCGAATCTCTGGGCGTTGAAGGCTTCGAGGCCCGATTCGATGACGGAGGGGCTACGGTCACTCATCAACTGGCCGAGCAGCAGGCCGAGAACCGTTGAGACGAGCAACCAGACGCCGAAACCCTCTAGTAGCAGCCTGAGCATCAAATACCTCGCTGAAGAGCTGTGCAAGATCCGTGTAACTCCCTGTTTGTCGGACCGACCGGTTAATTCCTACAATTTATGGGCAAAGTGCGTAAAGACCCGATGACGGCTCCGCTTCTACCGTGTAAAAGAGGCGTAGTCGGCCCGGGAGGCGTACGCTTTTACTTCACAACAATTTGACGCTCGAATGCGGTCGGTTGCCTCGTGTTCTGGGAAGGGCGTTGCCTGTCGACTTCCGCGCGGAGGGTTGTCTCAAAGCCAACTAAATGGAATCCGTCGTCCGCGCTCCGCCGCGTACGGCCCGAGCTTGCTGATCTCAAGTAGGGGCCGAGCTCGCCTGGCAGCGGAGGGGCCGAGCTTGCTCGGCCCGGGTGCGCCGCACAATCAGACCGCGGAGCGCGTCAGGTGCCGCCGCGTCGCGACGAATGATTCGAATGTCCCCGATCGATCGCAATGAGCATGCGGGCGACGACAGTCGTCGGCGCATCATCCCGCACGTCGCGTCACGCGTGCCTGCTCACCAGCTGCTGTTCAGGCTGCGAGTACCGGAGCGCGTGGCGATCACTCGCGACGATCAGGCGTCCCGTTCGATTTCGGCGCTGACTCGGATCGCTGCAGTCACTGCGCCCTCGACACGACCCGAACCGGATTCTGTCCACACTCAATTCGCGATGCCGTCGCGAGCGGCGTTGGCCCGAGAACTGCAACTACAAGGGACCGTGCGAGATCATCATCGACGAGACGAGCGGCTGTGGTGCGTAATCAAGGATGGGGTTGAGACCGAGTGTCGCCTTCATTCCGGCCCACACGGCTTCGCGATCCAAATGAGCTCAGCGGGTCTGGTATATCTCGGTAAGCCGTGCGCGACGGCTGACACCGCGATCGCGCAGGGTGATGTCCATCAAAAACACCTGCTGGCTGACGGCTGGCAGGCAGTCGAACGCCACTTCGAAGAGTCGGTCGCATAGCAAGAGGACACCACCATGAACACGCCACCCACTCCTCAATGCCCCAACTGCCGCCGCGGCGATTCCGCGGAAGAGCAATCTGAGTGCACGTCGTGCGCGCGTTGGTTTGTGTGCACGCGCTGCCATATCCGCTTCCCGGGGCCGCTGATTCACTCGAACGCTGCCTGAAGGCGTAGCGCGATCCTGACAACGCTCGGGGCTCCGGTGTAGACTCGCGCCCGGAGCGCGGCCCGTGCATGAGTACGACTTAATCGCCGAGTGGTACGCCTCGGACCGAACCCGCCAGACCGGCGTCCCTGAAGTCACCAACCTTGCTGCATCGATCTCGCGCGGTTCGCGCGTGCTGGACATCGGCTGCGGCAACGGGATTCCGATTACCCGCACACTTCTCGACGCCGGCCACCACGTGGTCGGACTCGATAGCTCCGTCGAAATGCTGGCGCGGTTTCGCGTCAACCTGCCTGACACACCCGTCATTCGCGGCAGCGTGCAGAGATGCCCGTTCGCCGATCGCACGTTCGACGCAGCCGTCGCCTGGGGGGTCATGTTCCACATCGACCAGGCGGAACAGATCAAGGCGATCGCGAGCGTGGCGCGCGTGCTCAGGATCGGTGCGCCGTTCCTCTTCACCGCCGGCGACGTGGAAGGCCCGGAGCCGATCGAAGGCACCATGGACGGCGTCGTCTTCCGCTACTTCTCGTTCAGCGTCGAGAATTATCGACGCGTCCTGGCCGAGCACGGATTCACGCTGGTCGACGTGCATGCCGATCGAGGCGGCAACACCCACTACCTTGCACGGAGGTCCGCGTGACGATCGACCGCCTGCGCGATCGTCACAACATGACGACCGTCGGAGGGCGCGCCTATGGCCTCGGTGTCATGGCGCTGGCCATCGTCTGTCTGGCGCTCGGCGATTTTCTCCCCGGCCATCCGGTGCCCAAAGGCTTCCCCGCCCGCGCGGCGCTGGCTCATGCCGTTGGCGTATTCATGCTTGTCGGCGGCGTGGCGATCGTGTGGCGTCGAACGACCCCCTGGGGAGCGGCGGCGCTCACCGCTTACTACACGCTGATCGTCGTGATCGTGATGGACGGCCGGGTGATCCTCGCCCATTACCGCGAGTTCCTCGCCTACAGCAACACTGCGGAGCAACTCTCGATCGCGGCGGCTGGCTTGATCGTCTTTGCCACCAGCGCCAGCATCGACGTGACGCTGGCCGCTCGTCTCACCAGACTCGGCCAGCTGGCGTTCGGAGTGTGTGCGCTGTTATTCGGCGGAGCGCATTTCCTGTACATGAACCTCACGGCGCCATTGGTCCCCAAGTGGCTGCCGCCGACGCAGGTCTTCTGGGGGTACGCGACCGGGATTGCGTTCATCGCCGCAGGCCTTGCGATCCTGTCTGGCGTGCAGGCGCGCCTGGCCGCGCTCCTGACGACGGTCATGCTCGCGCTCTTCACCGTGCTGGTGCATGGACCGATGCTCGTGGGCGATCGGCTCAATCACGGCATCTGGACCGAGAACGCGACCAACCTCGCGATCATGGGCGCCGCCTGGGTCGTCGCGGAGTCGCTGGCCCGGCCAAGGCGCTCGCGACGCAGCCTGGAAACTGTTGCGCCCCGCTGATCAGCTACGTATCATCGCGGACCAGGAGGCGTTCGCGTGATTGATGTCGCCGGATCGTTGTTCGTGGGCGCCGCATCGCTGCTGCTCGGCATCCTCGTGATCGATATGCTCTGGGACGCCCGGTCGGTTACCGAAAAGCCGTTCACGATGGCGACGTCCGAAGCCATCCGGGAGTATTACTACAACAACCTGATTTACATGGCGAAGCGCACGCCGCAGATTCTCGCGCCGATGCCGCTTGCCTTCCTCACCGTGGTCGGATCTCTCAGCTATAAGCTGGTGCACGGCATGCGCGCCGGCGATTCGCCGGCCACGACGTCGGCGCTGGTGAGCATCGGGCTCACGTTTCCCATAATCGTCGTGGCGGCTGCGTCCACCATCCCCACGCTATCGAGAATCGATGCCGAACGCGCGACGCTGACGCTGCAGCAGCGTCACCTCCTGCAGCGCCGGATCTACCGTCAGCACGTGCTGTATTTCACCTGCACGGTGGTGGCGATCGCCGTGCAATTTGTGCTCTAAACCGCGCACGCCGCAATCCGATCCACGACGCTGCCGAGACCGCGCGCGCGCAACTGGTCGTTGAGGATGGCCGCGATCGCTTCAGGCGGCCTCGGTCCGCCTTCGGTGAGTGCGGCGATTTCGTCGCCGCTGAGGGGATACAGCGGATCCGTGGCAATGCGCGCCACGGCTTCCGGACCGAACTTGCGCCCTGTTTCCCGCGCGTTGATCGCGATCGCGCGCGCCTCATCTCTGAACAGCCAGAGGAACGCCCGCAGGCTGTAGACCTCGGCGTTGGTCGACTGCGCGACCAGAATCGTGTGCTTGTCGCACACCGACGGCACCACCGTGAGCGTGTCGACGATCTCGCCGCCGCACGTGCGGCGGAAGATTTTGTCGGCGACCGTGCCGTCGCAGGGGACGAGGAGCGACAGGTAATACTCGAACTCGATGATCGCGTTGGGCGCCGTCTTCCGCACCTCGAACAACGCCGCCTCCTTCTCGTCCACCGGCATGCCGCTGGTGGCGATCGCCATCTCGCACAGCGCGACGTTCTGCGCGGCCGGCGCGTCCAGCAACCCTGTGCCGAAGTAGCTCGCGACGTCCCACATCATCCGTGCGGTGAAGGTCCAGTAGCTGACCAGCATCCGGTGGACGGACGAAGGCTCGCGCAGATACGCGTGGAGCCCGGCCCACCAGCCCTCTTCGCGCAGCGCCCGTACGAACTCCTCTGGAAAGCGGTTGACCACGGGTTCGGCGAGGGCCACCAGCTGTTTGCTCATCGGGAAACCAGAACCGGGTTCGAGCTCACCGTGCACGTCCTTCTCGTATACGTACGCGGCATATCCCCGATGCCGCTCCAGGCCGTTGGCGAACCACACGGGGTCCCCCAGCAACAGCGCGAGCACTCCGCCGCACATCCCCTCAAAATTCAGCACGACGGCGGCGGCGCCGGTCATGAACGCCACGAAAAATCCCCGGCGTGTTCGCGCCGTCGTCAATTCGCCGACCGCGCCGGGAATGACGCCCTGCAGACTCCACGGCGTCAGCGCGCGCGAGAGCAGCAGGCCGAGACGACTGACGAAAGCCGGCCGAGGACTACTGGTGACCACAGCGCTCGAGATGTCGAAGAGCGCGAAGGCCGGCCACGCGATCGCGCGTGTCAGCCCCGCAATCAGCGTCCCGGACAGCAGTTCGCCGGGCTGCTTCTGGACCGGTTTGCCGACCACGGCATCGAAGGCGGCGCGCATCAGCTGAGTGGACGCGCTGATGCCGTCTGCGGCCCGGCGTCGCAGCCGCGATGTCGCGTTCACGATGAGAGCAGTCACCGGCCACTTCGCAGGCCCCACGACTCTCACGACACGTTCGAGGAGCCACGCCGCGCCTCCGACCGCCGCGTTGACCGTCAACAGGCCGATGTTCGCGACGACAACGAAGGGGAGCAGTAGTACGGCGCCCAGAGCGAGTCATGCTACAGCAAAAAACGATAGAGTTGCAGACGCGTCGGCATGTTGAACGAGCCTTTTGTCGGTTGGTCGGATACCGCAAAGTCGATTGTCGAGGCGGCCATCAATCGACATGGCGGCAGCGATGCCTGGCTGGCGTTTGAACAATTGCGTGTCGAGTGCGTGCGGTTCACCGGGATTGTCAGGCTGGTCAAAGGACAGGGGCGGACGTTTTCCCTGCCGCGCGTGTTCGTGATTGATCCGCACGCGCAGCGCACGGCGTTTCTCGACTATCCCACGTCCGGCAGCACGACCGTGTATGCGGGCGGCACCGTTTCACTGATCGATGCGGCATCGGGCCGGGAGCTCGAACGCCGCGAACGCTACCGGGCCCGATTCAACAGCGTCCGGGCCCGGCTGGCGCAATGGTCGGATCTCGACGTCGCCTACTTCCTCGGCTACTCGCAGGCCAACTATCACGCCTATCCGTTCGTGCTTCCCACGCTCGCGTTCATCGCCCAGCGAAGTTACCGGCGAGAGCGTGCTGCGTGGGAGGCGCTGACCCTGGAGTATCCCGCCAGCTTCGACTGTCACTCTCGCCGGCAGATCTTTCATTTCGATGCGACCGGACTTCTCCGCCGGGTGGACTATCACGTCGAGATCGTCGGCCGGGCGTCGACCTCGGCGCACTTCTACGAGGACTACGTCAGCGTTGGCGGCATCCTTTTCCCTCGTAAGAGGCGAATCGTCGCCCGGTTCCTGAGACTTGCGGTGGGCCTGAACCTGATCTCGCTCGACCTGGAGCTGGAGTGCCGATCGCGCGCTCATGGACGCGGCCAGGTCGTGGCCGATTCGCTCGCCAGGCCGAGACCAAGTCATCATCAACCGGAATAAATACTGTGTGCTAGCGTTAGGCGCATGAGCACAGCCATTCTTCGCGCCTTTCGGGCCGGCGTTGCAGTCGCGATTATGAGCTGCGGTTCGTTTGCCGCCGCCCAAACGCCGCCGATCGCACCGGACATCCCCGCGAAGTACACCCCGCCCGACATCAATGCCGACTTCGTGAAGCGCGTTGTCATGGTGCCGATGCGCGACGGGGTCAAGCTGTATACCGTGATCGTCGTGCCCAAAGGCGCGAAAGGAGCGCCGATTCTGCTGACGCGAACGCCGTACAACGCGGCCCAGCGCGCGACCAGACATGAGTCGCCGCGCATGCTGGCGACGCTGCCGCAGGGCGATGAAGTGTTCACGCGTGACGGCTACATTCGCGTG
>DASXIR010000359.1:0-7346 GCA_036497895.1 Vicinamibacterales bacterium | reverse complement strand
TTCGAGGTCCTTCGCGGATCGGAACGGCGAGTCCTCGGGAGCGGCGAGCACCCACTTCACCTTGCCGAAGCTCTGCTTGGCGTAGATCAGATCCGCGATACTGGTCAGCACGCCGGTCTTGCCGTCGCCGGCTTCATGCTCCGCAATCCAGTCCTGACCGGTCAGCCCGGCGTCGAGGACGCCGTCCGAGACATAGCGCGCCATTTCCTGGGCGCGGATCAGCATGCACTCGATTTCCGGATCGTCAATCGTCGGGAAGTACGAGCGCGAGCTGACGTAGATGTTGAAGCCGGCCCGCGCAAACAGCGCCACGGTGGCGTCCTGCAGCGAGCCTTTCGGGATGCCGAGTTTGAGTTTCACTGAGTCCCTAGTGTCCCTGGTGCTGGTCCAGCGTCTTGTTGAAACAGGTGCGCTCGCCGGTGTGGCAGACGTTTCCGTCACCGAGGCGTTTCACCTTGACCAGCACGGTGTCATCGTCGCAATCGACGAGGATCTCGACGACCTCCAGCTTGTTGCCGGAGGTTTCGCCCTTCATCCACATTTTGTTTCGGGTGCGGCTGAAGAACGTCGCGAAACCGGTGCGCCTGGTGTCGGCCAGCGCCTGCTCGTTCATGAATCCGACCATCAGGACTTCCGAGCTCTCGGCGTCCTGGATGACCGCGGGAATCAAACCGTCCAGTTTTGAGTAGTCCATAAAATAAAAAACCCCGCCAGTCCGGCGGGGCTACGTTGGTCCTTGGTTCGTCGTCTGCTGGTGCTCAGTCCAGAACGCGGATCACGCGGCTCCCGTCGGCTCGTAGCCGTGGTGGAAATGGTGATGCGCGCCGTGGCGGACCGTGAACATTGCCGGATCAGATTATGCGATCAGGAATTGGCGTGTCAACGCATCCCCGGCGGCGCGCCGCGGCGTGCACGTCAGGAGGGCAGCGTGCGGCCGGTGGTTTCCTCGCCGAACGGCAGCAACACCAGGCCGACCAGGAACGCGATCGACGTCAGCGCCACCGGTGTTCCGATGGTGTGGAAGTGCGCGACCCCGGCACCGACCAGAAAGGTGATCCCGGCGCCGACGAATCGGCCCACCGACGTCGTGAACGCAAAGGCGCTGGCGCGACACTCGGTCGAGTACTGCTCCGGCAGCCACAAGGTGTACATGGCGAAGTTGGCGCCGCCGACGCCGAGGAAAAACAGCACGACGAAGAACCACGTGAGGGCGTCGGACGCGAGGTAGAACACGTAACCGAAACCGAGCGATACGGAGAAGAACATCACGGCGAAGTAAAAGCCGAGCGTCACTCGCCGGCCAAACCGTTCCGCGAGTCCCGGCAGCGCGAGGCAGCCGAGGATGGTGCCGACCGACAGCACCATCGTGCCGTACGACGCGAGCCGTGCGGCGTCGGCCGCGGTGCGGCCTTCGCGCATCGCAATCTGGGTCACCGAGGTCGGAACGTAGACCGATCCCGCCCACAAACCGACGACCGAGACAAGCAGGTAGAGGGAGTTGAGCCACGTCCGGCGCGCGTAGAGCGGGGAGAACAGCGTCGCGAACGACGCGGTCATCGACGGCCGCACGGTTTCGAGCTTCGCCTTCCAGGCCTTCGATTCGTGCACGCCGTACTGGATGAAGGTCACGAGCAGTGCGGGCGTGCCGCCCACCGCGAACATCCAGCGCCAGCCGTACCGGGCGCCAATGAAGTAGTTTGCGAGCGCGGCGAGAAAGAATCCGAAGTAGTAGCCGGTGTGCAGGTAGCCGGCCCCCATTTTGCGCCGATCTTCCGGCCACTCTTCGGCGACGAAGGTGCCGCCCATCGCCCACTCACCGCCGATACCGACGCCCGCGAGCAGACGAAATACCGCCAGCTGCCAGACGCTGGTGGCAAACGCGGACAGCAGCGTGAACACCGAGTAGCAGAGAATCGTCAGCGCCAGCGTGCGTACGCGTCCGAAGCGATCTGCGACCGGACCCCAGATCATCGACAGGCCCCAGCCGAACAAAAACAGCGCGAACAGAATGCTGCCGTACGAAACGACATTGTCGTTGGTCGCTTCGATGCCCGATCGCGGCAGCAGCTCTCGAATCGCTGGCGTCAGCACCAGCGCGTAGATGAACGAGTCCATGCCGTCGAGCGCCCAGCCCGCCCATGCGGCCCAGAATCCGCGCACCTGATTCGTCGTCAGTGGTGTCTTCATGTGTTGTGGAGTTCAGCCGGACCGGCGACGGCAACCTGCGAGAGTATACAGAGATGCGCGTGCTCCTCGCTCCCCACGGAACTCGTGGTGACGTGCAACCGATCCTCGCCCTCGCGTTCGCGCTGCGTGCGCATGGACACGACCCGTGGTTCGTGCTGCCGTCGGACTTCGTCGACTGGATCCGCGCGTCCGGATTTCACGCAGTCTCGAACGGCATCGCCATGGAGGCGATGATGTACGCGCCGACCGCGGCTCTCCAGTCGCGGAGGTGGCAGTTTCGCCACTTCAAAGAGCACGCGGCCCGGATGTTCCAGCCGATTGCAGACGCCAGTGAGGGCGCCGACTTGATTGTCGGCGCCGGTGCGCAGATCGTGACCGCGTCCATCGCCGAGTGGCGCGACGTTCCCCACGCCAACATCGCGTTCTGTCCGTGCGCCATGCCGAGCGGCGCCGCGCCACCACCGGTGTTGCGGACGCAGGCGTTTCCCGCCTGGCTCAACCGCGCGCTCTGGCAGTTCGGCGGTGCCGCGGCCGACCTCGGACTGCGGGGCGCGATCAATCGCGGCAGAGCCGCCCTCGAGCTCGCACCGACGGCCAGTCCGCTACGAGATCTCACCGCCAGCTGCGTGATCGTCGCAGCCGATCGCGACCTGGCGCCGCTCGGCGACGATGCGCTGCCGGCTGTCGTCGCCACCGACGCGTGGCTGCTCGATCAGCCTCAGCCGCTCGATCAGCGCATGGAGTCGTTTCTGGCGAACGGCGCGCCACCGATCTACGTCGGCTTCGGCAGCATGGCATCGGGTCACGCGCGGACGCTCGCCGATCACGCGGTCGACGCCGCGCGCGCGGTCGGATGCCGGCTGATCCTCGCCGGTGGTTGGGCGCATCTCGACCGCTACGCGCCCGAGCACGACGATGACGTGATCGCGGTTCCGTCGGTGTCGCACGCGGCCGTGCTGCCGCGCGTCGCCCTCGCTGTGCATCACGGTGGTGCAGGTACAACGACCGCGGTCGCTCGCGCCGGAGTGCCGCAGGTGATCGTTCCGCACGTTCTGGATCAGTTCTATTGGGCGCGGCGCATCACGCAACTCGGTCTCGGTCCCGCAGCGCTTCCGGTCGAGCTCGTGACAGCGGACGTCCTGACCGCGCGGGTCGACATCGCCCTCAACGATTGGCGCATCCGCGAGCGTGCCGCTGCGTTGGGCCGCGCGATCGCCACACGAAACGGCGTCGGCGCGGCAGTCGACCATCTGGAGCGGCTCGTTGCCCGCCGCACGGCTTCGGCCTAGACTGCGGTATGAATCGTGACATTCAGGGCGGAGCAGGCTCCGCCCCTACGAGGCACGCAAGCCCCGCCCTTACGACGAACGCAAGCTCCGCCCCTGCGGAGGGCGCAGGCTCCGCCCCTCCGAAGAGAGCGCGAGTGTTCCGCTCGCGTCACCGCATTGCGGCCGGCGTGCTTGCCGGTTTCGCGGTCGCGACGTTGTCGGCACAGGCGCCGATCAAGCTTCCTGCCGAGACGCTTCTCGACCGCGACGTGCTGACCGCGCTCGACGAAGAGCTTTCCGGCGTAGCGGCCAAGGATCACGTGGGACGCCTGGCCCAGATGCACCGTGTGCCCGCGTCACCGGGATTTCACGAAGCCATCGCCTACGTCATGGACCGCGCCAGGACGATCGGGCTCAGCGATGTCCACGTCGAGACCTTCCCCGGCGACGGAAAAACCTATTTCGGCACGCTGCACGGCAATCGCGGCTGGAGTGTGCAGAGCGGAACGCTCGATGAGGTTCAGCCGCACCGCCGGCGGATCATTTCCCAGGACGACGTCCAGTTGGCGGTCGCGGACAACAGCGAGAGCGCCGATGTAACGGTGGAACTCGTGGACGTCGGCGCCGGCACCCAGCGTGCCGACTACGCCGGTAAGGACGTGCGCGACAAGCTCGTACTGTGTGACGCGACCCCGTCCGCCTGTCATCGTCAAGCGGTTGAGGAACTCGGCGCGGCGGGGCTGGTCAGCTACAACTCCAATCAGGTGAGCGGCTGGTGGCGCGACGATCAGGATCTGATTCGCTGGGGTCATCTCGATGCACGCGGCCGCAAGAACACGTTCGCGATCATGATTTCGGTGCGCGAGGCGCGGGCGCTGCAGGCGCGCCTGGCCCAGGGCGAGCACATCACGCTGCACGCCGTCGTCCGCGCCAGGAACGACGATGCGATGCCGTACGAAACGCTGGTGGCAAGCATCCCGGGATCGAATCCCGCCGCCGGCGACATCGTGTTCAGCTGTCACCTCGATCACGAGAAGCCCGGCGCCAACGACAACGCCAGCGGTTGCGCGGCAAACCTGGAGATCGCGAGGACGCTGAAGCACTTGATCGATGCCAAACGCATCCCGCCGCCAGTGCGGACAATCCGCTTCGTGTGGCCGTCCGAAATGACCGGCACGATCGCGTACTTGACGAAGTATCCGGAGATCGCCGCGCGCATTCGCGCCGTCGTTCATCTCGACATGGTCGGCGGCGATCCGTTCATCACCAAGTCAGTCCTCCACGTCACCGAATCGCCGTGGTCGATCGCATCTGTCACCGACGATGTCGAGGACGTGTTCGGCCACTACGTCATCGACGGTGCGTTCCGCGCCGCCGGCTATGGCGATACGACGCATGCGTTCCGGGCCGACGGTGGCTCGAAGGACGCGTTCTGGGCCGACATCACTCCCTGGGAGAGCGGCAGCGACAACTGGATTTATCAAGAAGGCGGCTTCGCCATCCCGACCATTTATTTGCGGGATCATCCCGACGTCTACATCCACACCACCCGCGACGTCGTCGACAATATCGAGCCGACCAAGATCAAGCGATCCGCCTTCATTGCCGCCGCCAGCGGCTACTACCTCGCGACGATGCCGGACCGCGGTGAGTCGCTGGTCCGTTTGAGCTATGCCGGTGCGCAGGAGCGCATGGCGGAAGACGGCCGGCGCGCGATCGCGATGGCGGCGAGCGACCGGCCCGGCGAGAGCGCGATCATCGTCCGCGAAGGGTTGCAGCGCGAGCGGCGCCGTCTGCGTTCGCTCAACCGCTTCCTCGACATCGACTCGAATCGCCGGGTCGGCGCCGACTACTTGAAACGCCTCGACGACTCCCTGACAGACTCCGCGACGAGGATGATGGCGGCCCTGCCGGCTGCGCCTGCGGCGGAGGTTCGCGACAACCGCGTGCCGGTCCGGGACCCCGCCGTCAAAGGGCCGCTCGAGGCCGGCGGCGACTGGTTGCGCGAGAAAGCCGGCGCAAGTGCCGGTTCGATTGCGGTGACGAAGCTGGCAAATGGTGCGGACGTGACCTACGAGATCGCCAATTTCGTGGACGGCGAGCGGACCGTGAGTGCGATCCGGGACGCGGTGAGCGCTGAGTTCGGGCCGGTCGACATGGCAACAGTGACGGAATACGTTGACGTGCTGGCGAAGGCGGGAGCCGTGACGTTCCGGCGATGAGCCGCGCGGCGATAGCCGTAGTGCTTTTTGCGGCAGGGGTTGGGCTGACCGCCTCGCAGAACCACGATTTCGATCCTCGTTTTCGCGACGTGCTGGTTCGCGATCTGGCCTTCTCCCCGAGCGATCTCGCAGATTTGAGCCGCGGCAAGCCGGTCCGGCACTCCATCCCGTCGCGCACAGCGGGAGAAATCGCGGCGGTCGGAGCCGTTCGCGTCTACGCGCCCAAAGCGGCGTTTCTGACCCGCGTCCGGGATATCACGCGCTTCAAGCAGGGGCAGGGTGTCCTTGAGATCGGCCGCTTCAGCGATCCGCCGGTTGCCGCCGATCTCGCCGCGCTGACCGTTGACGCGTCCGATTTCGACGCGCGGGTCTGCCGCGTCGGCGACTGCGGCGTCCGCTTGCCGGCGGACGTCATCAAGCGCGTCCAGCAGGAGATCGATCTGCGATTGCCCGACGTGCAGGCGCGCACCTCGGCGTTCTTCAAGCAGGCGCTCTTCGACGATGTCAGCGCCTACGCGACCGGCGGCCCCGGCCGATTCGCGCAGTACGACGACGGCGCCAAACCGATCCGCCCGATCGATGCCTTCAACGGCATCCTTCAGGCCTCGCCGTCGATTGGCGCACTGGCGCCGGAATTACCGGATCATCTTCAGCACTTTCCAGCCGGGACCATCGCCGGCGCCGAGGATTTTCTCTACTGGTCGAAGGAGAAATACGGCATCGCACCGTTCATCAGCGTCACGCACGTGACGATCGTCTGCCCGTCCGCCGAGATCTGCGTGATGACCACCAAGGACGTGTACTCGAGCCGCTACATCGATGCCTCGCTGGCGACGGTCATTGCCAGCGATGTCCCCGGCAGCGCGGACGCGTTCGATCTGGTCTACGCCACCCGCTCGCGCGTCAGTGCCCTCGACGGATTTCTCAGCAGCTTCCGGCGCTCGATGGTCGAGCGCAAAATGCGCGGCGGCCTCGAAGACAACCTCAAGCTGATCAAGGCGGAGCTGGAGTCGGGCCGCTAACGATCCGACGTCGACTTCGGCGCCGTGCCGAAGAAGTACTGGTCGAACCACTCGATGTTGTGTTCCATCGTGGCGCGGAAGCTCTTGGGTTTGGTCGGCCCGTGGCCGACGCCGGCGAAGCCCTGATAGACGATCAGTTTCGACGGCACGTGATTGTCCTGGAGACCGCGATACAGCTCGTATGCATCCGGCAGCGGCACGCGCTGATCGGTGGCGCCGTGCTGGATGAGGGTCGGCGTTCTGGCCTGCTTGATATAGGTGATCGGCGACGTCTTGGCGTAGATTGCCGGGTCGTCCCACGGCGTCGCCTTCAGGTACTGGCGCGTGAACGGCGTGATGTCGGTGTTCACGTAGTAGGTCATCCAGTCGGAGATCCCGGCGCCGACCGAGATCGCCTTGAAGCGGGCCGCATCGTGGGTCGTCAGATACGCGGAGATATAGCCGCCCTGGCTCCAGCCCATCGCGCCGACGCGCGCCGGATCGACCATGCCCTTGGCGACCAGTGCGTCGATGCCTGACAGCACATCCCACGCATCGCCTACCCCGAGATTGCGGACGTTGAGGGCGCGGAATTTCTCGCCATAGCCGGCGCTGCCGCGATAGTTCGGCTCGAGCACGAGGACCCCGCGAGGCACCCAGACGTCAAT
>DASXIR010000358.1:0-16538 GCA_036497895.1 Vicinamibacterales bacterium | reverse complement strand
GCAATCGCGATCGAGATCGAGTGTTCGCTGAGGTACCAGCTCGAAATATCGAGCCGCACCGTTTCCTGGTTGATGTACTGGACAAGGATGTTGGTGACGTTCGTGTTGGACGAGAAGTAGAGCTGATCCTGCGCGGACACGCTTCTCGCGTTCATCACGACTACGCCCATGGCCACCCACAAACACACGCCTCTGATCCCGTACCTCATCAACTCCCCCCACCTGACGGATCGACCGCCGTCAGGCGAAGAGCAACTCGAGTACCGACAAGATCGCGACGATCGGCATGAAAAAGTCATCGAACCGAGCAAATGTGGGAAAAGAATCGCCGTAAAGGTGAATGACAGGGAAGACGGCCAACGACGACCAGTCACCCCTAAAGCGGCGAACTATCAGCTCATCGGCACCAACGAGCTATCGAGCTTGCGTTCGTCTTCGGTGTGAGGACAAGCATACGGAACTCACGCTCGCAAGAACGCCGGGCAACAAGTGGACAGTCGATGGAGCTCCCAGGCCGCACCTCGACGGACTCGCTGACGTCGACTTGTCCGTCACGCCATCCACGAACACTCCTGTGATCCGACGACTACGGCTGACCGTCGGTCAAAGCGCGGAGGTGACTGCGGCGTGGGTCAGGTTGCCCTCGCTCGATGTGGTGGCGCTGCGGCAGCGCTATCGTCGCGTCAGCGCGAGCACTTACGAGTACGAAGCGCCTTCGCTCGACTTCGTGACGAAGCTTGAATGCGACGACGACGGCGTCGTGCTCGCCTACGGCGGCCTTTGGAAGAAATTACCGTGATCGGATTGAGTGGTGCTGTTCAGCGGTTTCAGCCCGAACGTCACTTCGCAGAACTTCACGACGCCGACGTGCGAGTGAAATACCTTGGAGATGCCCGCTTCGAGAACGGGCTGATCTGTAACCTACGCCAATCCTGCCGTCGAGGTTGCGGGCGACCGCGTCGTCGCGCCTCACGTTCGATCCCCTGGTCGATACCGACGGGATCTTCTCGCCAGACGGAGAATGGGTTGCCTTCTACTCGGGGCGGCAACCGTCGGGCATCTACCGCAAGCTGAGCAGCGGCGCGGGCGAAGACGAGTGATTGCGGCCGGCGCGGCGGCTTACCCACACGATTGGTCACTGGACGGACGATTCCTCCTCTGCGACTCTCGCACGCGGACCGCACGATGCGGCATCCGACGGCAACCTGTTCCTGATGAACGTGCCGGTTGGAACGGAGACGATCGCCCCGATTACGGTGATCCTGAATTGGCAGGCCGCGCTGAAGAATGCCTCGCCAACCTCATAGAAGGTACTGCGTGGCCTTTGCCGTGGTCGACAGTCAACGATCCACTCGGCGTGCGCTCACAATCGCCGTCGGAAACAGGAATCGGATCGTGCCATCAACGCGAACGGCGCTCATGCCAAGGCTGTCGCTGACGATCGAACCCGACGTGCCATTTTCCGATCGCGAGCTTGTACACGACCACGTCGTCGGGTGTCGTACCGATAAGGGTCAGGTATTCGGTTGGGTGTACCCGACCGCTTACGATGTCAGCAAGTTTATGGACGAAGCTGCGGAATTCGTCCCATTGCCTTCGAAGGACAGCCGCAATACCGGCGCGGCCTTTGGTGTTCGCATCGCGCCAGCGTCGGTCAAAGTCATCGGCAATGGATTTCACAAGAGCGACGAATTCCTTGGGCACGTTGACCGTGGCCGAGGACGCCATCTATCGCTTCGGCGTGGTCCGTCCGATGGATGCGAAGAAATGAGTTCGCCTGGCGTTACTTGAAACGGGGATTGTCTCGAGGCTGGATCGGCGATCGCCGCATCAAGGAACGCCGGCGCCGGTTTGGACCCAACGATGGAGCACCGCTCGCTCCTCGTCTGTCATGCCGCTCAGGTTGGCGAGCGGCATCGTGTGTTCTGTCGCCACGCTGGCTTCTATCCGACCCGCGTACTGTTTCATCTGCAGCGCCGTGTCGAGCATGACGCCTTGAGGTGCAATCGGGAAGGCGCGGCTGGTTGGGTGTGCAGAGTGACATTCGACGCAGCGGCGGTCCACCACCGTACGCGCGTCACTGTAGGCGATAAGCCGTTGTTCGCGCGTGGGCCCGCAGGCGGTGGAAACGACCGCCACCAATCCGACGAACGGCCACCAATGACAGCGCTCCTTGGGCGCCGCCGCCATCACGCGGCCGACAACCGGCGCAGCATATATCGAACGCGCCAACTGAGCCGGCTCCATGGCCAGGTCGGCGTCGCTTCGACGCTGATCACGAGCTGCCCGCTTGCGTGTGCGGTGCAGGCGAAGAAGTTCTCCGACGGCGTCGTGAACGGCAGCCGGAAGCTCTGACCCGGCATCAGCAGCGTCGGCCCGAAAATCTGCGGCACATCGTCCGAGTTCTTCAGCAGCAGGACATTGCGAATGCCGACGATGAGATGAATCGTCGACGGCAGGATTTCGCGCTTCTCGCCGGCCATGCGGCGGGCAAACGTGCCTTTGGGAATCTCGAACAGCTCCTCGGGCGAGTCGAACGTGATCGGCCAGAGCGAGGCGAGCACCACGGGGACGAGGATCGCGAATGCGACGATCCCGAACACGCGTCGACGCCGCGTGCGGGCTGCCGCTGACGGGTCAACTTCCTGGCGTGGGTACGCATCCGACAAGGCGTCGGCAGCCGTGGAACTCATGTCCGCGACTTCAGGAGGAGGTCGAGATCGTGAAGGATGGTGTCGGCTGGTGTTCCGAAAGGCACCAGCCCGCGGATTTTTCCGGTGCGGTCGATCAGGTACAAAAACGACGAATGATTCATCTCGTACCCGAGCGCCTTGTTCTTGGACACCTCCCGCTCGGCGACGATGCCGTAGGATTTGTAGACGGCCTGGAGCTCCTCGTTGGTACCCGTGGCACCGAGGAAGCTCGGGTTGAAAGTAGTCAGGTGCTCACGCAGGCGTTCGGGGCTGTCGCGCGCGGGATCGACCGTCACGAAAATCAGCTGGACCTCGTCCGCCGCGCTCCCCAGTCTCTTGTGGACCTCGGTCAGGCGGGCCAGCGTGATCGGACAGACATACTGACAATACGTGAACCCGAATTCCAGGATGACGACCTTGCCAAGAAAGTCACGTGGGCTCAGTTTTTTGCCGTTGGAACCGTCGAGGCTGAAAGCGGGTGCGTCGCGCGGCGGATCGAAGATCCCGGAGCGGAAGCCCGGTTCGGCCTTCGGCGCCTGGCGAAAAGCAAACGAGGTCCCCAGGGCAACGAGAACCAGAGCCACGGAGCCAGCGATGACGGCTTTCTTCATCAGCTAAACCGAGATATGTGCCGGAGCCACGGCTTTGACGAAACGATCATCCACGTAGCGCTCGAACGCGATGGGGCTGGTGAGGGTTCCAGCCTCCAGCGACAGCTGCATCAGATCCTCGAACTCCTCTTTGATCATCCGCAGATCGCCATAGGTGACGCGGTCGGTCGGGTTGTCCATCACGTATTGGATCACCGCTCGATCCTGGTTGAAGTACTTGCCGTCGGCGGCGATCTCGGCGGCGCGCATCCGATGGTCGGGCCCTTTGTCGAGCCACTCGCCCGCGCCCTGCACGTAGTTGACGAGGTCTTGCACCAGGGCTGGGTTCTGATCGATGAGTTCCTGCCGCACCGTGAGCACGCAGCAGATGTAGTTGGGCCATTCGTCGCGGGTCATGCGCAAGGGGACCGCATAGCCCGCGCGTTGAGCCGTCGCGCCGAACGGCTCGCCTGTGCAGTAGGCGTCGATGGACTTGGCGAACAGCGCGGCGGGCATGTCGGGAGGCGCCATCTCGACGACCTTGACGTCCTTGACCGAAATGCCTTCCTTCGCCAGCATCTTCCGGAGAAACAGATAGTCAACGGCGAAGCGGCTCGGGATGGCGATCGACTTGCCGATCAAATCCTTGAACGTCTTGTAGGGCGAGTCGGTGCGCACCATGATGACCGCGCCTGACCGATGACCGAGCGAGACGATCTTGACGGGGACGCCCTTGGCCACGAGATCCATCACCAGCGGCGCCAGCATGTAGGCGGCATTCAGGCTGCCGGAGATGAGCGATTCCTTGATCTCCGGCCAGCCGTTGTAGCGCGTGTAATGGAAGTTCGCCCGCGCGAAGTTACGGTCGAGGTCGCGGGCCAGGCAGGCGATCGGCAGTGTCAGGTTGCACGTGACCGGCAACCCACCCACCACCAGTGTCTGCAGCTGGTCGCGCGAGCGAAAACTGTCGCGGAGCGCATTCCAGTTGACATTCAGCTTGAAATGGAGCGCGCTGACTGCCGCGGTCCACGCCGCCGCCCCGAGGAAGATGCGGCGCGAAGTATTCATGTGTCCGTTTTTTAGCATCGCAATAGACAGTGTGTCAACGAGCCGTTTGACGACAAACGATCGTCGGAGGGCCTATCCTTGGAGTTCCAACGAGAAGGATCGACGATGTCAGGCGTGGTGATCTCGAGCGGCTCGTTCAGGTTCGTCGCCCGCTTCGAAACCGAGGCGACGGCGCGAACCTGTGAAGCCTTTCTGAAGCTGCTGCCGTTCAGCAATCGGCTGGTGCGCGTGCGCTGGAGCGGGGAGGCGGTGTCGGCGGCCGAACAACTCCGGGAGCTCGGCGAAGCGGCGCTGTGGCACGGTGCGCGGCCGATCGTCATCGACCGCGCCCAGCCGGCTGGCTGACGGCGTGATGTCGCGCTCAGGGAACAGGATATAGACTCCCTACGTCTTAGGCTATAGACGTTCTATACCGAAGGATATAGACTCTCTATCTAATGACCCTGCATTCTTCGCGCCCCGACGCCCGTACCGATCTGCTGCACGGCACCCTCGACATGCTGATTCTTCGCACGCTGGTGTGGGGACCGCAGCACGGCTACGCGCTGGCTCAGTCGATCCGGGCGCAGTCCTCCGATGTCCTTCAGGTCGAAGCTGGCTCGCTCTACCCGGCCCTGCAGCGCCTCGCCAAGCGTGGCTGGGTGTCGGCGAAATGGGGCACGACCGAGGCCAACCAGCGCGCCAGGTTCTACCGCCTGACGCCGGCGGGCCGGACCCAGCTCTCGCGCGAGGAGTCGAGGTGGACCGAGCTGGTGAACGCGATCGGACGCATCATGAAACCCGCGGCCAACCCCAGGGATTAGTCACGATGTCGATTTTCAGCTGGCGGCGGCGGCGCCTGGACGAGGCCGATCTCGACGATGAGATTCGCGCGCATCTGAAGATTGCCGCCGACGAACGCGTCGCCGACGGCGCCGACCGGCGCAGCGCCGAGCTCGCATCGCAGAAAGCGTTCGGCAACGTCACGCTCGCCACCGAAGCCGCGCGACGCGTCTGGAGGCCGTGGTGGCTCGAGGCGCTGCACGATCAGCTCAGCGATGTTCGCTACGCCACCCGCGCGCTGTTCAAGGATCCGGTGTTCTCGCTGACCGTCATCGGTGTGCTCACACTCGGGATCGGCGTCAATGCCGCCGTGTTCACCATGCTGAAGAGCATCGCCCTCAGCCCGCTCGCTGGAGTGAACGGCTCGGCGAAGCTTGCAATCGTCTACGCCGAGACCAGCGCGGCGCGTCAGCTCCGGGTTTCGTACCCCGACTATCAGTACCTGCGCGATCACGATCTTGGGTTCACGAATCTGTTCGGCACCAGCCCATTCCAACCCAATCTGGGCAGAGGCAAGGGTGCGCGACAGGTATGGGGCGAGCTCGTTACCGGAAATTACTTCCAGGCGCTCGGGATTCACGCCACCATCGGCCGCCTGCTGGTTCCGTCCGACGAGGGTGCGCCCGGGCAGCACCCCGTCGTCGTGATCAGCGATGGCCTCTGGCGACGCGATTTCGGCGCCGATCCTGACATCGTCGGCAGGACAATCGAGATCAACAACAACCAATTGACGATCGTTGGCGTCGCCGACCCGGCGTTTCACGGCACGACCGTGGTCTACGACGTCGAGGTCTACGTGCCGGTGACGGTGGCGCCGTTGCTTGGCTACCGGTTTGGAAGCCAGGAAGCCACACCGTCCGGCATCCTGGCCGATCGCAGTGCCGCGGTGTTCTATCCGCAGGGCTACCTGCGATCCGGGACCACGCTCGCGAGTGCGGCGGCGGCGACCGATGCGCTGTGGCCCGGCCTTGCGCGCGATCGACCGCTCACTGACACCGTCCAGCGACTGCGGGTCGTCTCGTTCTGGCGGACGCCGGGCGGTGCGCCGTCGATCGTGCTGCCGACGCTGATCGTTCTCACCGTGATGGGCCTGCTGGTCCTGATGATTGCCTGCGCCAACATCGCGGGCCTCGTCCTGGTCCGCGGCGTCTCGCGGCGCGGCGAAATCGCTGTCCGGTTGGCCCTCGGCGCGACTCGCACCCGCATCATTCGTCTGTTGATCGTCGAGAACGTCGTGCTCGCGATGCCCGGCGCTGTGCTCGGCGTGCTGCTGGCACGATGGGCCATACCGGTGCTGGTTGCGCAGGCCGAAAGCATGGCGGCGCCCGATCGCGTGTTTTTCAATGTCGGGTTCGACAGCCTGGTCATGGCGTTCGCCGTGCTGGTGGCGTGCGGCAGCGCGCTCGCGTTCGGATTCGTACCCGCCCTGCAAAGCTCACGAGTGGATCTCGTGTCCGTCATCAACGAGGACGCGTCGCCGCGGGGTGCCTCGCGTGGACAGCTCCGCGGGGGACTGGTGGTGGCACAGGTTGCGGTGTCCCTGTTGCTCCTGATCGGAGCCGGGTTGGCGACGCGCAGCGTCGAGGCGGCTCGCCGCGCCGATCCCGGTTTCGATCCCTCGCACACGACCGCGGTGACGATGGACGTGAAGCAGAACGGCTACGACGAATCGCAGGGGCGCGTGTTCTATCGACATCTGCTGACCGCGGCACGGCGCGACGCGGGTATCGAATCGGCGACGCTCGCAGCGTTCATCCCGATGGGCTTTCTTGATACGCCGGCGCGAAAGGTCGCCATCGAGGGATACACGGCGCGGCGCGATGAGGACTTGACGTTCATGTCGAACACAGTCGCCTCGGACTATTTTCGGACCCTGAAGATCCCGCTCAGGGCCGGCCGCGACTTCGAAGACCGCGACGATGAGACCGCGACACCGGTGGCGGTCGTCAACGAGACCCTGGCGCATCGTTTCTGGGATGGCGCCGCCAACGCACTCGGCAAGCGGATCCGCGTCGGCGACAACGACTGGCGGACGGTGGTCGGCGTCGCCGCTGACGTGAAGTATTCGCGCATCGATGAGGCGCCGCATCCC
The DNA here is from genome assembly GCA_036497895.1 of Vicinamibacterales bacterium. Taxonomy (GTDB): domain Bacteria; phylum Acidobacteriota; class Vicinamibacteria; order Vicinamibacterales; family CAVVIG01; genus CAVQFC01. The sequence continues at coordinate 9,273 of DASXIR010000358.1, read as the reverse complement.
TACGTCTACCTGCCGTTTCTGCAGTCGTACCGATCGAACATGGTGCTGCACACCAGAGGCGCGGCGGCGGTCAATTCGCTGGTCGATCAGGCGCGAGCGAACGTCGCGGCCCTCGACCCGGATCTGCCGATTCTGTCGGCGAGGCCGATGGAGGCCAAAATCCGCGGTGCGCTGATTCTGCTGAACCTGACCGCGGCGATGCTCTTCATATTCGGCTCGGCCGGTATGGCGCTGGCCGCACTGGGCATCTACGGACTGTTGTCGTACATCGTCAAGCAGAGCACCCACGAAATCGGTGTCCGCATGGCGCTCGGCGCACCCGGTGCGTCGGTCATCCGCGATTTCGTCGCGCGAGGACTGCGCCTTGGAGCCATCGGCGCTTTCGCGGGCACTGTCGCCGCGCTCGCGGTCACGCGCCTGCTCGGTGGCATTCTCTACGGCGTCAGCCCCACCGACCTGACGTCGTTCGGTCAGGCGCTCGGGCTCGTTCTGGGCGTCGTCGCCATTGCCACTGCGATTCCGGCATGGCGGGCGGCTCGCACCAACGTCCTCGCTGCCCTGCGACATCAATAGCGACCGCGAGCTACCTCATCCATCAGTGCGGCAGATTAGTGATTGGAGACGTTCTTGCTGCACTGAAAGCATGACTCGTGCGCTGACCGTCGCCGCTCTCACTCTCACTGCCACATCGCTGGGCGCCTGCGCGCACGTCGCTGCCTCGTCCAAAGGACTCGTCACACCCGATGCCAGGCGCGCTGCGATTCAGCGGGCGCAGGTCTGGTCCGCCACCGACGTGCCGTCAATGGATCTGCGCACCGGGCCAACGGGCCGCGGCGCCTTTGCGCCGGATGCGCCGGTCACCTGCACCTACATCGAGAAGAAAATGAGCGGCAACACGCCGAAGTTCACCTGCGTCATTCCGCCAGATGATGAAGTGAAGGTGAAGTACGGACGGCACAACGCCGAGGTTTACGCCGAGGTTGCTGCCAGCCGTCTGTTCTGGGCGCTGGGATTCGGCGCCGAACACATGTATCCCGTCAGCGTCACCTGCAACGGCTGTCCGGCAACCGTGCATCCGGAGGACGCCCTCGTCGCCTCCATTCAACGGAAGATGCCGGGCCGGGAGCTGCAGACGTCGAAGACGAGCGGGTGGGCGTGGCCGGAGCTAGACGAAGTACAAACAGATGCCGGCGGTGCGCCGGCGGCCCAGCGCGACGCGCTCAAGCTGCTGGCGACGTTCGTCCAGCACACCGACAGCAAAGCGGACCAACAGCGGCTGATTTGTCTGCCGGCCGACGGCGATCGAAAGCCGTCGGCTGAATCGGAGTGTGCCCACCCCTTCATGCTGACACACGACCTGGGGGAGACGTTCGGTCACGCGAATTCGCTCAACCGGGCCAGCGTTGGCGGCGTCAATTTGAAGGAGTGGTCGCGCGCTCCGGTCTGGAAAGACCCGGCGCACTGCGTCGCCTATCTGCCGAAGTCGCTCACCGGCACGCTCGAGAATCCGCGTATTTCGGAGGATGGCCGGAAGTTTCTCGCCGATCTCCTGGTGCAGTTGACGGACGCGCAGCTGCACGATCTGTTCGACGTCTCCCGATTCCAGAACCGGTGGGACGTTACCAGCCATCCAGAAGAGGCCGCCAGCGTGGATCAGTGGGTCGCCGCGTTCAAGGCCAAGCGTGACGAGGTGGTCAACCACCAGTGCGACAGCGATCGCTGATCGCCGCTCGTTACAGCGTCGCGCTCGCCACCGCCGTCAGCACACCGGCCTTGAATCCGTGTGCGGCGACCTCGTGTTCTCCAGCGCCGGGTTGCGGGATTTCGGCCGTCACCGTGCCACCCGTGACATCCACTGTCGCGCGCGGCCGGCCGTCTACGGTGATATCGACCCGATCGAGTCCTTTGGTGACCAACGTCACCCGGCTGGTGCCGCCGGGCAGCGGCGTGACCTGAAGATTGAGCGTCGGCCTCGGGAGCGTTGCGAGCAGCCTGCCGGCCTTTGCGAGCAGATCGCGGTTGTCGTTCAACAGGTCGGCCTTCGTCATGTCGTGAGTCTTGTCGGGCGAGACGCCGAGATCTTCGAGCGGTACGCCGCGATGCGTACCAGATCGGACCACGCGGCGGGCCGCCACGCGGAACGACGCGCCCTGCGGCAGAGGCCGGAACGGGTTCTTCCGGCCGGGCAGCACCTGCTGCAGGAGATCGTAGTCCCACACGTTCGCGCCTCCCGCACCGGTCCGGCCTCCCACCGACAGAATCGGCCCAATCTGGTTGTCCTGGAAGCCGGCCGAGAAAATATCGGTCGCCGAATAGCAGAGCGGATCGGTAATCAACAGCACGGGGCCCTGATAGCGCTGGCCGATGTGGTTGTAGAACTCGAACGGTTCGAGCGAAAACCCCTGCGAGTAGATTTCGCCGGTCTCGACCGACTCCTCGATCGATGGCGCCCATGAAGCGACCCAGTCGTTCCGCTTGCAGATCTCGAGCGTCAGCTCCGAGTTGATGAACGACAGCAGCGTCGGTTCGACCGGACGCGGCGTCAACACCTGCAGCAGCTTCTCGGCGCACATGATGTTGCCGCCGCCATTGCCGCGCACGTCCACGATCAGCCCGTTTTGCGGCAGCAGCCCTGCCATCCGCACGAACTCCGCCACGAATGAGTCCTCGTCGTTGACGTTGAAGGTCCAGATGCGGATGTAACCGTAGGTTCCGCCGGGCGTCGTCACCGGGCGAAAAGCGAACGCGTCCGGCATCGTGCTGGTGTCGGCCAGATTCACGTGCGTCCGGCTGCCAGCGGTGTGGCGGCCCATCGACGCCCGCTCCGCGACCATCGCGCGTGGATTGAACAGGATTTTTTTCGCGCGGCGCGCCAGTTCCGTGCGCAGGTCCAGGCCTATGGAAAGGCGACTGCTCCGCAACTCGCGACTGCCGGCGACAACGCTCCGCGCCGCAGGCCCGGGATCGGGTTCGAACACACGCCAGTCCAGCCGCAATTCGCGCCGCGTCTTGCCGTCGAGGTATCCAACGATCACCCAGTGCTCTTCGGGCGGAGTCGACATCGCCATCGTGCGAATGGTCAGCGCTTCGAGTCCGCGCGCGTGGCGGGCGTCGGGATTGCTGCCGGCCTGCTGCTCGGCGTTCAGATCCACCGCCCGGTCGATTGGCACACCGCTCCACGTGGTGGCGATCACGCCCGGCTTGAACGTCGGATGGGTGAAACCCAGGAGCATTTTCGACACCAGATACTTGCGCTCACCGTCCTGGTTGAATTCCTCGAGCAGGAAGGGCAGGAACGCGGTCTTCGACGCGTACGGTGCCGGCAGAATGTAGTTGGTGTGGAGATCTCGAATATCGGTGAAGATGCCGATCAACTCGTCGTGGAACTGGCGTTCTGTGAGCGCTCGCAGGTGCAGGCGAAGCAGCCTGAGCCGCTGCACCGGATCCGTCGCATGCATCGCCCGCTTGAGAGGAAGGTGGACGTACATCGAGCGGAACATCAACTCGGCCTGATCGACGAGGCGGGATCTCGCCGCGGTGCTCAGGGTTCCGGTCGTCGCCAGAAACTGATCGAGCGTCATTGTTGCGCCGGTCGTCGTCGAGCGGCGCGAGGGCTGTGCGCGTTTCCGTGTTCGCGTGCGTTTGGCCATGGTCGCTCGTCCTCTCAACGCGAGTCTCTCCCGGGGCATCTATCTTCCGGTCCTCAGTTCGAAAGCGCGATCGTTCCGCACGGCGTCCGGCTGGTCAATCGTCAAGTCCGACAGCTTCAGCTGGTTTTTGTGACACGGATCGGCCCGACCGATTCGGCCAGCTCGGCGGGACCGCCACGCGCCGCTATTGACTCTTACACGAGACGCGAGCGTTCCAATCGACGAACGCGCCTCGGGGGTTCGCCCGCCACGCCCACACGTGCAGTTCGTAGAAGGCCGGCAGCCCGAACCGGTTCGGGCTGGCCTCGTAGTGGAATACCTGGCCTTCGAGCACGGGCGGCTCCGCGTGGCGCGCATGCCACGCATCGAACATGACGATGTACTCCGCGCCGACGAGGCGAAAGGCACCGTTTCTGGTTTCATACAGGAGCGCTTCGGGGTGATTGACGTCCAGTTCGCCGTCGGCCACGAGCGCGGAGTTGACGTAGTGAACACCCATCGCGCCGTCCTGTGCGCCGCTGACGCAGCCGAGAAATGGCTTGTAGCCGGCGAGCAACGCCTGCTGCACGTCCTGAAACGGCCGCGTGGCCTCGCGGACGCGATCGACCAGCGCCACTGCCGGGTCGATCGCGTGCGACGTGTGTTGCGGCCGGTTCCGTTCGGCTGATGTCGCGGTCGCCGCCGAGGGCGAGGCGAGCAACGCGGCGACGACGAGGGCCCGACGCGTGACACGCATAGCTGGCAGACCTTCCGGTGGCACCGCTGAATCGCGGACGCTCCACAGTCATAGGGTGAAAGCGCTCGAGCTCTTTCGGTCAGGACGTTTAGGCGTGAGCCGAACGTGCTAACGGACGCCGTCGAGGCCGGCCCATTCACCAGACTGGATGAAGCTGGCCCAGTAAAACGGATGTTGACGGTCCTTCTGCTTCAGCATCGCCAGCTTTGCCTGGCGCAAGGCATCGCCACGGCCGAATCCGGCGCGAAGGCCGGCGTAGCGACGATGTCGATTCCGAGCTGCTCGACGACTACGTTGGCGCACTCGCCGGCGGTCAGCGCGATCTGGTAGCGGTGTTCTTCGCCGCGCGTCAACTGACGCTCACCGCCCTGCCCGGCTCCAGCGTCACATCGTCTGGCCGGTTTTGTGCGTTGCCGGCGGTCGCGAGAAGCACGGCACACAGCGCTCCCCAGAGCGCTTTCCACAGCGCTTCCCACGACGGGCCGAAGAGTGCTCCGCCTCGTCTCATCCCGACGTCATGACGAGCGGGGCACCAGGTCGCTAACGGCCCACGGCGTGGAACGCATAGCTGCCGACGAATTCTTCGTCGCCGTCCGCGCGACCCGTGACCTCAATGGAGTAATGCTGGAATTTGAGCACGTTGGCAGGAAAGACACCGGATACCGTCGCCTGATCGTTCACCGGATGTACGATCAACTCGCCGCTCTGCCATACCGTCTGGCCGGTCGCCGGATCCTTCAGCGCGACCTGGTAACGCGGAAAACGATTGGACTCCAGTCGCAGATCGAACGCGACGCGGTCGATGCCGGGCGGCACAATCAGTTCTTGAATCGCGGCGACCGATCGCATTTGCGGCAGCAGCACCAGTGCGACCGTGCTGGGCGCGGGCGACGTCGCGCGGCTGGACGATTGCGTCGCCAGATTGGCATGGACCGGTGCCAATCCAGGTCCGGTCGCGACAGTGGCGGCGCGTCCGTTTTGCAGTTGCTGCTCGAGATCTCGAGCCTGACGGTTCAGCGCCACCGTCTGCTTTCGCGCCTGGTCGAGTTCGGTACGTAATCCTGCGGCCTGCCACACCAGCGTTCCGCCGGCGGCCAGCACCAGCGCCGCGGCGGCGGCGAGGCCCCACCACGTCCGTGAAGGCGCCGTCACCGCCGGCGCTGTTCTGATCTCCCGCGACGCTGAAGCGGTTCTGAGACTGCGCGCGAATTTCACTTTGCCGCGGCGGCGTTCCGACGCAAGAAAGTGCGATTCGAAGCGCTCGAGCGTCACGCCGGTGAGCGTGCCGCTCACGTACGCGTCCACGAGATCGTTTTCTGCGACGCGCAGCCGCCACGCCGCCTGCTCGTCGGCGATGCTCATCTCGTCGAGCCGTTCCGACTCCTCATCGGGCAGGAGCCGCAGCAGATAGCGCACCATCTGTTGGTCGTCTGGTTGTGACTCACGCAACAGCGACATGTCTCACCATGGTTGACAGCCTCATCCCGATAGTGGAAGACGACCTCAAATCCGTCGCCGCTCCCGGCAACACGACTCGACACAGGCTTCGAGCGTGTTCCGAATGCGGCAGGCGCGGCTGCCGAGCGCGTTCATCGTGATGCCGAGCCGGTCCGCCAGCTCGCGGCGTCGTTCGATCTTCTGACGGCCGGTGTCGCGGTAGTACTCGATGACCAGTTCGCGCTGGTCAGCCTTCAGCTCCTCGAGACAGCAATCCAGGCACGCGAGGCGTTCTTCTTGCTCGGCGACATCCTCGCCGTTGGTCGCGGCGCCGGCGCCGCCGATCGTGGAGGCGTCGACGGTCCACGGTTCTTTCAGCGCAACTGTCGCGCGTTGACGCCGGATGTCTTCCAGCAGGACGAATCTGGCGACCACGTAGCAGTACCGCGCCGGCGGTGTGGTGGCGATGGTGCCGTCCTTTTCCAGTGTCCGGCCGATCCGGTTGAGCGTTTCGTCCGCTAGTTCGTCGGCTGACTGGCGATTCCGGCGATCGAAATACGAGGCCAGCCGGCGGCGCATTTCGAGATAGGTCTCCCCCTGGGATTCGACCCCATCGTCCAGCCAGGAAAGCAGCCGGTTCAGGGCGAGACGAGTCAGTCCCCGTTCTTCCTTCTGTGTGTTGGATGGATACTCCTGAGCCCTGGCGTCTCGTTCGCCCCCGCGAGTCTCGAATCGCACCACGACCCCGTCTGCTGACTCCGCAAACATGGTCTGAGCGCGCTCACTGCCTCGCGGCATGGCCGGCTCACAGCATGGCGAATAGCTCATGCGGTGCCGGTCCCGATTGGTGTGACCGCGCCGGTGGGCGAGATTCGTGGCATTCCTCAGACTGGTAGGACAGGCGCCAGGAAAACCTTTCACCTGAAGCCGTTTCGGCCCAGCGCACCTACGTGACAGAGAGGCGGCGCGATCCCGGCCGACGGTCACACGGCGCGCCGCGTCCCCCGAGGAGACTGGACGTTGGAAATCGGACTCTGGGTGATGACCCTGCTCGTCGCACTACGTTTGTCTGCCGGCCCGGCGGCGGAGGCTTGCGACGACTCCCGATTCGACGTCGGCGTGCATCTGCAGATCGATCGATCGATCGCTGCGGCGGTCGATACCCGCGTCCTCAAGGAGGAAACATCGAGCCTGTGGAGGCCTTACGGCGTTGATCTGGTGTGGGACGAGACGAGCGCCGACGCCACACCGGAGCGGTCGCCTCTCGAGGCGATCGTCGCGTCGAGGCTGCCGGGCGAGACGACCGGTGGGACCTCGATCCTCGGACAGGCGAGGGTCACACTCGAAGGGTTGAGCCGGCGGCCGATTCTCGTTTCGTTCAATGCGACACAGCGCGTGCTGGCTTCGCAAACCAGTCGCCGGGCGGCGATCCACAGCGAACAGGATTACGAGCTCGCACGCGCATTGGGCCGGGTGCTGGCCCACGAAATCGGTCACGTGCTGCTGGCGATCCCGAATCACGATACGGTCGGCCTGATGCGTCCCGTGTTCCTGGCCAACGAGCTCGGCGAGTCGGACCGCGTGCCCTTCCGCTTGACCTGCGCGGCTGTAGGCCGCCTGAAAAGCCGGATTCGTGTGATCGCCGAGCGCCGGCGGCTGGCGAATCTGAGTGATGCAGCGGACGCGGCCACGGCCGGAGACATCAACGGTGGAGAAGAGGGTGGCGCCGAAATCATGCCGTGCGTGGCTGCGCGCACGGCACGGTAGCGCGTATACTCTGCTCGACCGCGACGATGGTTTACGCGCAGCCGCCCAAAAATTTCACGCACGGCAACATCCTGCGGTGGCGCAAGGTCGGAGGCCTGCTCCTTGCCGAGGTGCAGTACGCGGCCGGCCAGCGAGTGCATCGGCACACGCACCCGCACACGCGATTTGTCCTGGTGCTGTCCGGCACGCTGATCGAGATCCGTGGCGGTGAAACGCACCGGTATGGACCGTCAGCCTTGTTGTTCCGGCGCGCCGAGGAGCCGCATGCCTGGCTGGCTTCGAACGCCGGCGCGACCTGCCTTGTGGTGGACATCGATCCCTCCTGGTATGCGCGCGCACAGATGCACGCGCCAGTCCTGGCGCAGTCGGCGGCGTTTTCCGGTGGGTTCGTCATCCATCTCGCGCATCGTCTGCACGGCGAATTCCGCCTGCGCGACGAAGTGTCCAGGCTGGCGATCGAAAGCATCACGCTCGGCGTCCTCGCCGAAGCATCACGTCGTGTAACCCGGGCGGCCGAGGAGCGGCCGGCACCGGCATGGCTGCGGCAGGCGCGCGCGTTCGTCGAGGCCCACTTTACCGAGCCGCTGTCGCTCGCCGCCGTCGCCGGGCGCGTCGGCGTTCATCCCGTGCATCTGGCGCGAACGTTCCGCCGCGTCCACGACCAGACCTTTGCCGGTTACATCCGGCACCTGCGGGTCGAATTCGCGCGACGCGAGCTCGCGGCGTCTGAAGCCTCGCTCGGCGACATCGCCGTGGCCGCCGGATTCTGCGATCAGAGTCACTTCTCGCGGCTGTTCAAGCAGCACACCGGCGTGACGCCGGCCGAATACCGGCTGACCCTCCAGCCGCGCTAAGGCGATCCCATCGGGTTGTTCGGATGCAAGACAGGCGAGGCCCGGGTCGGCCACGCTTGCCCATGGGACTGTTCTCGCGAAAACCGTTCGCCGACCTCCAGGCCGAGGCGCAAGGCGGGCTGCTGCGCCGCTCGCTCGGACCATGGAACCTGACCGCGCTCGGCATCGGTTCGATTATCGGAACCGGCATTTTCGTCCTGACCGGAACGGCGGCGTCGCAGAACGCCGGTCCGTCGCTGGTGCTCTCGATGGTGATCTCGGCGGTGGGCTGCGCGTTCTCCGGACTCTGCTACGCCGAGTTCGCCGCGATGGTACCGGTCGCCGGCAGCGCTTACACCTATGCGTACGCGACGATGGGGGAGTTCCTGGCGTGGATCATCGGCTGGGACCTGATCCTCGAGTACGCCTTGAGCGCATCCACTGTGGCGGTGGGATGGTCCGGCTACTTTGTCAGCCTTGCCCGCGATGTCGGCATCATCGTCCCGCCGTCGCTCGCCGGCGACGCAGGCGGATTCAATCTGCCGGCCGCGGCGATCGTCCTGGTCGTCGCCGGCCTGCTGGTCATCGGGATCAAGCAGTCCGCCGACACCAACACCTGGCTGGTCGGGATCAAAACCACGGTCCTCATCATCTTCGTCATCGCCGGCGCGGCGTTCGTGAAGCGCGCCAACCTGACGCCGTTCATCCCGCCGAATACCGGTGACTTCGGCCATTTCGGCTGGAGCGGTGTCCTGCGCGGCGCAGGCGTGATGTTCTTTGCCTACATCGGCTTCGACGCGGTCTCCACCGCAGCGCAGGAAGCAAAGAACCCTGCGCGCGACATGCCGAT
>DASXIR010000357.1:0-15192 GCA_036497895.1 Vicinamibacterales bacterium | reverse complement strand
GCGGCCGTACGCTCCCGCGGCCTCCGACCAGCGATGTTCGCGTTCGTAAAAATCCGCCAGCGCCGGCAGCAGGCGCGGGTCCTCGCCGCTGCGCTGCTCGAGCATGGCGATGCCGTCGGGAAGGCGGCCGGCGCCGGCATACGCCTCGGCGAGCATCATCGGACCGTCCTGCCAGCCAGGCTCCTCGTTGACCAGATCGTTCAGGAGCGGGATCGCTTTCTGATACGCACCGCTGCTGACATAGAGCCGGGCCAGCGTGGCCCGCACGTTCGGATCCGTTTCCGCGATCACGCCGTTGATCGCGGTCTCGAAATAGCCGATCGCCTTCGCGACATTTGGATCGGGTGCGGCGCTGCGGGACCCTCGCGGCTTTTCCGCTTCCGAGAGCGCGGCGTAGATCGTTCCGAGCACACGGTTCGCTTCGCGATTGTCCGCCGCGATCTTGATCGCGGCTTCCGCAGTGGTCATCGCGTCCTGCGCCTTGTTCATGCGCAGGTATAAGCCGGCGAGTTGCCCGGGGATGTCAGCGGCGGTCGGGTCGAGTTCCATCGCACGCTTGTAAGCGGCGACCGCGGCATCTTCCTGATCGGACTCCTCGAGATGATGCCCGATCAGAAACTGTGCGTAGGCCTCAGCGACCTTGTCGGCCGGCGAGGCTGGCGATGGAACCGGCCGTGCCTGTGCCGTCGCCAGTGACGCCGACAAACTCAGAGCCGCGATCAGGACTGCGACCTTCATACAGATCGAATTGTTCCACAAAAGCGGAAAGGTGTCATATATTCCGGATATGGCCGTCGACCCGGAATTGCTCGAGATTCTCGCGTGTCCGAACTGTAAGACACCGGTCACGCTGGTGAAGAACGGATCAGCGCTGAAGTGCGCAACATGTAAGCGTGTGTATCCGATCAAGGACGACATCCCGGTCATGCTGATCGACGAAGCAACCATCGAGACCGACTAGTTGGAGCATTGACGAGTGCGCGCATTCTGGTGGTTCGCCTGCGGCAAATCGGCGACGTGGTGTTCACCACACCCGCCGTGCACGCGCTCCGCCAGCACTTTCCCGACGCACACCTGACCTACCTGGTCGAGCCGGCCGCCGCGCCGGTGGTTCTTCACAACCCGCACCTGAATGACGTCATCGTCGCGCCACGCGCATCGGGGATGCGCGGGTTCCTCGCCGATCTGGGACTCGGCCGCCGCCTGCGGAAAGCGCGCTACGACATGGCGATCGATTTTCACGGCGGGCCGCGCGCATCGCTGCTCACCTGGCTGAGCGGCGCCCCCTTACGGATCGGTTACGAAATCGTCGGCCGCAGCTGGATGTATACACGCCGTGTCGCACGTCCGCGCGCACTACGCCCTCGTCATTCCGTCGAGAACCAGTGGGACCTGCTGACGTCGCTCGGCATCGCTCCGCCTGATCGAACCGCGTTCCCGGTCGAGATGCCGGTCGATGCACGGACGGTCGTCTCGGTCGCCGAAAGACTGCCGACGCCATCAGCCGACTCCGACGAATTGATCATCGTCCACGTCAGCGCCGGCAATCCGTTCCGGCGTTGGCCGCCAGAACATTTCGTCGAGCTGGTCGTTGCCCTCGTCAACCGCAACGCGCGGCGCCGGGTCATCGTGACGTCGGGGCCATCCGAGCACGACGCGGCCGAACGAATCACGTCAGCGGCGCGGGCGTCGCTGACCGCCGAGGCTGCCGCGCGCGTCCTGTCGTGCGGGGAATTTTCGCTCGCGGAGCTACGCGCGCTGTGTGCACGCGCCGTCCTGTACGTGGGCGGCGACAGCGGACCGTTGCACATCGCGGCGACGACTGCGGTGCCGATCGTGGGACTGTATGGGCCGACGTTACCGGCACGGTCGGCGCCGTGGCGGAGACCCGACTTCATTACCGAATCGGTGGACGCCGGCCCGTTGTCCTGCCGCCCGTGCGATCAGCGGGTCTGCGTGCCGGGCGACTTCCGCTGTCTGACCTGGATCGCACCCGGCCAGGTCATCGCCGCCGCGGAGCGCGCACTCGCCGGGCGAGGACATGAGGCACGGTAAGATGGTGACCGCAGGATTTACCACATGAACGACGCCATCGCCCTCGACGTTCCGCACGAGGATCGGCTCGAATACGCCGGCGCTCTGGCGCTGTTCGGCGTCGCGGGCGCGGTCCAGTTTTCGATCGCGCTCGCGCAGATTCTGCTGACCATCGCCCTGCTCTGCTGGGTTGCCATCATCCTCGTCCGGCGCGAACGCGTCGAGGTCCCGTCGTATTTCTGGCCGTTGCTCGTGTACGCAGGGATCACGCTGGTGTCCGCCGCGCTCTCGCCGGATCCCCGCGCCAGCCTCGGGCCGAGCAAGCAGCTGGTGCTGTTTCTGATCGTGCCGGCGGTGTACCGCTTCGTCGGCGGCAACCGCGGACACACGCTACTGACGGTGGTACTCAGCTGCGCCGCGGTCAGCGCGTTGTTCGGCATCGTGCAGTACGGCATCCTTCACTACGACAATCTCGGCCAGCGGCCACAGGGCAGCCTGGGCCACTGGATGACGTACTCCGGCCTGCTGATGATCGTCATCGCGGTCGCCGTCGCGCGCCTGCTGTTCGCCGCCAGCGATCGGACCTGGGCGGCGCTGGTGTTGCCGGCGCTGGCGGTTGCCGTGACGGTGACGTTCACGCGAGGCGCGGCGGTCGGGGCGTGCGCCGCGGTCGCGGTGCTGTTCGCGTTGAAGGACTTCCGGCTGTTCGCGGTGCTGCCGCTGCTCGCGGCGGTGTTCGTCGTGGCCGCCCCCGGACAGCTCGCGCTGCGTTATTCGTCGATGTTCAACATGAACGATCCAACGGTCCGCGATCGTTTCACCATGCTGCACATCGGCGAGCGCATGATCCGGGCGCATCCTGTCGTCGGCGTCGGTCCGAACATGGTGCAGCGGCGTTACGTCGAGTACCACGGGTCCGATCCGCTGATGGGCCCCGACGGCGTCGTCCATATCAACCCGCACCTGCACAATGACTTCCTGCAGATTGCGGCTGAACGCGGCCTGCCGGCGCTCGCGGTGTGGCTGTGGTTCATCGTCGCGCTGGTGCGCGATTCCTGGAACCGTTTTCGGTCAGGCCAGCGGGCATTGGCGGCGACAGCGCTCGCGACAGTGACGGCGCTGCTGACGGCTGGGCTTTTCGAGTACAACTTCGGCGATTCCGAAGTGCTCATGACCTTTCTCATCATCGTGACACTGCCGGCCGCCGCGGCACGGCCCTCGGCGACATGACCCTGCGCGCGCTCGATTCGAGCCGTGCGCGCGACCTGATCGCGCGCTTCAACGGCGCGTCCATCCTGGTCGTCGGCGATGTCATGCTCGACCGCTTCATCGTCGGGCGTGTGACGCGGATCTCGCCGGAGGCGCCGGTCCCGGTGGTGCAGTTTCAGTCCGAGCACGTCAGGCTGGGCGGCGCCGCCAACGTCGCTCACAACATCGTGGCGCTCGGTGGACGGGCGCGGCTGGTCGGCCTCGCCGGCGCTGACGCGGCCGCAAACCGCCTGCGTGACGCGCTGCTGGCCACCGGCATCGGCATCGATGGTCTCGTCGAAGACGCCAGCCGACCGACCACGGAGAAGGTCCGGATCGTCACGGAACGGAATCAACAGGTCGGGCGAATCGACTACGAGCGGGACGGCGATGCCGACGGAGTCAGCGAAACCGCAGTCATCAATCAGGTGCGACGACTCAGCGTGGGAGCGACCGCGCTACTCGTCTCTGACTATTTGAAAGGCAGCGTGACGCGGGGCATCGTCGAGGCCCTGGTCGCCATTTCCCACGCTTCGAAGCCCACCCGCATCCCGGTGCTGGTCGACCCCAAGATCCCACACCTGCCGTTCTATTCCGGCGCGACCCTGGTGACGCCGAATCATCACGAAGCCGAAGCCGCCACGCACCTGCGCATCCGGTCGGACGAAGAAGCGCAGCGGGCGGCGCGGGACTTTCGCGAGCGCTGCGGCTGCGATGCCGTGTTGATCACGCGCGGCGAGCACGGCATGTGGCTGTCGGAACCACAGGCCGAGGGGTCGGCCGAGGCCGTAGCGCGCGAAGTCGCTGACGTCACCGGGGCTGGCGATACGGTCGTCGCGACACTCGCGTTGGCGCTATCGGCCGGCGCGACGCTCTCGGAAGCCACCGTGCTGGCCAACCACGCGGCCGGCATCGTCGTCGGCAAGTTCGGCCCGGCGACGTTGACCCGCGACGAATTGATCGCGAGTTTCACGCCGGCGCCCTAGCTCGGAGAAGAGCACGCTTCCGGGCCGAGCGAGCTTCGGGGGCCGAGCAAGCTCGGCCCCTGCTGAATGCGCTCCACTCGCCGGGCAATCTCGGCCCCCAACGCCGTCGTCTCAAAACGGCGTGTACACGCCCATCAGATTCAATCCGCCCTTGTCGTCGTACGCCGCACGCTGGATCCGTCCCGTCCACTTGTCGTAGACGATGATGCTGATGCCGTTCGGGTCGCGGACTTCGCGCCAGTCGTAGCGCGGCAGGAATGCGTGCGCGAAGATTCCGAGGGCAATGACGCCCAGCAGCGCAAAGCCCAATGCTTCCTTTGCCATGTTGGCTCCTTAGTGTCTGAAATGTCTTTTGCCGGTGAACACCATCGCCAGCCCGTGTTGGTCCGCGGCCGCAATCACTTCGCCATCGCGCACCGATCCACCCGGCTGCACCACGGCGACGGCGCCCGCGCTGGCGATCGCGTCGAGACCATCTCGAAACGGGAAGTACGCATCGGACGCCGCCACCGATCCGGCGAGCGCCCGATCCCCCGAGCGCGCTTTCATCACGGCGACATTCACCGCATCGATGCGACTCATCTGCCCGGCGCCGATCGCCAGCGTGCGCCGGTCGTCGGCAAAGAGAATCGTATTCGACTTGACGTGAGCGCAGACGCGCCACGCAAAGCGCAGCGCTTGACATTCTTCGTGCGTCGGCTGTCGCCTGGTGACGACTTTCAAGCCGTCGGGAAGCGAGCCCGCGACCCAGGGATGACGCGCCTCGATCACCACATCGCGCTCCTGCATCAGCATGGCGCCCAGAATCGAGCGGTACTCGATGCCGCCCGCGGCCGGTAGCGCGAAATCAGCCGTCACCACGCGCATGTTGGTCTTTCGCGCGAGCACCGGACGTGCGGCCCCCTCCACCGACGGCGCGATCACGGCTTCGATGAACGTGGAAACCAACGCCTCCGCGGTGGCCACGTCGACCGGCCGGTTCAGGGCGACGATGCCGCCAAAGGCCGACAGCGGATCGGCTTCGCGTGCGCGAACGTACGCGTCGGACGGCGAGGTGCCGGTCGCCACCCCACACGGGTTGGTGTGCTTGACGACCACCGCCGCCGGCTCCTCGAACTCGAGGACAATCCGCGCCGCGGCGTCCAGATCGAGCAGGTTGGTGTAGGAGAGTTCCTTACCCTGAAGAATCGAGGTCCGGCTGAAGCCGGACACCGCAGCTCCCGGCAAGGAATACCACACCGCCTTCTGGTGCGGGTTTTCTCCGTACCGCAGATCTCGAATCTTCTCGAGTACGACTTCGACCCGGTCCACGCCTTCGACCGCCGGGGCGAACGGGCTGTCGGCGCGACCGGTGACGCGTGTGACGTCGCCGCCGTCCACTCGAACCCGGAGCAACGCGGTCGCGATCGCGCTGTCGTAGGCCGCCGTGTGCGCGAACTCCTTCACCATCAGGTCGTAGCGGAACGCAACGCTTGGCGTGGTGTCGATCGCCTCGAGCAACCGTGCGTAGTCGTCCGGCGCCACCACCACCAGCACGCCACGAAAGTTCTTGGCCGCGGCTCTCACCAGCGACGGTCCGCCGATGTCGATTTCCTCGACCAGCGCATCGAAAGGCGTGTTCGGATCGGAGGCCGCCTTCACGAACGGATAGAGATTCACCACGACCACGTCCACGAGACCGATGCCGTGACGTTCGAGCGCGGCCAGGTCGTCCGAACGATCGCGGCGCGCGAGGATGCCGGCGTGCAACGCCGGGTGCAGCGTTTTGACGCGGCCGTCCATCATTTCGGGAAAGCCGGTGACGTCGGAGACGCCGGTGACCGGCAGACCGGCGTCGGTCAGGACGCGTGCGGTGCCGCCGGTCGACACCAGTTCGAAGCCGCGCGCGACGAGGCCGCGGCCGAGATCGACGATCCCGGTCTTGTCGGAAACACTGAGCAAGGCTCTTGGCATAAGTCTGAAAGTCCAGTATCATCTGTCCGACGCCGGGCGGGCCTGGCGCCGTAAGGAAAAGGCCGCACAACGCGGCCTTTTTTTTTGCTCCGGGACATCCACGACGGGGTCCGGGGTTGGTTTAATGACGCGTTCACCTCGCGTCACAGCAAGTAGGAAGACGAACGATGCGCATCACAGGCAAGGTCAAGTGGTTCAACAACGCCAAGGGCTACGGGTTCATCGAGCGTGACGGAGGCAGCGATGTCTTCGTCCACTATTCGGCCATTCAGGGCGACGGTTTCCGTTCGCTCGAAGAGGGTCAGGCGGTGGAGTTCGAGATCGTTGACGGTCCCAAGGGCCCGCAGGCTGGCAACGTCACCAAGATTTAGACCTTTGTCGTGGCTGATGGTTGAGAGGTCACTCTCAGCCATCGGCCACTAGCGACCCGGCCTACTTCACGCCTTTCAGGGCACGCGCCGTAAAACTCACCTTTCCATCCTTCACCGCGACCCGGAACGCGACTTCGGCGTTACCGGCGCTTTTCAGTTTGTTGACCTGCCCCTTCACCAGTTCCGCGAACTTGTGGAACGGCGGCGCATCCTCGCCTACTTCGCGCCGGGCCTCCGCCATCGACTCGTAGAGATCGGTGAGCTTGTCGATCTCGCGGACCGGATCGCGAAACGAGGCGACGTGCAGGATCCGGTCCTCGGGACCCTGCTTGACCGGTTCGGTCGGCGTCCGCTGTTTGGTCGGAAACGGACCGGAACGTCCTTCTTCGCGCGCGCGGATTCCACGATCCCAAAGATCGATGAACGCCGCATACCGCGACTGCACCGTCTGGAAGTGAAACCGTTCGCCGGTGTTGGGAATGTGCTGGCGATCGAGTTGCTTGACCAGCGAATCGACCAGCGCCCGTGTCTCCCACGGCGGTTTCGGCATCCGACCGGCGAAGAACATGTTGTACTCGGCCTCGAGATGCTTCAGTTCCGCTTCGAGCCGCTGGATGTCTCGTTCGATGGAAGCCACAGCGCCCTACCGGGGAATCAGCAACCAGACGAGTGGAAGCCACAGCTCGCGCGCGTACGGCACGGGCCGATCGTCGATCAGCACCTCGACCGCGTCGGCGTCTCCGACGATCTGAAACAGATCGCGCAGACGGGCGGCGTCACCCGACCAGAAGCGCGCCCGATAGCGCTGCGACGCACCCTTCCCTGTCTCGCGAAACTCGGCGGAGGTGCGTGCCAGATCAAGGGCACGCGGGAAATCGGGAACCTCGAGTGCGGGAAAGACCAAAGTGATCGAAAACGGACGCGATTGTGCGCCGAACAGCACTTCCTGGAGCTCGGGATCGAGCGCCGCCACTTCCTCGGCGGTCGGCTGTTCGGGCAACTCGGCATACGGCCAGAATCGCTCGAGCGGGCGGTATCGCGGCGGGTCCGAAGTCATCGGCTTGTTCGCAGGAGGAGCCGATAGCATACCATTTCGGCGATGCCGGACTTCCACGTGATTCCTTCGATTGAACAGCTCCGCCAGCGCTCAGGGGTGCAGCGGCTCGAGGCCACCTTCGGCGCCGAGGCCACCGTGGACGCGCTGCGTGCAGCCGCAGCCGAGTTGCGGCGAGCGATTGCCAACGGGACGGCGGCGCACTTCGATACGGATGGCGTAGCCGCCGGCCTGGAGCAGGCGGCAGTGGCCCGACTGACCGCCCTTTTTCATCCATCGCTCGTCAACGTCATCAACGCCACCGGTGTCGTCATCCACACCAACCTGGGACGAGCGCCGCTCGCGGCCGCCGCCGTGGACCGCGTCGCCGCGGTCGCGCGCGGCTACTCGTCGCTCGAGTACGACCTGGAACACGGTGTCCGCGGCCGGCGCGATCGGCACGTGGAAGCGCTGTTGTGCCGGGTCACCGGCGCCGAGGCGGCGGTGGTGGTCAACAACAACGCCGCGGCGACCCTGATCGTGCTCGCAGCGCTGGCGAAGGGACGCGAAGCGATCGTCTCTCGCGGCGAGCTGATCGAGATCGGCGGTGGGTTCCGGATCCCTGACGTGATGGCGCAGTCCGGCGCCGTGCTGCGCGAGGTCGGAACGACCAACAAGACGAGAGCCGCCGATTACGGCGCCGCGATCTCGGGTCAGACCGCGATGATTCTCCGCGTCCACCCGTCGAACTTCAGGATCGAAGGGTTCACCGAACGCCCTGCCTTGCCGGAACTGGTCGCGCTCGGCCGAAAGTTCAACGTCGTCGTCGCCGACGATCTCGGAAGCGGTCAAGTCGGCAACCGCCGTCCATCCGATCCCTCAGCGACCGCCGGCGATCTCGACGAGCCGACGGTGGCCGCGTCAATCGCGGCCGGCGTGGATGTCTGCTGCTTCAGTGGCGACAAGCTTCTGGGCGGACCACAAGCCGGCATCATCGTCGGACGAACCGCGGCGGTTGATCGAATCCGCACGCATCCGTTGATGCGAGCGCTTCGCGTGGGCAAGATGACGTACGCGGCACTCGAAGCGACACTTGGGGAGTACGCCGCGGGACGAGAAGCCCGCACTGTTCCGGTCCAGCGGATGCTGATGATGAACGCCGCGGAAGTCCGTCAGCGGGCAGACTTATTTGCGAATGTGTTGAAGACCTTGGCTGACTGGGACGCTGAAATTGTCGCCGGCGTCTCCGCTGTCGGCGGCGGCAGCGCGCCTGGTGTCGAGCTCCCCACGTGGCTCGTCTCAATCGCGCGGCAGGGCACAACCGCTGATCACCTGGCGAATCGTCTTCGTCATCTGACGCCACCGATCATCGCGCGCGTGCAGAACGACAGGATAGTGCTCGATCTCCGGACCGTATTCCCCGAACAGGACGCCCTCCTCATCCAGCTGATTCGAAATCTGTGAGTACGGCCCAGAATCGAACATACGCTCGAAGGCGAGAGCTCTGAATTCATTCCGATTCAACTGAATTCCGATCTGCCACCTTAATTGCAGCTTGGCGTGGTGACGAGGGTGATCGATCCGGCGCTGGTGAACCTGGCGCTACCGCTTCGATTGAAATAGTCCGCGGAACGCGAAGCCGCCTATAATCCGCCGCATGAGGCGACGGCTTCGCGTTCTCGCGCTTGCGGCGCTGCTCATCACGCCGCGAACCGGCTGGTCCCAGCCACGACCGGCGGCAACCGCGGCGACTGACGTGACGGCCGGGCGTCGTGTGTTCGACGCTCAGTGCGCCTGGTGTCACGGCGCCGGCGGCGAAGGAGGGACCGGTCCGAATCTGCACGGACGCCTTCGTCACGCCACCACCTCCGCCTCCATCGTCGAGATCGTGATGAACGGCATACCGGGGACCGACATGCCGTCGTTTCGTCTCGGTCTCACCGACCGCAGCGCTCGCCAGGCGGCGGCGTATGTCGCGTCGCTGTCCCGGACACCGGCGCGGCCCGGACCCGGCAACGCCGAACGTGGCGTCGCGCTCTACCAATCGAGCGGCTGCGCGTCGTGCCACGTCGTCGAAGGGCGCGGCGGCGTGATCGGTCCGGTGCTGACGGAAATCGGCGCCCAGCGCGGACCGGCATATCTGCGCGAATCTCTCCTCAAGCCGGCGGCATCGCATCCGCCCGGTT
Organism: Vicinamibacterales bacterium; assembly: GCA_036497895.1. Taxonomy (GTDB): domain Bacteria; phylum Acidobacteriota; class Vicinamibacteria; order Vicinamibacterales; family CAVVIG01; genus CAVQFC01. Next base: position 5,381 of record DASXIR010000357.1, on the reverse strand, counting down.
ATCTCGTGGTGCGGGCCGTGCCGGCGTCAGGACCGGAGGTTCGCGGCATTCGTGTGAATGAAGACGTGTTCTGGGTCGAGATTCGTGACCAGGCGGGAACCGTGCACACGTTGCGAAAATCCGAGCTCTCGAGGCTCGACCGCGAGATCGACGCGTCGCTGATGCCGTCGTACGAATCGCGACTGACGGCGCCGCAGCTCGACGACCTGGTCGCCTACCTCGGAACATTGCGGGGTATGAAATGAGCGCGAAGCTTCGCCTGGCTGAAGCTGGCGGGCAACCACACGTTGGCGTCGCCCGAACCGCGAGAGCTGTCGCACGGCGTGCCGGTGCCGTTCTCGCGATCGCCGTCGTCACCGTCCCGCTGCTGGCGCAGCAGGCAGGGGACTGGCCGATGTATTCCGGCGCCTACGACTCGCACCGATTCTCGCCGCTCAAACAAATCACGATCGACAACGTCGCGAAGCTGCGGCCGGCGTGGGTGTATCAACCACCCGGCTCGGGCTCGATTGAATCGACGCCGGTTGTCGTCAACGGCGTCATGTACGTCACGTCCGGACCGACCGCAGTGTTCGCGCTCGATTTGAAGACCGGCAAGTCGATTTGGGAATGGACGCGGCCGATTGCACCGAGTGTGCTCAATCTTGGCTTTCCGCGAGTGAACCGCGGCGTCGCGGTACTCGAAAACATGGTGTACGTCGGCACGCTCGACGGTTATCTATTCGCCCTGGACGCACGCGCCGGGGTCGAGCGCTGGTCGGTGCACGTCGGCGACAACCCGACCGGACATTCGATTACGGCCGCTCCGCTGGTGGTGGGCGACAAGGTGATTGTCGGCATCAGCGGAGGCGAAGCCGGGATCCGCGGATTTCTGGACGCCTACGACGCCCACACCGGCAAGTTGGCGTGGCGCTTCTGGACCGTGCCTGCACCCGGCGAACCTGGCAGCGAATCGTGGCCCGGCGACAGCTGGATTCACGGCGGCGGCGCGACCTGGCTGACCGGGTCCTACGATCCGGCGCTGAAGCTGCTCTACTGGGGCACCGGCAATCCAGGACCGGATTGGAACGGCGACTCGCGCAAGGGCGACAACCTCTACACCTCGTCGCTTGTCGCGATCGACATAGAGACGGGAAAGGCCCGCTGGCACTTCCAGTTCACGCCGCACGACGTACACGATTGGGACGCCAATCAGATTCCGATTCTGGTGGACGCTGAAGTCGGCGGACGGCAACGCTCAGTGGTTGTCACCGCCAACCGGAACGGCTTTTTCTACGCGCTCGATCGCAAGACCGGCGAGTTTCTGTTTGCGGCACCGTACGCAAAACAAACGTGGGCGAAGGGCATTGACGAGCGCGGCCGTCCCATCGAAATTCCGGGAATGGAGCCCTCGGAGAAAGGCACGTTGGTGTATCCCAGTCTCCAGGGATCGACGAACTGGGCGAGCCCGTCGTTCAGCCCGATCACGAACATGCTCTACGTGCCCGTCCGCGAAATGGGATCGATTTACTACAAGACCGGCGTTGAGTACAAACCCGGAACCTACTACACCGGCGGCAGCGAGAAGCGGCTCGACGAAGAATCCTGGGGCGCGGTTCGCGCGCTCGACGTGAAGACCGGTAAGCAGGCGTGGGATTTCAAGCTGCCGTCACCGACCTGGGCCGGCGTGCTGTCGACCGCGGGCGGGCTGGTGTTCAGCGGCTCGAACGAAGGCAACTTCTACGCTCTCGACGCGACCAGCGGCAAACCGCTCTGGCAGTTTCAGACCGGCGGCGCCGTCCGCTCCGGTCCGATGTCCTATCTCGCCGACAACAAGCAGTACATTGCCGTTGCGGGGGGACACGCGCTGTTCGTCTTCGCGCTCGACTGACCGTTCGTCAGGGCGGCGACCATCGACCGCCGAGGCGCCGGATCGGCGTCCACAGACCCTTGGCGGCCACCGCACCGGCAGCGCCGGACACGAGGCTGATCGGAATCAGCAGTACGGGAATATCGATAAGCGCCTCGTCGATACCGCCGCTGCTCTGCCACGCGCGGAGCGTCGCAGGATCGTGCCAGATGCCGAGCAACACGCCCGAACCCAGACTGCTGAGGACGCCGCCGATCACTGCGGCGGCAAGCGCGACCAGGATGCCAGTCCGAATGTAGTCGGTTCGCGATGTGTTCCAGAATGCCGCCGCACCGAAGATCGTCACAATCGCCTGCGACAAGGTGATCGAACGGTCGACGAAATTGGTCACGGGCACGAGCGTGTCAAACAGGTAGCGGACGATCAGCGCGGCGCCGATCGCGACGCCCCACATCCAGGCGGCCCGCCACAGAAACCACGCGACCTGCCCGGCATACCAGCGGTTCGCGCCTCGTCCTCGGGCAGGGATCACGGTCTCCCGGTATTCTTCGAGCAGATCGCCGGAGAAACTCTCGCGGTCCCTGGGCTCGAGCAGCAGCAGAAGCAGCGACTCGGCCCAGCGCGGCGGCGACGGGAGCGGTCGATCGACCTTCATGATGTGCTCCTGACTCTGGTCAGCGGCAACTTCACGCCGCGCCAGATCGCATTCACGGCTTCGCGCGAGTCGTTCAAAGCGGTGAGACCGGTCGGCTGCAGCGTGTAATAACGGCGTGCCCGTCCGGCACGCACCGGTGTGCCCGGACCGAGCCTCGAGGACAGCAGACCGCGATTCTGCAGCCGCTCCAGCGTCGCATGCACGGCGCCGGCGGCGACGTCACGCTCGAGCCGCGTCTGCACGTCTTTCAGGATCGCCCGTCCGTAGGCCTCGTCGCGAAGCCGGACCACTGCAAGCAACACGGCCTGTTCGAAGGCGCCGAGCACATCAGCCATTGTTGACTACATTGTAGACTTCAGGCCGACTTTGTCAATCACAGAAATTGGCGACCCACTCGGTCTACATTCTTCTTCGAGATCGGTGAATCAGGAACCGGCGAGGTAGCCGGGACGGGCTTTCACCGCGGCGCGCCGATTCTTCACGCGGACCTCGAGCCGGTGCCATCCGTCCCTGGCGACACCGCGAGGCGTGTAGCTCACCAGATAGCGTTGCCTGAATTCCTCGAGCACGCCGAGGAAAATCGAGGCCAGATTCGCGGTCTTGTCGACCTCGAACAGTCGTCCCGCAGTGAACGAGGTGAGGTCGCGAAGAAACTCCGGCTTCAACGCCGACTTGACGGCCACCGCGTAGGCGACGACGTCGGAACGCTTGGCGGTGTCGAGGACGGTGTCTCCCGTCAGCCAGCTCGAGGTGTCCACGCCGTCACTGAACACGATCAACAGTGCGCGGCCTGCATCCGACTCGCCCACCATGATGCCGGCGAAGGTGCCGTCCACCAGCGCGGTCGCACCGGTGCCGTCCACCTGATTCAGCGCGGCACGGACCGAGTCGACGTTGGTCGAAAGCGGAGCATCGCGCCGAACCACCTCGCTGAAGGTGACGAGCGCGGCCTGATCGTTTTTGTGCAGCGCGCCGAGAATGGCGCCACCGGCTCTGCGCAGTTGATTGAGTCGATCGCCGGCCACACTGTCGCTCATATCCAGCGCCAGGATCACGTTGAGCGGAATCTGGTCGAAGCTGACGAGATCAATTTGTTGCGGCACGCCGTTGTCGAGGATGTCGAAGTCGGCTGGGCCGAGGCCGCGCACGGTCTGATTGTTGTCGGTGACGAGGACGTCCACGCGTACCGCTTCGACCTTCGACGAGAAGATGGCACTCTGGGCGGCCGGATCCGGAGCGGGCTGGCTCTGCGCCGCTGGATTTTGCGACCGGCCGGCAGTCGGTAGAAGCAGAAGTATCAGTGTCAGTGGCATAGCCACTTGCCGCCTCATTGAGCCTCCTTGTTCACGAAGGGGTTTCGCACCGCGTCGATCAGCGCGTCGGCGTCACGTGCCTGAAAGAGGTAGTACGCCCACCACGGGTCGTCGTGCTCGTCCCGCACTGGGGGTAACGCGAAAAGCTGCTCCATCGATCGGAGCGCTCCGGCGCGATCGCCGGTTCGGCGAGCCAGCTGACTGAGCGCGATCAACGGCGACTGGGCCCTCGGGTAAAGAGCCGCGGCACTTTCGTACGACGTGCGAGCCAGGTCGAAACGGCCGAGCGCCTCCCGCTCCGCACCGAGAAACAGGTCCGCGTAGTACGCCATCGGCGAGGATGTGGCCGCGTGCGTCGCCTGCTCCAGACTGCTCGCCGCCTCAGCATGACGACCCAACTCGCCCTGCACGCGACCCTGACGCAAGCGCGTTTCGACTGCGTCCGGCTTAATCTGCAGCGCACGCATGAAGAAGCCATCCGCCTGGCGCAGCTCGTCCCGTTCCGATCCGATATTGAACATGACGCCGTTCGGGACGACCGCCGAACGCATCGCCGCCTGAATCGTCGCGTTGGCCAGCGTCTCGTGCTGGGTGCCGCTGAGAAACAGAATCTCTGGATCGTTCGGGATCACCTCGCGGGCGTGATCAAGATGATGCACATCGTGCGACCCTCGAAGCTGCATCCAAGCCGCGGTCGCCCGGTACCAGCCACGAACCATCGGGTCCAGGCCTGGCTCCGGCTTCTGCTCCTCCCGTGGTGCGACGTTGTCGAGCAGCATGCGGGCGATTTCCCAATGCACTCCTGACTGCCGCAGATCGACCTGACGTCCGTCCGACATGTCCATCGTGAAGGCTTGAGGCGCGACCGACCGCGACACCGTCGGCGTCGACGCAGTCGGGACAACGGCACGGTCCAGGATCGCGAGGTCGGTGTGCAACAAGGCGCCCCGCCGCAGCACGTAGTGGCGCTCCCCGGCGCGGCGCGCGCTGGCCGCGTGAGCCGCAAGCCTGCCGAGCGGTTCGTCGATGCCGCCGTTCCGGGTCGCCCCATAGCACTGCACATCGGTGTCGAGAATGCCGGCCGCCGCGCACGCCAGCAGCACCAGGCGCTTGCGCTGATCGGACGAGTAGTTGACGGTGGAGGACAACCGCTGGCCTTCGGGCCGGACCGAGGCCGCACCCGACTTCGGCTTGCGCATCAGCTGCGCGAGCACGTCCACGTCGATCCAGAGCGACCGAAGGTCGTCTGGCGTCCACTCGGCGACGTCGAGCAGGGCCTGATCCTCGTAGCCGGGGTTGTGCGAATCAACGGAACCGAGCCAGTGCTCGAGCCTCGAGATGCGCATCTCGGCCACCGGTTCGAGCGTCGGAAGCCGGGTTCCGGATCCGGGCGCGCGAATCTGGCATCGCGCGTCGGCTGCGGTGCCAAGCGCGGCGACGGCCACCAGGCACGACGCGAGTCCGAGGCGCCACATGCGCGCTGATTGTCTCGCGGTGCTGCCTGCACCGCAACTGCCGGATCGAACTAGAAGATGGTCGAAATCGAGGCCGCGGCCCAGTCGAG
>DASXIR010000356.1:0-5607 GCA_036497895.1 Vicinamibacterales bacterium | reverse complement strand
GGTTGAACTGCGTGTCGCCGTCCGCCGTCATCGGCAGCCAGAGTTGGGCGGCGCTGTTGGCGAAGATCTGGGTGAACACCGAAGACATCGCACCCGTGAAGCCGACCTCGGCGAGCAGCGCACGGCGGCCGACTTCGAGATTGCCGTGAACGACGCCATTGCCTGTGGCCAGCATGTAGTCGACAGCGGCGCTCATGTTTGTCGTGCGGAGGCGGACGCGCGTCGACACCGGTTCCTGAGCGAACAGGTCGGGGCCCGACGGCTCGTCCACGACTCCCGAAGTCCATAACGTGCGGATGCCCGGCAGGAATCCGGTCAGCCACTGCTCGAATGCGCCTTCGGCCACTGGCACCCAGCCGCCGCGCGCCATCACCGGCGCGATCGCGTAGGGCTGGCGTCCGAACCGAATCGCCGGCAGTGGCCCGCCGCCGCGGACGAACGAGGTGACGTGGACATACACCTGCGGCAGAAGGTTCAAGTCGAAACCGGGCTGCCCCTGTTGTCGCAGATACGATCCCCACGTCGCCTCGAACAGCGCCCGGCCCATCAGAAGGGCTTCGTCGAGCTCGGGGCTCGCGGCGCCGGCAATCCGCGCGAGCACCATCGGGTCGATGCTCCATGCGGCTGCGAGAATGGCGGCGACAGAGCCGGCCGCCGGAGCTCCGATCGGAACTGGCGGCGGCGGCACCGCCGAAATCGAGTAGCCGCTCGATGAGTCGGCGAGGTTGTTCGTCGGCGTTCCCGGCGGGATGAAGGCCGCGCCATCGCTCAAGCGGTGCGACTCGATCAACGCGGCCATCAGCGCGGCGCCATCAGCGCCCGCGACTGGAACGCCGACGGCCACCACGTCCTGCACGAAGCTTGTCTGGGGCGGTAGATTCACGGTGACGGCCATGCCAACACGTACTGCGGCGTCGAAGTCGACCATCCAGCGCATACCTTCGTCGAGGACGCGCGTCGCATCGGCAGGTGGAGGCGCCGGCGGCGTCGTTCCGGCCGGCGCATCACCAAAGGAGACTCCCACTTGCAGGCTCGGAGGGATATCGCTGCCCTGAACGATCGTCTCGCCGCTTGCGTGGCGCACGCGAACGATGAACGAGCGGGGCAGCGCTCGAGCGGCTGCCGGCAGACCTGCAGTGCCGTCCACCGTTGCGACGTTCGGAAATGCTGGAGCGCCCGCGGCGTTGGTCGGTGTGAGCGCCTGTTGAACCCAGATCGCGCGCGTCGGGCCGACGTCCTTCAACAGCTGCGCCCACGACCCATCGCCGGCAGTGCCGGCACGGACGCTCGTCCAGTAACGCTTCCCCGCTGCGACCTCGCTCTCGGTGAGGCGGGGATCGTGATGATCGACGTGGACGTCATCAGGATACAGCCGAACCTGCAGCTGCGGCACCGCCGCCGTTCCAGCGAACCGCGTTTCAATTCGTACCGGCAGCAGCGTGACGGGGATCGCGGCGTCGATACCGGGTAGGTCGTGCTGCGGACTCACGCCGGCGTCCTCGGCGGAAGAAGATCGGTGCCGCGCATGCCGCGGCGAAATGGATACTGCAGAAGGATCCAGGCGACGGACGAACTGCTGCCGTGCCAGTCGTACTTGGGTCCTGCGGGAGTGCCCGGCTTCGACTTCGGCAGCGGAGGCACGCTGAAGCTTCCCGCGCCGAGACGTCCGGCGGCGTCGACCACCGCGTTGGCCCACGAGGCATCATTCCAGTCGGCAAACGTGGACGAGTTCCCGGCCGCGGCGAGATCGAGACCGAATCTCGGTTCTGTGAAGTGCTCGGCGAAGAAGAACCACCAAGCCGTATTCTCGTTGGCGCCGAGAGTCCAGATGTCGTCAGCGCTCAGCGATTCGAACCCAACGAGCAGCACGTCGGGTTCCAATCTCGCCATGAAGTCCGGCTGGATCTCAGTCGCCGGATCGAGAATGCGGATGGCGCCGCTCTTCTTCGTCTTCGCGGCGGTCACGAGCATTCCCGGATAGCGGCGAACCAGGTCGCCTTTGACGACGAGCACCAACGGCGACGCCGCCTGACCAGGTTTCAGCCCGAGCTGCTCGAGAGTCAGTGTTGGAGCGGCGTGCAGCTGGTGCTGAAGATCGTACTGATCGCTCGGGTCGCCGGTCTGGCGGTGCGCCCAGAACTGGCGCATGTAGGTGCCGCGCTGGTCGGTCGGGTACTCGCGCCACAGGAGCTCGCGCGCGATCTCGTGGTTCATGCCGACCAGGAACGAGCTGATGAACGTGCGATTCGACTCGACCAGCGTCGTCGTGTCGGACGGCAACTTGTCTACGCCCGGCAATAGCCAGTCGAGAGAGATGGCGGCGAGCGCACGATAGGTCGGCTCCGAAAGATCGGGCGCCGCCATGATGTCGTCCAAGCCCTCAGCCTGGGCATGGGTCAGTGCCGAGATGCGATGGTTGACCATCCGGACCATCGTTACCATCGGGTCGAGTGCCGCAACGATGCTCGCGCGAAGCGGTTCGAAGCCGCCGGCAAGGCTTGTTTCTGGGAGAGAAGCAGCATCGGACGCGACGATCTGCCGGCCAATCATCGTCCGCGCCACGTCTGACATCTGCTGTTTCAGCGTCGCGACGATCTGCCCCGGGAGCCCGAAGTGCCGGATGGGCGTGGCCGGTTCGGTGAACGTGCCATCGATCAACTTCCCGAACACCGCAGCGCTGATCGTCGCCGCCGCCCGCGAGCGCAGCGAGAGGCTCGAGACGGCCGCGGTGTCGACGGCGATCCCGTTGGGGCCGTTCGTAATCAGCCCCGGCTGTTCCGCGATCACGTCGGCGACAACGTGGCTGATGGGAACGATCGTCGTCGCCGTCGCCGTGGAGAGAACGGCAGGGACCGTCAGCGTCACCGCCTGCGGAATCGTGTGCGCGTGCGGCAGTGCCGCCGGACCAGTCGGCACCGATGCGAGAACGGTCGCAGTGGGCAGCATGCCGACGGCAGTAAGCACGCGCTCGGTGTCGATCGAGCTTTCATGCAACGCGGCGTCGGCGGCCGTGGCGAAATCGACGGCGGCGAGGTGGGTCACCGCATCCAGCTCGCTTGCGGCCTGCGCTGCGGTCAAACCTGTCTGGTCGAGATCCGGCACGAGCCGCGCCAGGATGGAGGGCGCCGCGTTGGTCCCCCATACGCGGCTTGGGGGTTCGAGTGTGTCGATCGTGTCGAGCGCGACCGCCACCTGCAGCGGCTGTGCGGAAGCCGATCGAGATGCCAGAACCTGCGGACCGACGGCAGCGCGCCACGCGCTCGCGCCCGCCCGCTTGCCGCGTGCGCGCGTGAGGCGGCGATATTCGACCGAGACGATCGACGGCGGCAGCGGAGACTGGCGAAGCCTGCCGGTGATCGTGAGGTTCTGGCTGACGAACACGCGCGCGTGAACGGGCGCCGTGGACGTGAGGAGGTCGACCGGCGACAGCTGCGAGATCCACCTCCTGTGGAGCGTTGCGGCCGCAGCGGTCGAGAACTCGCCGCGTCGGCGAAGCGTGTTCGCGCCGATGACATCACCCACCTGCTTCCACGCTTCTTCGACGTACCGCTCCTGATTGTGCCGGACGACTTCGCCTCCGAGCCCCGCTGCTACTCGAAGCCGCGGATCGAGATTGGTCTCTCGGAGCCACGGCGGAGGGGTGGCCGTGGCGAGACTTGCCGCCATGGCGGTGGCGCCGGCCGCAAGCTGCCCGTAGACCGGTGGTCCGACGGCCGGAGGCGGAGCGCCGGGGTTCGACGTCAGCAGCGAGATGTCATATCCCGCGTCGACGAGGCGCGCCCGCAATGCGTCGAGATAAGAGGCGCCGACGAGCGGCCCGATGTCGTCGGTCAGTTCGCCGGGGGGACGAAGGGCAACCTGCAGATCGACGCTCGCGCCGCCAGCGTTCGGAGACGGCAGGCCGGACAGCGGGGCGTCGAGCAGCAGCGTGCGTCCGCCGAGTCCGGACGGGAGCGGTACGCCGTGGAGGCGGCGGACGAGCGACTCGAAGTCGCCGTTCGGCCCGGTGCTGAATCGCCAGAAGTAATAGACCGGCAGCGTCACGTCACCCGCGTTTAAATCCCACGCGAAATCCATACTGGTACGCGCGTCCCCCGGATCGATTCCCAGGCCGGCGGTCTTGCCGGCGGCGAATACCGGAACAACGCACGCGAGGTAACGGCGATTCGACTCCAGCTTGCGCGAGCTGACGAGCCGCGATAGCGATCGCGCGGGGTCGGCAGGCACGGTGTCGGCGTCGAGTAGCTGGCTGTGCGCCCACATCCACGCCTCGGCCGGATTCGGCAACTGCGCGGCACCGATCGTCAGCTGCGTTCCCACGGGAGACGGAGAAAGAGGATCGGCCGCGAGCTCCGTGACATCGACGACGGCGAGCGCGATCCATGGCTGCATCGGTCCGGTCGCCGGCTTCCGGCTGAACATCCACGGCAGGTCGGGCGCATCGAATTCGATCGTCGCGAGGTAGTTGGGCTCCGCGTCGATGAGGCCGTTCACCGGCGTGCATCGGATGACTTGACGCGACGGGATCCCGATGACGTCGCCCGCTGTCATCATCGGCATCTGGCGCGCGATCGGATCTTTGCCGGGAACCGCGACCGTGACGTCGGTTGTCGCGTCCGCGCCGGCCAGAAATCCTCGATGAACCATCGAGGCGAAGGTGAACGTCGCGTCGGCCATCAGCTGACCCCTCGGAGTTCGAAGTCAGCGACGGCGATCGTGTCGGCGGACCGCCGGGTCGACGCCATCACCGCCGAGGCGGCACCGGTCGAGACGATTTGACCTGTCGCCACGTTCGCCACCGAGTAGCCGTTCGGCCTCACTCCGATTTTCACCGTCACCGGCTTCGTCAATGGCGAACGGGCGCGGCCGGCCGCACCGAGCGTCGCCCAACCGAGCGCGAAGCCATCGAGCGGTCGAAACGTCGTCGAACTGCCGCCAGCGTCGTCATCGCCGAGGCTTTCTTCGTAGACGACAGCGGCCGTCTGCGGGTCGGCGACCTGCCAGGTGCCGCCCTGGACGATCGCACCAGCGTCGAAGGGGAGGAACGCCGGTTTCGACAAGCGGTCGTCGTCGCTCAGCTCGAAGAAGTCCGACGTCGCGAACAACTCCTGCGCTGTCGTGACGACCGCGCCGGTCGCGGTGATCGCGACCGTGAACGGATCGGTCGACGTGGTGGTATTGGCCCCGAACTTCGCCAGCGGCACGCCAACGGGCGCGACCGTTTGCGTCAGGCGCAGGAGTCCGAGCGGATGCAGCGCGGTAGCGCCGGATCGCAACTGCGCGGTCCCCCCGTCGGCGGCTGGAATGACGTGCGCCCAGGTCGAATCGAGCGCCAGCGCATCGTGCACCAGTTGGGCGACATCGACCGGCGGGCCGAGGATCAGGATCGCGTCGGTACCCCACTCAACGTCGAGGGTGCCGGACACGCTGAAGAAAAGGAAGCTGATGCTCGCGTGCGCGTGCGCGTGCCAGTGCCCGGGGCCTTCGAGCAGGAGGTCCACATCGATCGACGCGATCTCGTCGCCGCCTACCGTGAGCTGGAACTGGCCGGAAATCGTGGCGGTGAAATGCAGCTTCGGTTCCCTGTGGATCAGCGTGTCGAGGCTG
>DASXIR010000355.1:0-2974 GCA_036497895.1 Vicinamibacterales bacterium | reverse complement strand
CGACGGCGTCTTCCGCGTCTACCTCTACGACGACTTCACGAAGCCGCTGAAGAGCGCGCTCTTCAAGGCAGTCAAGGGCCGTGTCGTCACCGAGCAGACCTTCGACGCTGCCACCCGTAAGACCACCGAGGTCAAGTCGTTCCCACTGGTGCCGGTTGCCGGAGGCAAGTACTTCCAGGCGAAGATCGGTGCAACCAGGCTGCCGGCGTCGATAACGGCGAAAATGCGCTTCACGCCGGACGGCCCCGAGTATCCGTTCGACTTCACCTTCAGCGAATACACCAAAGACGTTGCCGCCCCGGCGACACCGACGATGACGATGACCAATCAGGCGGCAGCGCCGGCCAAGGCGGTTGTCGGCACGCCGACAGCTCAGGCGCCAACGCCGGTCCCGCTCACCAACGGCGTCGATGGAATGCTCGTCGACCCATCGCTGATTCCGCCGCCGATTACCGGCACGGTCCCCGAGTTGCTCACGCAATTGAAGACGCAGACGGACCTGATTCGCTCGCTGATCGACAAGGGCTCGTTCGGCAGCATCTACGTGCCGGCGTTCCAGGCCAAGGACATTGCCCTCGCGCTCGTCGACGACCACAAGAAGGAACTCTCCGAGGACAAGCAGCGCGTCGCCGAACCAGCCGCCAAGAAGCTGATCCGCGCCGCCTGGCTGCTCGATGCATTCGGCGACATCGGCAACAAGCAACAGATCGTGGACGCCTTCGCCGGGTTCGTCGATGCAGCCAAAGACCTTCAGGCGTCGTTCCCGAGCCAGCCATGACCATCTCGAAGAGCACTCTCCGCGTTGCCGCGATTTGCGCCGTTTTCGGCGCGGGCCTCGCGTTGCAGGTTCAGCGAGGCGAAGCCCACAAGGCGATCACGTCGAAGTACACCTACAACGACGATGTCTTTCCGATCGTGCGCGCCAAGTGCGGCAGCTGTCACGTGGACGGCGGTGTCGCGCCGATGTCGCTGATGACCTACGAGGAGGCGTTCCCGTGGGCCGAATCGATTCGCGGCGAGCTGGTCGCGTCCCACATGCCACCGTGGAATGCCGTCGATGGCTTCGGCGAGTTCAAGCACGAGCATCTGCTGACACCGAAAGAGCTCGATACCATCCTGACCTGGGCAACAGGCGGCAATCCGCGCGGCCGGCTCGATCAGAAGCTGCCGGCGGTCACGCTGAAAAACGAGTGGGTGCTCGGCAAGCCAGACCTGGCGCTGCCGCTGCCGGCGCCATTCGTGGTGTCGGCCGACAAGATGGAAGACACCCATGAGTTCACCATCGCGACCGCGACGAGCGAGCCGCGATGGGTGCGCGCGGTCGATCTGCTCCCGGGTACGCCGTCGGTTGTTCGCAGTGCCTTGATCTACGTCAAATCGTCCGCGGCGGCGTCGGCCGAGCCGGCTCCCGAACAGGTACTTGCGCGCTGGGTGCCCGGACACGATCCGGAACCGATGGACGCCGGCACCGCGCTTCGCCTCCCCGCCGGCGCCGAAGTCGCCGTGCGCATTCATTACAAGAAGACGTGGCAGTTCGAAGGCAAGGAAGTGTCGGACTTGAGCACAGTCGGGATCTATTTCTCCAGCGCGAAGGATGCACGCGAGCTGCTGACCTTGCCTGTCGCGTCTGCCACTCTCACCGCGGCGGATACCAGCAAGCGGACAGTGACCTTCAGCCGCACGGTCGATGAAGACGTGCAGGCAGTCGCGGTCAGCCCGGACATGGTGCCGCCGAACATCACACTGCAGGTCGAAGCGGTACTGCCCAACGGCACGCGCACACCGATGATTCGTCTGCTGACCCGCGCCGACTGGGATCGCCGCTATTGGTTCGAGCAGCCGCTGACGTTGCCGCGCGGCACGAAAATCGAAGTGAAGGCTGACCTCGACGATCCGGACATCATGTCGGTGGCGTTCGGCGGAGCGTCGCCGGCCAAAACGGCGGCACCGATTACCGGCGTGCGCCTCGCCCTCAACGTGCTCCCCATCAGCTCCAAGCCGTCGGCTCCTTGAACTGATCCCGCTGGGCTGGTGATGTGCGCCGCCTGACCGCCTTCGGCTCTTCGGCGACCCTTCACGGCGTGATGCTGACGCTTGCGATCTGGTGGTCGTTGCCGCCGATCGTCGCGCTTCGATCGGGACGGTCCTCTTCAACCCACGCGGTCTCCACCTTCATCGTCGGGCCGACCGAGGACTCCGCGTATCCGGGCATCAGACCGACCGAGCTGCCGCGTGAAGACTGGAGCCTTCCGCCCGACGACAGTTCCTCGGAAGTCTCGATGGGCGACTTCAACATCAACGTCGCCAAGATCGCGGCGCACGCGCAGGTCCTCTTTCCGTTTCTCACGCCAGGACTCGCGCTCGATCACTTCGGTGTCATGCCGGAACGCGTCACCCACGAAACCCTCACGAACCCGTTCGCGCGAAATGCCGCGCCGGTGTCGGCGCGGGCGAGACAGCGGCCGCTGCGGCTCGACCGCAAGGCGTTGCAGGTGCTCGTAGACAAGGCATGGTCTCGGCGCGATCGCTGGACCGTCTTCCAGTCCATCGCGAAGCTGATTGAGGAGTCGGATCCGGATGCGGGCAGTCTGCCGCAGTTGTTGCAGATGTATCGGGAAGAGAACTGGCCCCAACCATACGCCGATCGATCGATTCGGGATCCTCGGCTATGGGTCGAACTCGAGCTCGCGGCCGATCACGTGAACTTCGTCGGGTTCGTCAGTCGATACGCCACCGCTCACCCCGGCACGCGCGCCACAACCGAGCTGCTCCTGCTGCTGGACGATATCGCCCAGGCCAGCCAGGATGCATTTGCGACACTGAGCAAGACCGATCCGAACGAGTCGTTGGAGTGGACCAGACGGAAGAATGGCGCCGCTTTCGACCTCGTGGTGCGCCTGCGGCGTTATTACGGCAGCGTGCTGGAACGAAAGGGGCTGAAGGACGCGACGAGCGTGTCCAGATATTACGACGG
>DASXIR010000354.1:0-3573 GCA_036497895.1 Vicinamibacterales bacterium | reverse complement strand
GTGTTCAGGAAGTCCGGACTCGACCACCATTGCTGCTGCAGCGCCAGGATCACGTGATACTGGTTGATCGACTTGTACATCACCGACACCTGGCGCTGGCCGAAGGCGTCGTAGAGCGCCGCGTCCACCGCCTGCGCGGTGAGTCCAAGCCGCGATGCCGTGTCGCGATCGATGACGACGTTCGACGACAGGCCGGAGTTCTGCTGATCCGAGCTGACGTCGGCAATCTCCGGAAGTGTCGATAACCGGTCCAGGACTTTTGGTCCCCACTCCGCGAGCGACTCGAAGTCCGGCGCCTGCAGCGTGTACTGATATTGCGCATTACCCTGGCGGCCGCCGATGCGCACATCCTGCGAATTCTGCAGAAACATCGTCGCGCCGGGGACGCCGCCGGTCTTCCGCCTCAGGCGCGCGACTACTTGATCGGACGTCGAGTGGCGCACACCGACCGGTTTCAGCTGGACGTTGATGTTCGCCGAGTTCCCGCCGAAGCCGCCGCCGCTGGTGCCGGCGACCATCGTCACCGTTTCGACGTCCGGATCGGTCCGGACCTGTTCCTCGAACCATCGGGCCTTGTCGACGAGGGCCTGATAGGAAATGTGCTGCTCACCGACGATGGCGCCCTGCAGACGTCCGGTGTCCTGCTGCGGGAAGAAGCCTTTCGGCACCTTGGCGTACAGGTAGACGTTGACGCCCATCGTCAGGAACACGGTCAGGAGGACGACCGCGGGGTGATCGAGCGCGACCGACAGCGCCGACCCGTAGGTTGAAATCACCCACTGCAAGAGCTTCTCGCTCTGGTTGTAGAGATAGCCGTGGCCGTCGTGGCGTTCTTCCTTGAGCAGCCATGCGCACATCATCGGCGTCAGGGTGAGCGACACCACCATCGAGATGGCGATCGACACCGACAGGACGACCGCAAACTCGCGGAACAGCCGTCCCATCACACCGCTCATCATGAGAATCGGAATGAAGACGGCGATCAGCGACACGCTCATGGAAAGCACGGTGAAGCCGATCTCTTCGGCGCCTTTCAGCGCCGCCTCCATCGGTTTCAAGCCGTTCTCCAGGTGTCGCGTGATGTTCTCGATCACGACGATTGCATCGTCCACGACGAATCCGGTGGCGATGGTCAGCGCCATCAGCGACAAATTGTCGAGGGTGTAGCCGAGCAGGTACATCGCGCCGAACGTCGCGATGATCGAGACCGGCACCGAGATGCTGGGGATGAAGGTGGACCAACCGCTGCGCAGGAACAGGAACACGACGAAAATCACCAGGCCGATCGAAATGATCATGTTGCGCTGGGCATCGTCCATCGACTCTTTCGTCGTGGTCGTCCGGTCACTCGCGATCTTGAAGCGGACCGTCGGCGGCAGCTGGGCCTCGAACTGTGGCATCAGCGCCTTGATGCGCGCCACGGTCTCGACGATATTGGCGTTGGGCTGGCGGCTGATCTGGATCTGGACCATCGGGCTGCCGTTGACGATGCCGAGGTTCCTGACGTCCTCGTTGGCATCGATCACCCGGCCCAGATCCGAGAGTCGCACTGGCGCGCCCTTGCGGTAGACGACAACGAGATCCTTGTAGTCCTTGGCCTGAAACAGCTGATCGCTGGTGTAGACCGGCAGCTGCACTTCGTCGTTCGCAACCGCACCCTTCGGCAGATTGGCATTCGCCCGCTGCAGGAAGGTGCCGATCTGATCGAGGCCGACGTTGTAGTTGGAAAGCGGCTGCGGGTTCACCTCGACTCGAACCGCCGGCAGCGAGCTGCCGCCGACCGACACTTGGCCCACACCCGGCACCTGCGACAGCTTCTGGGCGAACACCGACGAGGCGATGTCGTAGAGCTGTGGCCGCGGCACCACGTCTGACTCGAGGGTCATCAGCAGAATCGGCTGATCCGCGGGGTTGATCTTCCGGTAGCGCGGCAGCGACGGCAGGTTCGCCGGCAGTGATCCGGCAGACGAGTTGATCGCGGCCTGCACCTCGCGCGCGGCGGCGTTGATGTCGCGGCTCAGGTCGAATTGCAGCGTCACCTGCGCCGATCCGACCGAGCTGTTGGACGTCATCTCGGTCACGCCGGCGATGCGCGTGAACTGCTTTTCGAGCGGGGTCGCCACCGACGCCGCCATCACTTCAGGACTGGCGCCAGGCAGGCCGGCGCTGACGGTGATGGTCGGAAAGTCGACTTCCGGCAGCGCTGACACCGGCAGCAGGGTGTAGGCGATGCCGCCGGCCAGGGTCATGGCGATCATGAACAGGGTCGTGGCAATCGGTCGCCGGATGAACGGCGTGGAGATGCTCATGGCGTCCTAGGCATGCGGCGCCGACAACTCGGCGGCAGGCACGCCGCGCAGACGTCCGAACCAGACGGCGATCCGGCCGAAGAACAGATAAATGACCGGGGTCGTGAACAGCGTCAGCACCTGGCTGACCAGCAGACCGCCGATGATGCAGATGCCGAGCGGCTTGCGGAGCTCCGATCCGATGCCGCTGCCGAACGCCAGCGGCACCGCACCGAGCAGCGCCGCCATCGTCGTCATCATGATCGGACGGAAGCGCAGCAGGCAGGCCTGGTAGATGGCCTCCTCCGGCGACTTGCCCTCGTTGCGCTCCGCCTCCAGCGCGAAGTCGATCATCATGATCGCGTTCTTCTTCACGATGCCGATCAGCAGGATGATGCCGATGAGCGCGATGACGTCGAGGTCCTCCTTGAACAGGACCAGCGCGAGAATCGCGCCGACGCCCGCCGACGGCAGTGTCGACAGAATCGTCAGCGGATGAATCGTGCTCTCGTACAGCATGCCGAGCACGAGGTAGACGGTCACGATGGCGGCGAGGATCAGGATCGACTCGTTCGCGAGCGACGACTCGAAGGCGTGTGCGGTGCCCTGGAAACTCGGTTCGATGCTGGCCGGCATGCCGAGCTCCTGCGTCGCCTGGCGGATGTGCTCGACCGCGGCGCCGAGCGAGGCGCCCGGCGCCAGGTTGAACGACAGCGTTACCACCGGAAACTGACTCTGGTGGTTGATCGCGATCGGCGACGGCATCAGCGAGGCGGTGACGAACCCCGCCAGCGGCGCCGCGGCGATGCTGGCCGCCCCGGTCAGCGCGGAGTTGGTGCCTGCCAGCGCGATGGTGGACGCCAGGTTCTGGGACGCCGCGCCGGTCGGCACATAGAGGTCCTGGAGCGAATTGGCATCCAGCTGGTAGCGCGAGGCGACCTCGAGGACGACGTGAAACTGATTGGTCTGGGTGTAGATCGTTGACACCTGCCGCTGTCCGAACGAGTCGTAGAGCGCATCGTCGACGTTCTGCGGCGTGATCCCGAGGCGGCCGGCGGTATCGCGGTCGATATTGACGAAGATGCCGAGACCGTTGTTCTGCTGATCGCTGGCGACGTCGCGCAGCTCGGGAATCTGCTTCATGCGCTCGACCAGTCGCGGTGCCCACTGATCGAGAAGCGCCTTGTCCGGCGCGTCGAGTGCGTATTGGTACTGGGTGCGGCTGATCCGGTCCTCGACTGCGAGGTCCTGCACCGGCTGCAGGAACAGCTCGATGCCGGAGACC
>DASXIR010000353.1:0-5070 GCA_036497895.1 Vicinamibacterales bacterium | reverse complement strand
GCGCTGACCGTGTAGTAACCGGACCACTCGCGGTAGTTGAGACTCTCGGCCAGCGCAAAGGTACGGGCGTGAACGGCGCTGCCAATCGGCATGGCGCGATTATAGTAGACTGCGCGCATCGATCATGCGTGCCGCTGCGTTCCTCCTCCTCCGTTCGCGCATCCTCGGCAACGCGACCCGCAGCTGCGGCTTGTAATCCCGCCCGTCTCGCCTGCTTCGCCGTTCAACGCGAAGTCCGAAGCCGCAGTCTGAAATCGAATTCCCGAAATGACGTTTTGAAATCTCAAGTCTGAAATCTGCCATGAAGTATGACGCAATCGTGATCGGCGGCGGGCACAACGGGCTGACTGCTGCGGCCTATCTGGCGCGGGCGGGACGGAAGGTCCTGGTGCTCGAGCGGCGTCATGTTCTCGGCGGCGCGGCAGTCACCGAAGAGGTCTTTCCCGGCTTTCATTTCTCGGTGTGCTCGTACGTGGTCTCACTGCTGCGGCCGGAGATCATTCGCGATCTCGAGCTGCCGCGCCATGGCCTCGAGATTCTTCCGCTCGACGGCACCTTCACGCCGATGCCGAACGGCGACCACCTGTGGCGCGTCAACGATCACGCGCGGACGCAGCGCGAAATCCGGCGCCACTCGACGCTCGATGCCGAAGCCTACGACGAGTACGGCAAGGCGATGGTCGAGATGGCGCGCTTCGTCAAGCCGATCCTGGACATGACGCCACCCGATCCGATGTCGCTCGATCCACGCGGCCTGATGAAGCTGGCGTTCCTCGGCAAGCGTTTCCGCGCGCTCGCGGATCTGGACCGCTACAATCAGGTTCAGTTGATGACGATGAGCGCGGTCGATTTCCTCGATCAGTGGTTCGAGACCGACGTGCTCAAGGCGACGATGTCGGCGTCGGGAATCATCGGAACGTTTCTCGGCGTCCGCTCGCCGGGGACCGCGTACGTGCTGCTGCACCACTACATGGGCGAGATCGACGGCGCCTTTCGCTCGTGGGGCTTTGCCCGCGGCGGCACCGGTGCGATCTCGAACGCGATTGCGGCGGCGGCGCGGGAGGCGGGCGTCGAGATCCGAACCGAGGCGGCCGTTGCCAGGATTGCCGTTGCCAACGGCGAAGCATCCGGCGTCGTCCTCACCAACGGCGATGAGCTGCAGGCGAGCATGGTCCTGTCCAGCGTCGATCCGAACCTGACGTTCCTGAAGTTCATGGACACGAAGGATCTACCGGACGATTTCGTCGGCGACGTGCGCCGCTACAAATTCCGCGGATCATCCGGAAAGGTCAACCTGGCGCTCGACGGGCTGCCCAACTTCACCTGCATGCCCGGCGACGGTCCGCAGCTGCGCGGCGCGATTTCGATTTCTCCGAGTGTGGATTACATGGAGCGCGCCTACGACCAGGCCAAATACGGCGAGTTCTCCCGGCGGCCGTACATGGACATGGTGATTCCGACGCTCACCGATCCGTCGATCGCTCCACCCGGCAAGCACATCATGTCGTGCTTCGTGCAATACGCGCCATACAAGCTCGCCAGCGGAACCTGGGACGAGCAGCGCGAGGCATTCGGCGACACCGTCATCGATACGATCGCGGAATACGCGCCCAACATCCGCGACCTCATCCTGCACCGGCAGGTGCTGACGCCGCTAGACATCGAACGCGATTTCGGGCTGACCGAAGGCAATATCTTCCAGGGCGAGCTGTCGCTCGAGCAGCTGTTCTTCGCGCGGCCTCTGCCGGGCTGGGCACAGTACAAGACACCGATCCGAAACCTGTGGATGTGTGGATCGGCGACGCATCCCGGCGGAGGGATCATGGGCGCCCCGGCGAGGAATTGCGTGATGAAGATACTCGGAAACAAATAACCAACGACATGTCCTCTGACACCGTCATCATCGGCGCCGGCGTCAATGGCCTGGTGACTGCTGCGTTTCTTGCGCGGGCGGGCCGGAAGGTGCTGGTGCTGGAGCGTGGCGATCACATCGGCGGGTGCGCGCGTACCACCGGGCTCGTTCCCGGATTCCGCTGTCCGACGCTCGCGCATGTCGCGTCGATCGATCCCGCCATCGTCCGCGCTCTCGACCTGGCGCGGCACGGACTGCGGATCATCCGCCCCGATGCCGATATCTGTGCGCCGACCGCCGGCGATCGTGCGCTGGTGCTCTGGCGCGATCAAGCGCGCGCAGCCCAGGAAATCCGCGGGTTCTCAGCGTCCGACGCCGACAAATATCCGCGCTTTCTCGTGAGCTTCTCGCGAATCGCTGCGGTGCTTCGCAATGTTTGCAAGTCCATCCCGCCATCGATCGATGAGCCGAACGCGGCGGACCTGTTCACCCTGCTTAAAGCCGGACGAGCGTTTCGCGGTCTCGGCAGGGCGGACGCCTACCGCATGCTCCGCTGGATGCCGATGTCGGTCGCCGACCTGGCAGACGAGTGGTTCCAAAGCGAGCCGCTGCGCAGCGTCATCGCCGCGGGCGGCATTCTCGGCTCGTTTCTCGGGCCGCGATCGTCAGGGAGCGCCGCCTTGCTGCTGCTGCTCGGCGCGGGCGAAGGGCAACCTCTCGCGAACGGCTGGTTTGCCGCGGGCGGTCCGGGTGCGCTTGCCGACGCGCTCGCGGCTGCCGCACAGCGGGCCGGAGCCGAAATCAGAACGCTCTCCGACATCGTCAGCATCAACGTCACCGGCGAAACGGCAACCGGCGTCACCCTGACGACCGGCGAAGTGATCAGCGCCAGGACCGTGATCTCGAACGCCGATCCGAAGCGGACGCTGCTCGGTCTGGTCGGCGCAACGCACCTCGGTCCTGAATTCGTGAGGCGGATGCAGAACCTCCGCAGCCACGGCACCCTGGCGAAGGTCAACTATGCCGTCGATGCGCTGCCGCGATTCACGAGTCTGCGGTCCCGCGAAGCCTCCGAGCAGGCTGCGGCACTCTCGGGCCGAATCCGGCTCGCATCTGGTGTTGACGCCATCGAGCGCGCGTTCGACGCGGCCAAGTACGGCGGGTTCGCCGAGGAACCCTGGATCGAGCTGACCATTCCATCGATCATCGACCCGGCACTCGCGCCTCCAGGCCGGCACGTCGTCTCTGCCTACGTTCAGTACGCACCGTATCATCTGCGCGGCAGCAACTGGGACAGCGAGCGCGATCGCCTCGGCGACGCGGCGACGCGAACCATCGCCCGATACGCGCCGGACTTCGAGTCGTCGATCGTGGGCCGTGAGGTGATCACGCCGCTCGATCTCGAACGTTCCTACGGGCTGACCGGCGGCCACATCTTCCACGGCGAGATCGCCCTCGATCAGTTCTTCGTGACGCGACCGCTGCTCGGCTGGGCTCGTTATGCGACGCCCATCAAGAATCTGTTTCTCTGCGGCTCGGGCACCCATCCCGGCACAGGAATGGACGGCCGGTCAGGCGCGCTCGCGGCGCGGCAGGTGCTGAAAGCGCCAGCGACATGGAAACCGTGATGTCGGGATAAAATAGTTCTACCGACTATGCAGACCATCAACTTCACGCGCGGTGTACCCGCGAACGAATCCTTTCCAGTCGACGAAGTCGTCGATGCCGCCATCACGGCACTCAAAACCACCGGTCCGGCGATGCTGCAATACGGCCCATCGACTGGATTTCAAGCATTACGCGAGTGGCTGGCTCAGTGGCAAGGCGTCACCCCGGACCAGGTCCTTACCGGCAATGGATCGCTGCAGCTGATCGAGTTCCTATGCCTGCACGCGATCAAACCCTGAGACGTTGTCTTCACTGAGTCTCCCACCTATGACCGAACCGTCACGATGCTGCGTCGCCATCACGCGACCGTCGTCAGCATCCCGCTCGATGCCGACGGTCCCAACATCGAGGCGCTCGAACAGGCGCTGACCAAACAGGTGCCCAGGTTCTTCTATGTCATCCCTGATTTCCAGAACCCGTCTGGAGCGACCTGTTCGTTGACGAAGCGAAGGCAGATCGTCGAGCTGGCCAACCAGCATGGCTTCCTGATTGTCGAAGATGCGCCGTACCGCCTGCTGCGGTACCGCGGCCGGGAAGAGCCAACGCTGTTCTCGATGGCGCCCGACCGCACGCTGCACATGAGCTCGTTCACCAAGCTCATTGCGCCAGGCGTCCGCACCGGATTCATGATCGGCGAGCCCGCGATCATCGCGAAGCTTGCGAAAATTGCTGAGGACACCTACATCTCGCCAGGCTACGTCGCACAGGGCATCACTTACGAGTGGTGCCGTCGCGGTCTGTTGACACCGCAGATCGAACGTCTCAAGGCGCTGTACGGACCACGTCTCGACGCCTGCCTCGCCGGCATCGATCGCCACATGCCGGATGCCGTCGCCACCCGTCCTGATGGTGGTTTCTTTATCTCGCTCATACTACCGGACGGGGTTGTATCGACTGCGGTGCGAACGCAGGCATCCGCCCGCGCGCTGAACCTGGCCGACGGTCTCGCCTTCTTCCCCAATGGCGGAGGCGAGCGGTTCATCCGCCTGCCGTTCTGCGCCCTCACGCCGGCGGAGATCGACGAGGGAGTCCGTCGCCTTGCGGAAAGCGTCGCCGCGGCGCGCGAACCCGCCGCCAAGAGCTTGTAGTGTTCGCCGTGTAGTGTCCGCCTTTAGGCGGACCTTCCGCGATATTTGGCACTCCGTTTGCGAGTGTGCTTGGTCATGACCAACGTCGCGAGCCTCCCGCCGCTTGAAGCCGGGGTCCCGCCCGGCGATCGAAGCCGCCGCAACTACTGTCATATCCGAGTGCTTCGCTGGACCTTTCGCCGCGACAGCAACGACGCAGTGGTGTGCGAGCTGGCATTGACCGGCGAGGACCGCGAGTACGAATTACGTGTTTCAGCCGACTGGAACCCGACAGGTCTGTTAGTCGAGCGATTCGACGATGCCATGACCGCGTTCCAGCGGCACGCGATGATCGAGCGTAAATTGCTCGACAGTGGCTGGGCGCTGGACGGTTTCGAGTCCGAGCGCGTTACGGTTCATTAACGCGTCGTATCTCGTTGACAGGTCGTATCTCATCAACGCGTCGTATGGAGTGACCGGCCT
>DASXIR010000352.1:0-3699 GCA_036497895.1 Vicinamibacterales bacterium | reverse complement strand
CTTCGAGGCGCAGACGATGTTCATCAACGCGGCGCGGACGCTGCGCGAACACTGCGTCGACGGTATTACCGCCAATCCCGAGGTCTGCCAGCACTACGTCGACTACAGCATCGGCACGGTCACCGCGCTCAACCCGGTGATTGGCTACGACCGGTCGACCGAACTCGCCGCCGAAGCGCAGAAGACCGGCCGCGGCATCCTGGAGATCGTCCGCGAACGCAAGATTCTCACCGACAAGCAAATCGCGGAGGTTCTCGATCCGATGACGATGACCGGGCAGGGCCGCCCCGCATGAGCCGAGCCGCGCTCCTCGTGCTCACTCTGCTCACGGCGCCATCGTTGATGGACGCCGGCAGCGCGCAGGCTGTCCAGCAGGGGACGCCGGGCGGCGAGTGGCGGGCATTCAGCGGCAGCTGGTCGGCGCGAGGCCAACGGCAGGTGATTCCCACGGAAGGCAACGGGTCCGCCGCGATCGTGCATCTGTCCGGTGCGGTCGTCCTCGCCAGGACCGAGCTCGGAGGCGGCCTGCTCGGCGAAGCGATCGCGTTCGACGACGGTCAGAAGCAGAGCGTCGGACGGGCGGTGTGGACCGATGCGAGGGGCGATCGCGTGTTCAGCGAGCTTCGCGGCGAACCGGTCGCGACTGGCCGGCGGGTGGTCGGAACCATCACTGGCGGCACCGGACAGTATGCCGGCGTGACCGGAGACTACGCGTTGACGTGGCAGTACGTCGCGCAGGACACCGATGACGTGATTCAGGGACGTTCCGTTGACCTGCAGGGCCGGCTGCGAAGGACCACGCGGTGACGGACGCGGTCAGTCCGGGACGAGACATGGTCGTGCCGGCCGTCATCTCGATCGCGATCCTCGCGATGTGGTTCACGCCGCCGCCGCAAGGGCTGACGATCCAGGCGTGGCGACTGTTCGACACCTTCGCCGGCGCGATCGTCTTCGTCGTGACCAGCGCATTGCCGATCCTGACGGCGTCAGTCATCGCGGTCGCGGCGGCGGTCCTGACCGGATTGCTCACTCCGGCGAAAGCGTACGCCGGATTTGCCAACAGCACCATTCTCCTGATCGTGCTGGCCTTTCTGGTGGCACGGTCGGTGGTGAAATGCGGCCTCGGTGCACGAATCGGCCACCTTCTCGTCAGCCGTTTCGGTCGATCGACACTCGGGCTGTCGTACAGCATTTTTCTGGTGGACGCAGTCATCGCACCGGCGTTTCCCAGCAATACGGCGCGATCCGGCGTCATCTTTCCACTCGCGTTCTCACTGGCCGGAGCGGCCGGCGCGACACCTGGCGACAGCAGCCGCCGGCGCCTCGGCAGCTTCCTGATGTTCTCGGGCATCGTCAGCCTCAGCCTCTCGTCCGCGCTGTGGCTGACCGCGATGGCGGCCAACCCGATGGGCGCCGAGATCGCCAGCCGCTTCGGCGTGCAGATCGGATTCGGATCGTGGCTGCTGGCGGCGTCGGTGCCGACCCTCGCGGGCATCGTGTTGATGCCCCTGCTGCTCTATCGGATCATGGCGCCGGAACTGACCTCGACGCCGGAGGCGCCAGCGGTGGCACGGAAGGCGCTCGCGACGCTCGGACCGCTCACCCGTGACGAGAAAGTGGTGCTGGTCGCGTTCGCCGGAATGGTGTCGCTCTGGGCGTCTGCTGCCACGCTTGGCATCGATTCGACCGCGGTCGCGTTTCTTGGTCTCGGTGGCCTGCTCGCGTCCGGAGTACTGACGCTCGAGGACATCCGCCACGAAGGCGACGTCCTCGCAACGTTCATCTGGTTTGCCGTGCTCTTCACGCTGAGCAATCAGTTGAACGAGCTTGGCTTCATGGGGTTTCTCGGACAGCGTCTCGCCGATGCCATGGGTGGATTGGGACCGACCGTGGCGGGTTTCGCGCTGCTCCTCGCCTACGTCGCTCTGCACTACGTCTTCGTGAGCCAGACGGCGCACCTGCTGGCGCTGTTCGGTGTCTTCCTCGATGTCGGCGTCAAGCTGGGTGTGCCTGCGGCGCCGCTCGCCTTCCAGCTGCTGTTCGCGACCAACTACTTCGCCGCGATCACGCCACAGGGCTCGAGCGCGAACCTGCTGTTTGCCGGAAGCGGTTTCCTCTCCCAGCGCGATTTGTATCGCATGGGCGCGCTTTCCACCGCATGCACCATGCTCATTTACATCGTCATCGGAACGCCGTGGCTCCGCCTCGTCCTGCGATGAGCAGGCCGCGATTATTCGGGAGGTTCGTCATGCAGAGAAAGCTACGAGAGCGCTCGTCATTGACCGGATGTGTCGCGTTCGCGATCGCCGTCACCTTCGCCGGCGCGGCTTCAGGGCAGGCGCCCGCCGCGAACGCGGCGCTGCCCACCGTCGTCGTGCTCGCCACCGGCGGCACCATTGCCGGCGCCGCCGCCAGCGACGTGCAGGCCGGCTACACCTCGGGGCAGGTCGGCGTCGACCAACTGCTCGCGGCAGTCCCGCAGGCGAAGAAACTGGCCAATCTCCGAGGCGAGCAGATTGCGAACATCGGTTCGCAGGACATGAACGACGAGGTGTGGCTGAAGCTGGCACGCCGCGTCAACGAGCTGACTGCGCAACCCGGCGTCGCCGGCGTTGTGATCACACACGGCACCGACACCATCGAGGAAACGGCGTATTTCCTCAACCTGGTCGTGAAGTCGCGCAAGCCGGTGGTGCTCACCGCCGCGATGCGCCCTTCAACCGCGCTCTCGGCCGACGGCCCCTTGAACTTCTACAACGCCGTGGCGGTCGCGGCCAACAAGGACGCCGGCGGGCGCGGGGTGCTGGTCGTCGCCAACGACTGGATTCATGGAGCGGCGTCGCTGACCAAGACGAGCACAACGGCGGTGCAGACCTTCCTGTCGCCGTTGTCAGGTCTGATCGGAACGGTCGCGTACGGCACGGTCGAGTTCTACCGTGGGCCCGTCGGCCGTCACACAACCGAATCTGAATTCTCCCTCGATGGCGTCACCACGCTCCCGCGCGTGGACATCATCATGGCTTACGAAAACATGGACGGCGCGCTGATCGATGCCGCTGTCGCGGCCGGCGCCAAGGGCCTGGTGATTGCCGGCGTCGGAAATGGCAACCTGACCGAGCCCGCGGTCAAGGCGCTCGCCAGGCACGCGAAGAACGGCATCGTCTGCGTGCGCTCCTCGCGAGTCACGACAGGCGTCATCGGCCGCAACGTGGAGCTCGACGACGACAAGTTGGGGTTCGTGGCGGCGATGGAACACAACCCGCAGAAGGCGCGGGTGATTCTGCGCCTGGCGCTGTTGAAACCACGTACCGTCGCGGATATTCAGCGCCTGTTCGACGAGTACTGAAGGAGAGGGACCCTTGGGCTTCGCCACTGGAACAGGAAAATATGAGTCTCTCCTCGAACGATGCCGCGGCCTCGCGCCCGTGCCGACGGCCGTGGCGCATCCCTGCGAGGAGACGGCGCTGGCAGGCGCGCTCGAGGCCGGCGCGAAGCATCTGATCACGCCGATCCTCGTCGGACCGGCGTCGAAGATCCGCGAGGTCGCCAAGGCGAGCGGACTCGATCTGGGAGGCACGAGAATCGTCGACGCGCCGCACAGCCATGCGTCCGCGGCGATGGCCGTCGAACTGGTCCGCAAAGGCGAGGCGGAGCTGCTGATGAAAGGCAGCCTGCACACCGACGAGCTCCTCGGCGCGG
>DASXIR010000351.1:0-6268 GCA_036497895.1 Vicinamibacterales bacterium | reverse complement strand
CCCTGGCGTTGTTCCCGCCGGTGACGCCGCTGGCTGTCACCTCCACGGCGGCGCTCGCCGTCGCCGTCGATGCGTCCCTCGGTCTTCGCGGTACCGTCTATCCATGGCTTTATGAATTCGTGCCCGGCTTCGGCGGCTTTCGAGTGCCGGCGCGATTTCGCGCCATCGCCGGCTTGTACCTGTCGCTCCTGACCGGCGTGGCCGTTGCCACGATTGCACGGCGTATCGAATCAAAGCGCATCGCAGGGACGGTCATCGCCGGGCTCGGGGCCGCGGTACTCATCGACGCTCACCCCGTCCTGGCCCTGCAGCCGCTCTGGGATCATCCGCCCCGGATCTACCGCAGCATTCCGGAACCGCGCGCTGTGGTGGCCGACCTTCCGATCCCGTGGGATCGCGATCCCTTCTGGCACGATCCGGTTTTCATGTACTTCTCAACCTTCCACTGGCATCCGCTCGTCAACGGTAGCAGCGGCTTCGCGCCCGCGTGGTACGACCAGCTCGGACAGATCAGCCGCGACTATCCGTCCAACGAAACGCTCGACCTTTATCGCCGCCTCGGCGTCCAGTACATCGTGCTGCACGAAGGCTACTACGGCGCACACATGTTTCAGCGGGTCACCGGCGACAGCGCGAAACAACCGCGTCTTCAGCTCGTTGCTGCCGATACGTGGGAGGAAGGTGAGTGCCGTCTTTATCGTCTGCTTCGATAGCGGCCGCGCCGGCCTGCGCGCGGCAGGAGTGTTATATTCTCAACGTTTGGGATCGTTCCCAGGAGGATTCGTGTGAAGTCTGTAACCACATCGCTCGTGCTGGCGGCTGCGCTGTCGGCTGCTGCTCCGTCGCTCTACGCTGCCGAAGGCGTCCTGCTCGTCGAGAAGAGCACGTCGGGCGGAGCGACGACGACGAATCAGATCCAGATCGAGAAGAACCGGATGCGCGCGGAAATGGCCAACGGCGGCGGCAACCAGACGATGATCTTCGACGGCGCGAAGCAGGTGCTGTGGATCGTCAACAACGAGAAGAAAACCTACAGCGAAATCACCAAGGAAGACGTCGATCGTCTGAGCAACCAGATGTCCGGCGCCATGCAACAGGTGCAGGCCCAGCTCGCCAATCTGCCGCCCGAACAGCGCGCGCGTGTCGAGGCGATGATGAAGGGCCGCGGCGGCATGCCTGGCGGAGCACCGGCGCCGAAGACCGAGTACAAGAAAGTGGGCACCGACAAGGTCAATGCCTGGACGTGCGACAAGTACGAAGGCACATTGAACGGGCAGAAGAGCTCCGAGCTCTGCACCGTCGAACCGCAAGCTCTCGGCTTCACCGCCGGGGACTTCGCAGTCGCCGGCGAGCTGCAGGCATTCTTCTCCAAGCTCGTGCCGCAAGGGAGCGAGAACATGTTCCGGATCGGTTCGGCGCAGGATCAAGGGTTCAGTGGCGTGCCGGTTCGGCGGATCTCGTTCGGCGCACGGCCGACCACTGCCGAGATCACTTCGGTCACACGTCAGAATTTCAGCGACGCGGTCTTCACCGTGCCGGATGGCTACCAGAAAGAAGCGTCGCCGTTCGCAGGACGGGGTCGCGGGCGCCAATAAGAGCCTGCTTTCGAAGATGACGCGGTAGAGGTGCCCATGACGCGACCGGTTCGGCTGTTCCTCGCTCTGCTGGTGATGGCCGGAGCGGCCGCGCTCGCCGCGCAGGGTCCGCACGCGACCCGCACCTTCCTGTCGCCGGCCGACTACATGCCGGATCCGACCAGGCTGGCCACCGCCACCAGCGAGCTCCGCGACCTGGTCGCCCGCTTCGGCGACGATCGCGCCGCCATCCTGCGCTTCTACACCATCCCCGGATCCGCCACCCGCCGCAGCCGGATGCGGACGTTCTACGAGGCCTGGCTCAAGACCCTGACCGCAGTCAATTTCGACAAGCTGTCGCAGGAGGGTCGCGTCGACTACGTCCTTTTGCGCACCAAGATCGACTACGAAGCGGCGCTGGTGGCGCGTGAAGATCGCGTCCAGCTGACGATCGCGCCGCTGCTGCCGTTCGAGGCCGACGTGGTGGCGCTCGCCGAAAATCGCCAGCGGCTCGATTTCATCAAGGCGGACGCCGCGGTGCACGCGCTCACGTCGATCTCGGCCAAGGTCACGGCCGCCAATGCAGCGGCCGCTCCGGGCAGCGGCGTTTCAGCCGCGACGGCGGTGCGCGCGGCGCAGGAAGTGGACACACTCAACGGTGCGCTCACCACCTGGTTCAACTTCTTCAACGGCTACGATCCCGCGTTCACTGCGGCGGTACCCGCGCCGTATCGCGCGTTGTCCCAGTCACTGACCACCTACGCGGCGACCCTCCGCGAAAAACTCGCCGGGCTGCCGCGTGGCGCTGGACAGATGGCCAACGGCCGCGGCGGATTCGATGGCGGCGGCGGTCGCGGCGGACGAGGCGGCGCGGCAGACGCCGCACCCACGGTCCGCGCCAGCGAGGGACCGATCGTCGGCGACCCGATCGGACGCGAGGGGCTGTTCGAAGACCTGCGCGGCGAGATGATCGCCTATACACCCGAGCAGCTGATCGCGATCGGCAACAAGGAAGCCGAGTGGTCCGAAGCCGAGATGAAGAAGGCGTCGCGCGACATGGGCTTCGGCGACGATTGGAAGAAGGCCCTCGAAAAGGTCAAGTCCACTTACGTACCGCGTGGCGAGCAGCCGCAGATGGTCCGCGATCTTGCGCTGCAGGCGATCGCGTTCGTCAAGCAGCACGACCTGGTCACGGTGCCGCCGCTGGCCGAGGACCAGTGGCGCATGACGATGATGACGCCTGCGGGGATGCGGGTGGCGCCGTATTTCCTGGGCGGAGAAACGATCCAGGTGTCGTACCCGCACGACAGCATGTCGGAGGAAGACAACCTGATGGTGATGCGCGCCAACGGCCCGCATCTCTCCCACGCGACCGTGTTCCACGAGCTGATTCCCGGTCACGAGTTGCAGGGCTTCATGGCGCAGCGCTACAACTCGCATCGCGGATTGTTCCGCACGCCGTTCCTGATCGAAGGCTGGGCGCTCTACTGGGAATACGTGATGTGGGACCAGGGCTTCCAGGCGACGCCCGAAGATCGCGTCGGCGCCCTGTTCTGGCGTCTTCACCGTAGTGCCCGCATCGTCTTTTCGTTGAATTTCCATCTCGGGCGCTGGACGCCGGAGCAGTGCGTGCAGTACCTGGTCGATCAGGTCGGCCACGACCGCTTCACCGCCGAGGGCGAAGTCCGGCGGTCGCTCAACGGATCCTACTCGCCGCTCTATCAGGTCGCCTACATGATGGGCGCGGTGCAGATCCGGGCGATGATGCGGGAACTGGTGGACACGAAGAAGATGACGCTGAAGCAGTTCAACGACGCATTTCTTCGCGAAGGCGAGATGCCGATCGAAATGATGCGCGCGGCCCTCGAAGACAAGCCGCTGACGAGAAACTACATTCCGAACTGGCAGTACTACGGCGACGTGCAGCCGGCACAACCGTAGTCAGGCGTGGGCCTTCACTCGATGCGCGTGGGCAGTACACCGAAGCGCCGCGCAGTGGTCGGATCCAGGACCAATGCCTGCGCGCGCAACGGTTCGAGTTGCGCACGCATCTCCTGCAGCACCAGCCTGCTCGTCTGATCGGCCGGCGTCATCGTCGTGCGTCCAGCGGTGAGCGCCTCGCCGACCCATTTCAACGCTTCGCGCATCCGCGGCACCATGGTCGGACCGCCGTGGTCGGCGGCGCGCGTCAGCCGGTACTCGTGCGAGATGTCGAGGTCCCACAGGGCGCGGTGGAGGAACTCAGTTCCGTCGTGCGCGTTGACGAAGTCGGCGTCACCGGCCTCGAGGTAAATGGCGAGACCGCTCTCACGGATGGCGTGGGCGTTGGCGCGCGCGCGATTCGCCGGGTTGTTCGCTTCGAACAGCGTGTGGTCGCGGCCGGCGCCGACCAGATTGGCCGGTCCACCGGACAGATGATGGAGGCGATTGCGCGCGCCGATCTCCGCGTCACGAAACCCGGGTTCGAGCATTGGCTGCATGGCGGCGACCGCGGCGAATCGGCCGGCGTGAGCGAACGCGGTCTTGAGGGCGCCATAACCGCCCATCGAGATCCCGAACAGCGCGGTCGAAGAATCGCCGAGGCTGATGCCGCCGCAGTTTGCGCGCAGATGGGCCGGAAAGTCGCTCGCGAGAAACGCGCTCCACTCGATGCCGGCCGCGAAATCATCGACGTAATAGCTCAGGGCAGCGCTCGGCGTCGCTACTACCATCGGCGGCAGCGAGCGATCCGCCCACCAGGCGTCGAAGAGGGGCTGGCAGTCGATCAGGTTCTGGCGGCTGCCGCCGCCGCCCATCAGGAACAGGCACAACGGGAGCGGCGCATTCGGCGGTTGGCCGTCCGGCGTCAGAACCGCATAGGACACTGGATCGGGCAGGAACCTGGAGCGCAATTCGCCGACCTCAACGCGTGATGCCATGGGATCCCTCGTGCAGACGATGATCCGTCAGGCGAGGGCGACGCGCCAGACTGGTCAGCGGCGGTGGTACAATGAATCTTCCCTTCCACAACTGAATCGCGGCGAGGTAGTGGCCCGCTCTAGCCGGCCGTCGAGTCGCAACCGTGTAGCCGGCTTCAGCCATTCGCGACGCGGTAGTGGCCGGCTGTAGCCTGGCTGTAGCCGGCCGTGGAGGTCCGCCTGAAGGCAGACACTACAGACGAGCAAACCGGCACAACCCACGCGCCTGCAGGTCGTCTACATCAGCGCCGCGTGGATCAGCGCGAGCAACGCGACGCCAGCGGTATCGGTGCGAAGCGTGCGGGGCCCCATCCCGACCTGACTGAAGCCGTGTGACGCGAGGAGCTCGCGTTCGAAGTCATTCCACCCGCCCTCGGGTCCGATCGCCACGAGCACCCGGCCGGTGTACCCCACGCCAACAGCATTCCGCGGCGATTGGGTTGCGGCCGGATCGGCGATCAGCCGCAATGCGTCCGGACACAGATCGTCGAGACCGTCTTCCACGAACACTTTCAGCTGACGGTGAACCGACACCACCGGCACGCGAGTATCGCGCGCCTGCTGCAGTCCCTCAATCAGCAGCGGCCGGTAGCCCTCCGGCGTCAGCAGATGCGTGTCGAAGTAATTTCGTTCGACCCGCTCCGCGTTGGTCAGCATGATTCGTCCGATACCGAGCGCGGCGAGCTGAGCCCACAGCCGACGCATTACCTTGGGACGCGGCAACGCCAGCAGCAGGTCCACTCGCGGACGGTCCGGCGTCACCGGACTGAACGCGCATTGCAGCGTCACCGCTCCGTCCTCCAGCGACACGATCGTCCCGACGCCCAGCGGACCGTCGACCATTCCGACGCGGACCTCCTGACCGGAGACGGCCCTCAGCACGTCGCGGACGTGCGCGGCGCGCGCGCCATCGACGACGGCCCTGGCGTCGGCATTGATTTCTTCCGGTTCGAGCAGAATCAGGTTCACGGCGTCAACGCCGGTGCGGTGAGCGGCGCCTCGAGGTAGACGAACGTGCCGCCGCTGCGCAGGTAGTTGTCGATGCGGGCGAGCGGCGTCAGCGCGCGCACCCACTCTGGTCCGTTCTCGAGGACGCGCTCCTCGATCAGCGTGGACAGGAACTCGAAACCGGCCGCGGCCGCCCGCGCCCGCAGCACGTCGAGCAGCCGGTTCTCGAGCTGCACGTGGTTCTGGACCGACGGCAGTGTCGCCATCGCCTGCAAGTAGAACGTGTTGTTCTCGCCGACGTGCGGGTCCGCGGTGATGCCCTCTTCGTCGTGATTCTCGAGCGCGCTGCCGATCGCGTAGCCAACCAGACGGCCGGATACACGATCGCGAAGCGCCAGGCCGATCGCCCGCGGGTTGCCGATGGTGGTCTCGAGCGTGGCGATCGGGTATTGAAGCAACGGCCGGGCACCGGCGCGCAGCACGTCTGGAGGATACGCGACCGCGCCGTAGCGCTCCTGCTCGACCGCCAGCACCTGCGTCTTGAGCGGCTCGAATGTCGCCGGGGTGAGATCGACCACCTGGATCGTATCCATCGGAATCGCCAGCGTGCCGACGCGGATCTTGACCGGCTGCGCGCTTTCCGCGGAGGCCCGTCCACCGACGATGTCCTCGATCGCGGCGCGCAGGATCGCGAGCGCTTCGTCAATCGCGGCCGGCTCCATGTCGAACCGCGGATAGAACCGGATGGTCCGCTCGCCGGCGCCCAGCAACACCAGGCCGCGGCGGAAG
>DASXIR010000350.1:0-16625 GCA_036497895.1 Vicinamibacterales bacterium | reverse complement strand
AGACGGTCAGTTCGGACCGAACCTTCTCTTCAATCCGGACTTCGAAGAGTCAACCGTCCCGGGCGTGGGGCCGGACTGGGTCTCCGACAACCCTCTGCGAGGAACGGTCGGGGTTTCCGAGACCGCCGCACCGCATAGCGGTGCACAAAACGCCGAGTGCCGGACGACGTCGTCAGATTGCGGGATTTACCAGGAACTCGACGTCACCGGCCGGTCGATGACGGGCAACATATTGTTCTCCATCTACGCGCGCGCCGATCAGCCCGGTGCACTCGTGGGCGTGAACATCGATGGCCAGACGTTCGTCGTCAACCGAGTGCAGGTCGGCGGATATCAGCGATACACGATGGGATTCGATCGAGGGTCTGTCTCAGGCGTGGGTCACGTGGTTCGCGTGTGGTTGTACACACCACCCGGCGTTGTCGTGCAGATCGACGATGCAGAACTGGTGGACTATTTCGGGCCGACCTAACATTAGGCTTCGCCGCGCGGATAAACAAGACGCACCGGTGTAGCGGCATTTCCGTTGCAGACCGTGACATCGCGTACGTCAGCGAAAGTCAGGCCAATGTGAACAGCAGCCCCGTCCGTTCATTCGCCACGACATCGATCGTCCTCGCAATAGTCACCACCGCCGTCCTCTGTCTCACTCCAGAATTGACATCCGCCCAGACTGCACTGCCCCAGCCGTGGCTGCAAACAGATATCGGCGACGTTGGCCTCGCTGGGAGCGCTTCGCAAGGCTCCGATGGTGATTTGTTCATCAGCGGAGCAGGGAGCGACATCTGGGGATCCGCCGACAGCTTTCACTTCGTCTACCAGTCAATGCAGGACGGATCGATCTCCTCGAACGCGCCGTCGCTGCAGAGCACCAGCCCCTTCGCGAAGATAGGCCTGATGGTTCGTCTGACCCTCGATCCCGGATCTCCCGAAGTGATCCTCGACGTGAAGCCAGACAATACCGTCGAGTTCATGGCACGTTCGACCGCAAACGGAGAAACCACGTTCATCACCGGCCTCGACCACACTGGCGGCCTTGCACTCGTCCGCAGCAACGGGATGGTGGCGGCGACAGTGTGCGCGGCCACATGTTCGACGCTCGGCACCGTGCCGTTTCCATCCGGACCGGCGTTCGTCGGCGCGGCAATTACCAGTCACGATCCGACACAGCTCAATCACGGCATGTTTCCCGCGGCGATGCCCGCGGTGTTCACCGTCCCAACTCCGTGGCAGTCCGTCGACGTTGGTAGCGTCGGCGTGCAAGGGTCGGCGTTCTTTCAAAACAACACGTTCACCGTGAGCGGCGCCGGTGCTGACATCTGGGGCACCAGCGATGCGTATCACATCGTCGCGAGCGGCGTCGAAGGTGCCAACGTGCTGATTGATGCCCGCGTGACGTCTGAAGACGCGGCGGACACATTCGCGAAGGCCGGCGTCGTGCTGACGAACAACTTCGGCGCGACCGTCATCCTTGACGTTCGCCCGAACGGTGACATTGAATTCATGTCACGACCCGCGCGGGGCGAGCCCATGCAGTTCGTGGCGGGTGCGACGGCATCGCTGCCGATTTGGCTCGAGTTGACACGGCAAGGTGATACGTTCACGGGCTACTTCTCGACGGACGGCACGCACTTAAGTGTGATTGGGAGCACGAGCGTGTTCATGCCCAATGACATCACGGCCGGGCTCGCCGTCAGCAGCCACGATACATCCGCGCTGAACACGTCAGCGTTCGATCACGTGCTGCTGCTGAACTCGAACGTTTCCGACCTTGATATCGGCGTTGTTGGCGCGGGGGGCGGCACTTCCGGCAGCGGCGGCGAGGAGCAGATCCAGGGCTCGGGTTCCGACATCTGGGGCACCGAGGACTCGTTTCACTATCGTTATAACTTCATGGCCAACGACGGCCAGATGCAAGCGCGTGTCACAAGTCTCGAAAATACCAGCCCCCTCGCCAAAGCGGGCATCATGATGCGATCTTCCGCCGATCCGTGGTCGGCCCACGTTCTACTCGACGTCAAGCCAGATGGCGGGATTGAATTCATGACGCGCAGCACAAACGGCGCGGAAACGACGTTCGTCGCCGGAGTCCAACGCTCATTTCCCGTCTCGCTGCAGCTGCAACGCAGCGGCTCTTCGTTCACGGCCTATGTCGTGGATGGAACACAGCTGACGGAGATTGGGTCGGTCACGATTGACCTGCCGAGCGAGGTGTTTGTCGGTTTGGCCGTCAGCAGCCACGACGTGGGCACGCGCGCGACTGGAGTCTTCGACGGTATTCGCCAGTAACGCGAGATGACGCGTCCTTCACGTTGCTAGGGAGACGGCCTCACCGACTGGAAGGGATGTCGCATTGGCGCGATGCCCAACGCGAATCAATTCTGGTCGTGCCTCTGGTCGCCGAAAAGACCTTAGCCGGGCCACGTTCGGCATCGCCACGAACGTCGGCTTGCGTGAACACCAAGCTAGGAAAGCAGTTCTTCTGGAAGGGACACTGGCACTGGCTACCCGAGGGGCGCCACGCCGTCCAAGCTGAGCTCGCGCGGCTGATCACCGCTCGCCGTCTAAGTGTGCACGGGCCCATGGAACAGCGTTTGCTTCGTCGCCCCACCGTGACGACATGTTTGGTGAACTGACGGTCAAGCAGATATCGGTGGGCATGCCGTCCGACGCGGTCGGCGACGAGCCGTCGCCACGCCGCAGGAGGTTCGTTGGGTGGCGACGGGGTGCGACGTACCTCGTGGCCATGCTGCTGTCGCTCTACGTCGCCGCGACCATTGTTCGCATCTACGCGCGGCGATACGACACCTTCCTCATCGACTACGTTCGCCAGTCCGTGGCCGGCACTCCCGCACTCACCGCCAGTCCGACCCACATCTTTTTCCTGTTCGTCGATCATTTTGAACCTGACTGGGATCTGCCACGCACGGTTGAGTGGGCCACCCGATATCGCGCGCTGGCAGCGCGACATCGTGACAGCAGCGGCCGGCCACCGCAACACACGTGGTTCTATCCAGGCGAACAAATTGAGCCGGCGATCCTGACGATTCTTCAGAGCCTCACGCGCGATGGGTTCGGAGAAGTCGAACTTCACTATCACCACGAAGGGGACACGGCGCAGACGCTGACCATCGGTCTCCGAGCGGCCATTGCCGAGTTTCAAACCTTCGGCTTTCTCAAGACGCGCAGCGGGCAGACAGCGTTCGCCTTCATCCACGGGAACGAGAGTCTCGATAACGCCGACGGGGAATACTGTGGCGTGAACACTGAACTCCGCGTACTCCACGATCTGGGCTGTTTCGCGGACTTCACCTTTCCAAGTCTGTACCACCGATCTCAGCCTTCGACGGTGAACACCGTTTATGCGGCGCGCGACGACGACCGACCGAAGTCTTACAACACGCCCTATCCGTTGTCCGACTTGAGAGACGGCGCGGCTGATCTCGCGATCTTTCAAGGCCCGGTGATCCTCGCGCCCACATGGAACCCGCGCCGTCTGTTTATCGACGTAGACGATGGAAACATCCACGCCGGGATGCCGACCGATGCCAGACGCGTGAAGCGCTGGGTCAACGCCCGCATCCATGTGCCGGAGCGACCCGACTGGCTCTTCGTTAAGGTGTTCGCGCACAGCGTTAGCACCGCGGACGACGAGCAGGAGATGTTCGGTGGCCACTTCGAACAGGCGCTCACCGAGCTCGAACAGCACTACGATGACGGCCGGAAGTACGTGCTCCACTATGTCACAGCGCGCGAAGCCTACAATCTGGCCATGGCGGCGGCGAACGGGGCAACGGATGCACCCGCGGCACACTTGGATGGTGAGATTCCCCCTTACGTCGCCGGCGTGCGTCCCCTGCCCTAGAGCGTTCTGATCGTCGTAGTGTCCCACTGTTCAGCCGAACTGGTTTCGGACGCGTCCGTCAGTCGATCGTGGAGACTCCCGCGGTCGCGGATATTGCCGCGGTTCGCCCGTTCGTGATGACGTGGCCGGTGGTGGGCGGACCAGCGGCAGGCGACCGTCGCGTATCTGATCGCCCGACACAATTCTGCGGTGGCATCGCCAGTTGATTGCCAGGAATGGACGTACGCTAGGCGAGGCGGCCGGCGCGACGTGCTCGCTGAGATCCAGCGACTTGTCGTGCGGATGGCGACCGAGATCACTGTTTTTTGCTCCGCCACATCGCGTCGTGCGGACCTCCGTCGTCCGTGCACGGTCTCGGCTAGCGCGGATCGATGATGAAGTCGGCGTGCACCTCGCGCACGGCGACGTCCTTCATCTTTACTGTCGCCGCGTACAACTCGAGGATGTGGCCAGGCGTGAGCGCCAGGTCGTGCTCGGCCGGCTGGAACGTCGTGCGAATGGGGTAGTCCACGCCGGGCGTCGAAGACATCTCGATGTGCGTGCCCAGCACGTGCGCGACCTCGTGTGATTTCACGAACGCCGCCAGGCGCTCGATACTGCCTCGGTACGCCGGCCAATCTCGAATGTACAAACGACCGGGATAGACGGTGTCGCCGGTGAGCAGCAGCCTCGTCTTCCGATCGTAGACCGCGATCGACGTTGGCTCGTGACCGGGAATCGGCAGGATGTCGAGCACACGGCCGCCCAGGTCCAGCGTGACCTGTTGGGTCGGCCAGTCGGTGATCCCGAAGAAGCTCTGGACATCGGCGAGCTTCGTTCCCACGAGCGTCGTGTTCGGTTGACCGGCAAACTGGGCGTCGCCGCCGATGTGATCGCCGTGCGAATGCGAATGCGTCACGACGAGCGGAAGGTCGTGCTTGCCGTGCTTCTGCGCCCAGTCGCCGACGACACGCTGAATGGTCTCGCGGAGTGGGAACGCGATTCCGGAGTTGGCGGGCGCGGCGCCGGTGTCCTGCATGAAGACGCGATCCCTGCCGAAGAACAGATACATGAACGGCCCCTCGTAATTGATGCACTTGTTCTCCCGGACGATCACCGTGTCGGCATCGTACGCGTGGACCTGAAACGCCGGATCCGTGTTCGACGAGCACGGATCGCTGCCGTGGATCCAGCGCACGCTCATGTCCTGTGCCGAAAGGGTGGCGGCGGTGAAGGTGACCAAGCCGAGGCAGAGGCGCACGTTCATGCGACGAGAGCGTAGCAGATGCAGCCGGCGCAGACTCGGCAGTCGCTTGCTGTCGAGCCGTGCGGCTCAACAACTTGCTCTTGTTGCGCCTTGAAGAATCGCCTCGCAAATCTGCCACTGGGCCTTACCTGTCAGTCAAGTGACAGCAGCGCATTGGTGGATGAGTCAGTCGCGGAAATTGTCCAGCGCGTCTCAGCGCGCGGGAAGCTTTGCGGCGAGCACGTCCACTTTCTCAATGACCGGCGCTTCAGACAGAAGGTCCGCAGCCTGTGCCATCAGGGCAGCGGCGAGGCGGCCCGCCAAATGTGCCTGTCGGCCATCCTCATCCGGAAAGGCGTCGAAAATGCCGAAGGTCGATGGCCCAAGCCGGATGGCAAACCACACCGTCGTGGCCGGTTCGGCTTCGACCAGGGCAAGCCCTGCCCGCAATAACGTCGCAACTTCGTCCTGTTTCCCGGGCTTTGCTTCCAACCGAACGAGTAATCCAACGGTCACCATTTCTGCATCTCCTTATTGGTTAGCGGCGAGGCACGATACCACCCGTCGTCGTTGGACGCACCTGTCCGCCTGGTCGGTCCATCTCTCAGCGGGCAGCCGGCATCTTTCTCCGCTCGCGGTTGCATCTTCACCGGGCTACTTCGGTAGCGCCAGCGCGGCGGTAACCACAGTCAGGCAGGCGATGAAACGACTGTCCTCGACGCGTCCCACATTGGTGCGTCCTTGTCAGTGGCTGAGGGCCGCAAGAGCCTTCAGCACATCTGCCGCGGACGCCCGGCCGTCATGTGCTCGGCTGATCTGGGCAAACCGTACAGTCCCTGTGGCGTCGATCACGAAAGTCGACGGGTACGACGTTTCGCCCTTGGCCTCCCAACGCAGCCCATACGTCTTCGTGAACCCGTAATCCGGATCCGTCGCAAACCGAAAATTGCCTGGCAACTGCTTATTCGCCGTGAATTCCTGTGCGCGCTGCTGGACTTGGTCGGGAGGGCCAGGATACACCCACACCACCCGCGCTCCCGCCGCCTCGAGCTCCTTCGCGTGGGAGAGGAAGTCACCAAACTGCCGCGTGCAGAACGGGCACTGATAGCCGGGCCAGCCTCTAAGCATTATCAGCACCACCGGGCCATGCGCGAGCTCGCCCGACAATGAGACCGGCGTTCCGTCCAGGCCGTTCAACGCGAAGGCCGGGGCCCTGTCACCGATCTGCGGTATCTGACCCGTCACGGCGGCTGACAGCATTGTCGGCATCGTGCCGATGACCACGGCCAGCACCATCGCGGCCAATCCCCGGTTCACGGCATTCGGTGAGATCGTCCTCGGACGTTCGTAATTCATGTCTGTGACTCCTGAGCTCGGTGATTAAGAAACCTGTAAGAGCGACCGGATGGTTCGCTCGATGGATTCAGGGTCGATCGGACCGTTGACCGGCGCCGATCGCTGGCCATCCTTCGAAACAAAGATCGTGGTGGGGAAGCCGATGACGCCACCGAAGCTGTCGGCCACGGCGTCGGTTCCGATCGCGATTGGATAGTTGATGGCCTGCGCACCGCCGGGCATTGGAAAGCGCCGATCGCGCACAAACGGCGCGACCACCGCACTCGCGTCATCATCCATCGCGAGACCAAGCACGACCAACTCGCGGGCTCCGTACTTCGCCTGCAGCGTCATCAGCGCAGGAATCTCTTCGAGACAAGGTGCGCACCAGGTGGCCCAGAAATTCACGAGCACGACGCGACCACGATATTCCCTCAGCGCCACCTGATGACCCTGCAGATCGAGCACGGAGAAGTCCGGTGCGACGCCGACGAGCGCTGATGGCGGCGCGCTCGTGACCGCCGCGGGCAGCGAAGGCCGCGACCTGCACAGGAACGCAAGAGAAGTCAGCGCCGCCAATACGACGAGTGACGACAGGAGAATCCACGGGCGTTTCATGTCGTCGTTAATACAAGAAGCGGGTAGATTTATTCCCGTCGGAGTAGGAGCCTGGGGCGGGCGCGCGCGAGCGCTCGCCCCACGCCTCGACGATCTACGAGCAGGTCGCGGAAATCATCTTCACGGACTTGACTTGCAGGGTGCCGTGCATGTCGGACATCCCCATCTTGTCCTTGTCCATCATCTTGTCGTTGGACATCTTGTCTTTCTCCATTTTGTCCATCTTGCCCTTGTCCATCATCTTGCCATCGGCCGATCCCGTGACCTCGACCTTGTGGCCCAGGTGGGCCTTGAGATCGCCGCCCGTCAAATCGTAGGTCATGGCCTTGCTGTCGCCGGCCGTCACCGCGTTGTTGAGCATGTAGTGTCCGTCTTTCTCGGCGACACATCCGGTCACCGTCATGGACTTCATGCCCTTGTCCATCTTGTCCATTTTCTTGTCGGCCTGGGCGGCCGACAATCCCGCCGCCCCGAGTAGGCACGCACAACACACTGCCGTCATCAGTCGTTTCATCTCATATCCTCCACTAGAGTTACGAACTGCCAGAGTCGCCATCTGCTGCCCGGATCCCATGCACCGGTTCGTATTCCGCGTGCCGTTTCCACCCGGTCACGATCGAGCGGGCGTTGTCCCAGCCGTGGATCGCCACCATGACGAGATGTCCTGGAACGAACGCCACCAATCCGCACATCGCCAGGAAATGCACGACGCGCGCGTTGTGGTAGCCGCCGAGCGGCGCCCCCACCATCGAGAGCTGCGCCGGCTTGTACATGACGGCACCCGTCCACGTCAGCACACCGCCGAGAAACAGCGCAGCGGTGTACGCCAGTTTCTGTAGCGGGTTGTACTGCGCGATGCTTGGTGGCTTCGGGCCGAACAGAAAGTAGTGGCGCGCCATCGGCCAGACCCCAGGCGCGTCGCGGGGCAGGAACAGCACGGTGCGAAAATGCCCGCTCATCAGCTGCGCCGAGACATAGAAGATGCCGCCGATGGCAAAGATCCACATGAACGTGAAATGCCATTGCAGGGCGCCGCCAAGCCAGCCACCCAGCGTGATGGCCTCCGGGACCGCGTCGATCAGATCGTGTTCGGGCACCTTGGCGCCGAAGCTGGGAAAGGCGCTGAAAATCTGCAGACCGCTGAGCAGCATCACGCAGACCGCCGTCGCATTTGTCCAGTGGACGAATCGCACGAACCATGGGTGCTCATACACCGGACCCGGTCCGCCGCCCTGCGTCTGGATCGCCACGGCTAGACGCCTCCATACCAGCTGTATCCCTTGTCGCCCCAGTAGCTCCGTCGCTCCGGCAGCACGTGGGTCACGTCGAGGGTCATCAGGTATTTCGCCTGTTTGTAGCCCAGTGTCGTCGGCATCTGCAGACGCAATGGCGCGCCGTGGCCCCGGTCGAGCGGCTGGTCGTACATCTCGTAACAGAGCAACGATTGCGGGTGCCGAGCTGCGGCGATGTCGATGGACTCGTAGTAGCGATCAGCGCAGGTGACGGTGACAAACCGGGCGTTCGGATCTGCACCGACGAGATCGAGGAAATCGCCAATGCGCGCGCCGCCGAAGCGGCCGATCACGTCCCAGCCTTCGACGCAAATGTGCCGGGTGTTCTGCCGCACCCGCGGCAAGGCGCGAATCTGATCGAGCCGATACCGGCCCGGCCGGGCGACGGCGCCGCCAACCGTCAGGCTCCACGCGTCGAGATCCACTTCCGGATCGACGACGTCGAAGTAGTTGTAGGGAAAGCGCTCGAACGGCACGACCTCCGCCTCGGCAAACGTGGGAGCGTTGTGGTTGCGCCTGAACAGCCATGACGACGCCCTGTCACTGATGCGGACGCCCGTTTCGAGCAGTCGGTCCTGCCACGCCGGGACGGCAAACGCGGCGAGCAGCAGTACCGGGCTCAGCTTGAGTAGCTCGCGTCGCGTCGTGCCCGGGCGAAGGGGCGGCGTGGACATTCCGGTCGAAGATACCGGTCGGCCATCGAAATATTCCACGCACCCCCGAAGCGCGGCCTATCGTTTGAGGCGTCTGGCGTCGAGCGGTTTCTCGCCGATCGTCGGGACCACGGCATCCGTGCTCGGGAACCGACGGGGATCAGGAGGAACGGCGTCGCACGAAGTCCTCCTCAGTTGCGGCTCATTGGGGTTTGACGCGCTCGCGATCGAGCGCGCGCAGCGAGATGGTCCACGACAGCGGTACGGACTGCGGAATGAAACAGACCGTGTCGTCGCACGCCTGATAGGCGAGTGTCGCGGTGATGACGAGACTGGTCCGATCTTTCAGAGCCGCGGCGGCCTGCGGCGACGCGTCGATCGCCAGATCCTGCACCACCCGGAACGGCCGCTGGTAGACCGCGACATGTTCGTTAAGCGGTTTGAAGAAATAGTCCTCGGCCTTCGGGTACTGCGCCCCACGAATCAGCAGGCCCGGTTGCGGCTGCACGGTCAAGGCGATCGGACGGTAGCCGGACACGCCCGGCGCGTAGACGTGGACGCGCCGCTCCGGTGCGACATCGAGCACGAGGGAGAAATGGGTGCCCGGTGCTGCGACCTGATCGGTCGCATACGTCGTCAAGGCAAGGTGCGAGGCAGAGACCTTCGTCGCCGGCGCGTCGATCTTTCCGCCAAACCGGACGATGACGCTCGCGATCGTATCGCGTTCCTGATAGGCCGCTTCGAAGAATCGCGACGTCACCGTGCCGCGCGCGTCGACGATGAAGGTGCCAGGGAACGGGATGCCATAGCTGAAATTCGACGTGTCGACAACGGTGGTGTTGAAGATGCCGTAGCGCTTGATCGTCGCCGACCCGGCGTCGGACAACAGTGGGAACGTGATCCCTCGTCGCGCCGAGAAATCGGCGAGCGTCGCCACGGAATCGTAGCTGATGCCCACGAGCCCGAGACCCGAGCGCTTGATTTCATTCACACGACTTTGCAGCTCCACGAGCTGCGTCTTACAGAACGGTCACCAGTCGGCAGAGCGGAAGAACACGAGGATCGCGCCCTTGGGCCCCATCACCGATTTAAGCGATCGAGTCACTCCGTGCTGGTCAGGCAAGCTGAAGTCGGGCACGGTCGCCCCGACCTGCGGTCCCAGTTTCTCAACGTCGATCGCCGGAGTCTGCGGCTGCTGTTGAGCGGCGACCGGAGCGAGCAGCAGGACGGAGAGGGCGGCGGCCAGGGAGATGCCGATCGACTTACAGGTCATATGTACGGCTAATACCCCGGACCGACCATTTATTCCAATTGCGTCCGGAATAAACCGAAGGCTTCTCGACATAATCGATTAGCGACCAGTGATGCGACCCATCAAGCCGCAAGCGATGCCGCCGACCGACCCGCCCGCCTGGCCCGCGTTTGAGGCAGAGGCCTTGCCTCATGCCCAGGGGCTGTTCCGCCTGGCGATGTGGTTCGAGCGCGACCGGAACGAGGCGGAGGATCTTGTGCAGGAAACATACACCCGGGCGCTCGAATCCTTTCACCGCTACGAATCAGGCACCAATTGTCGCGCCTGGCTCGTCACCATCCTACAGCACGTCCGGAGTAACCGTCGCCGGGCTCGCGGACGGGCGCTGATCGTCTCGGACTCGGAGGAGCGGATCGCGCAAACGATCGCCATTGTGCCGCCGGTTCCCGAACGTCTCACCGACGAGGACGTGTTGGCCGCGCTTCGCCGGCTGCCGGGCAAATACCAGGAAATCGTCCTCCTCTCGGATATCGAGGAACTGAGCTACAAGGAAATCGCTGAGGCGCTCACGATCCCCATCGGCACGGTCATGTCGCGTCTCCATCGGGGTCGCGCCATGCTCCGGGTCGAACTTGCTGATTACGCGGCGGGCCACGGCGTTGGCCGCGCCGAAGGAACGTGAGATGACGATGTCGTGTCGGGAATTTCGGGAGCTGCTCGATTCGTACGTGACCGGGGAACTGCTCGTCGAGACGAATCATGAAATGATCCGTCATCTCGAAGAGTGCCCCGGCTGTCGTGCCGAGCTCGACGACCGTCGCCGCTTGCGGGCGCGGCTCAAGTCCGCGTTCACCGACTCGGCGGAGCTGCAAATGCGGCCAGAGTTCGCCGCGACCCTGGCCAGCCGGTTGCGCGGCGCGGCTCGGCCGCCAGCTTCCGCCCGGTGGCGTCTGTCGCCGTGGTGGGCGCTCGCCGCCGGTGTGGTTCTGGTCGCCGCGATTGGTGGCAGCGGGGAGCTGCGACGGGCGGTGGTCGCCCGGCTGACGCCCGGACAACTGAACGGCGTCACGGAAGCCGTGTGGCAGCTCGCGCGGGCGGCGGCCGGCGATCACCGCGATTGTGCGTTGCACTTCCGTCTCGCCGAGAAACCGATTCCTCTCGAGGAAGCTGCACGCCGGTATGACCCGGCGTATCACGCGCTACGTGAGGCGGTCCGTGGCACGCACGCCGATCGCGGCGATGTGCCGATCGATATCGTCGAAGCCCATTCGTGTGTGTTCGAAGGCCGGCGGTTCGCACATCTCGTACTCCGCTATCGCGGCCAGCTGGTGTCTGTCCTGGTCACTGCTCGCGACGATCAGGCGCCTCCGACCGACCGCCGCGGTTCGACACCGGCGATCGCGAGCTTGCACGGGGTCGAAGG
The DNA here is from genome assembly GCA_036497895.1 of Vicinamibacterales bacterium. Classification (GTDB taxonomy): domain Bacteria; phylum Acidobacteriota; class Vicinamibacteria; order Vicinamibacterales; family CAVVIG01; genus CAVQFC01. Next base: position 4,962 of record DASXIR010000350.1, on the reverse strand, counting down.
GTTTGAGGCGGCCACGTTCAGCGCACCGAGACATCAGGTCTTCGTGGTGTCGGCACTCGATGGCCAGGACACGCTCGCTGTCGCCCGCACCATCGCCGACTCTATGTATCAGCACCTGGCCGGCGCATAGCACCAGGCCGGTCGACGAGGTCTACATGATGAAGAAGGTTGCGCGGATTGTCGGCGGGGTGTTCCTCGGTGCGGTACTCGCGTTCGCGTTGTCTCGCAGGGATGCGGTCGCGGGCGTCAGGACCGGCGAAGCCGGCACGCCAGTCGTGGTGATGGTCGAACTGTTTACATCCGAGGGCTGCTCGAGCTGTCCACCAGCTGACGAAGTGCTCACGAAGTTGATGAGTACCCAGCCGATCCCAGGCGTGATTGTTGTGGGCCTTGGTGAACACGTGGATTACTGGGACCGCCTTGGTTGGCGCGATCCGTTCTCGTCGGCGAGCCTCACGAGCCGGCAATCGCAGTACGGGGCAAACGTGTTTCGGACCGGGAGCGTCTACACGCCGCAGATGGTGATCGACGGCCGGCTCGAGGGAGTCGGGAGCGACTTCGGCACGATTCGCAAGGCGGTGCTGGAAGCCGCGAAAGTCCCGAAGGCGGCGCTGATGCTGTCGGCACGGCGCGACAACGACGGCGTGAGCATCGATCTGCATGTTGAACGCCCGGCGAACGTGGCTCTGAAGGAACCGGCCGACGTGACGGTGGCGATCACCGAAGATCGTCTGGTCACGGAGGTCCGCCGCGGCGAAAATCGTGGCCGGACCCTCCGGCACACGGCGGTCGTCCGAAGCCTGATGACCGTCGGCGCACTGACACCAGCCGATAGCACGCTGACAAAGTCTGTCTCATCCGCGCTGGAACACGAGTGGAAACCAGAAAATCTTCGAATCGTGGCATTCGTCCAGGAGCGTCAGAGCCGCCGAGTCGTTGGCGTCGGCGCAGTCGCTCTCGCCGCCGCCGGCGAACAGCGTCCTCTGCACTGAGAGGAGATCTGGCTGCCTCTCTCGCACAGAAGGGATCCTCAGTGGTGATTTCAGATACCCCGTCTCGCTTGTTCCAACCGTTGACGATTGAGAGCGCTCCTGAGGGCTCGAAGCCCGTATTGGAGCGGATCAAGAAGGACTTCGGATTCATTCCGAATCTGATGGCGACGTTCGCGAACTCGCCCGCCGTGCTGAAAGGCTATTTGGCGCTCGATGCCGAATTCGAACAGACGTTTGGCGCCGTCGAACGCCAATTGATTCTGCTCACCGCAAGTCTGGAAAACGTTTGTGCCTATTGCACGGCTGCTCATGCGACGGTCCTGAAAAGCATGCTGCACGTGCCTGCCGACGTCGTGTCCGCCATCCGGAGCAACAGCTCCACTGGCAACATGAAGTACGACGCCCTTGTCGCCCTGACGCGCGAGATCGTCCACGAACGCGGTTACGTACGGGAGACGACGATCGCGGCGTTCCTGGCTGCCGGCTACCGCAAAGAGCAGGTGATGGACGTGCTGATCGGTGTGGCTCTGAAGACGATCAGCAACTACTTGGACCATCTCTCGCCGGCTGTGATTGATCCGCCGTTCATCGCCGAGCAGTAGAGAGCTACCGGCACCGCCGATAGGGGACCTTCGCATCAACTAGTATCGTGGGTATGTTCAAAGTCTTCGTTGGATCGACGCGTCGCGCGAAAGTCGATGCAGCGGTCGCCGCCATTGAGGCGATTGCGACCATCGACGAGCGCTTTCGCGGCGCGCTCGTGCAAGCCGTCGACGTCACGGACATCGCGCCGACAATGCCAATGACGGACCTGGCGATTCTCGACGGCGCGCGCCTCCGCGCGCAGGCCCTCGTCGATCGCACCGTCAGCTCCGATGGTGCCGAGATCCCGCTGGCTCTAGGCCTCGAGGGCGGACTCGATCCACTTCCGGGTGACAGTCACCGGTTCGTGCTGAAGACCTGGGCAGCTGCGACCGATGGGAGGCGCTGGGGTTATGGCTCGGGCGGAGCGATCCTGCTGCCGGCGTCAATCACCCGCCAGGTGCTCGAGGGACGCGAGTTGGGAGACGTCATCGACGAGGTCGCCAGCAAGAAGGTCAGAAACACCAACGGCGCGTGGGGTGTTCTGACCCTCGATATGATCGCCCGCAGCGACTCTTTCAAGTTTGGCCTTCTTGCGGCGCTGGCGCCATTTTACAACCCCGCCTTGTACGACTGACCGGCTCGGCTGAGGCCCGAACGGCGCGGGACATCCGGCCTTCGGGAGGCGCGTGAGGACGCGGACGCTCCCGGACGACGGAAGCGCCGCGCCACACGAGATCGTCAAGTCAGTCGTTGTCGTCGCCAGGCGTCATGATCGCGACGCCGTTGGCGTTCGGTACGCCCAGCGTAATCGGCCCGCCCGCCGACTTCAGCTCGCCGAAGACGTTGTAGCTGAACAACGTCAGGTGCGACTGATTGGTGCCATGGTCGATCACACCAAGGGTTCCGCCATTGGCGTCAGCGTCCGTGGGGGAGCCCGTCGTCACGCTGGCCTCCACCTGGTTGTCGATGAAGATGTTGTCGCCCGTCGTCACCAGCCGGCTGATCGTACGGCTCGCCGTATTGACGGTGAACACATACTTCCCGACCCTGGTGGTCCAGCACGGTGCGGTCTGGCCGGAACCGGTCACCGCCTTGAATGCGCCATCACGGAACAGCCCGTCTTCGTTCGAATGCGCCAGCGTGATGAGCGCCGTGCCGTCATCAAGCACCGAGAAGCCGAAGGGCGTGAGCGTGCCATCGGGCGCGGATACCGCCGTTGGGGCCGTTGACTTGATGGCGCCGTCGCTCAGCGAGACGACGTCGACGGTGCCCGGCGTCGGGTCGGTCTTCAGCGTCACGAGCAGGCGCGTGTCGCTGATGACGCCGACCTCGGCGGTGCTGCCGGCCGCCGGGACGCCCGCACCGCCCGCGAGTACCAGGGTCGTCGTGCCGTCGAGCCACCCGATGTTATTGTGATGGAGAACGAACGAATCGACCGACGTGTCGCCGGCGACGTACATGTGGTCATTGCCGAAGTCGATGCTGACCGGCGCGCTCGTCGTGCTCACGAGTGAGTCGAACGTGAGGCCGTTATGCGCCCGGCGGAAGACGGCCACCGTCCCCGACCCATAGTTCACGACGGCGACGATGCCGTCGTCGTTCTGCCGGATCCCGTGCCCGTTCCCACCGACGCCGCCCTTGCCTTGCGTCGAGAGCGTCTGGATCAGGGCGTGGGTGTCGGCGTCATAGACCAAAATGTGGTTCTCGACAGGATCGTTGGTCATGACGATCGCCAACGTGCGATCGTGTGGGGCCGCATGAACTGCTGCGCTCGATCCAACGCCGAGCAGGGCCGCAATACAGAACAATCTTGCAACTGGTGACATGGTGTGCTCCTCCGGGGCTGCGCCGCGAACGGCGCGCACTGGCCTCGACAGGATGTCGAAGCTCCTAGACACCAATGTCGAATCCCGGCTAAATATTCCGCCGGTCCGAGGTCTGATTCGGCTTTCGGTCCTGGAATAATTTCGATCGGGCCGGGTATGTGTAGACTGGACCGGAGCTCAGCAGTGCGGCGACTACGGATGTGCCGAACGAAACGCCCGGACGAACTCCGTCAAGTCGGCGTCGTTGACATCGGATACGGCCCAGATCGACATGCCGTCTTCGACCCAATGACGTTCGTGAAAGCCTCGAATCGTGCGTGCATCGTTCGCGGCCGTGCGATTATCGAGCGGCCAGATCATCACGCTGATCATGTGGAGCCGACGCTGGTAGACGAGCGCCGCGATCTTCCGTCCATCCACCGTATCCACGCGGCCCCCGAGCAGTGGAAACCCGGCGGCGCCGAGATCCCACACAGGTGGCGAGAAATCGAGCTTGCCCTGGAACCACGGCTTCACCGTGTGTTGATCCGATGATGGAACGGAGATGAGACCAGTCGTGAACGCGTCAACGTGACGTGCGACGATCGTATCCGCGATGGCGGACGTCGCCTGGGACACCCGCCATACACGAAAACCTGCGGCGCTTCCGAGGCCGATGATGATCATTGCGGCGGCGGCCCAGACGATCGCGCGACGTGGCCCGGCGCCTCGCCGGCTCGTCATCACGGACTGGCGGAGGTGTTCGGGCGCACGATGATACGGAACGGCGCGGATCAGCTGTCCCAGCGCTTCCCGCTCATCCAGCCGTCGTCGACACGCCTCGCACTGTTCGACATGTCCGGCGAAGCGCGCCGCCTCGTCGGGATCCAGTTCGTCATCCACGTACGGATCGATCAGACGTCCGAGTTCATGGCAGGTCATGATGCGTCTCCCGTCGCCAGTGCCGGATCGAGCATGGCGAGCAGCCGCTCGCGTGCTCGCGCGAGTCTCGACATCACCGTCCCGGTCGGGATGCCGATGACCGCGGCAATCTCCTTGTAGGAGAGCCCTTCGAGCTCGCGCAGCACGATGACCTCCCGAAAGTCGACCGGAAGCTGATCCACCGCGCGACGCACGCGCTCCACCGTCTGTCGCTGCATGACGAGGGCCTCCGGCCCAAGGCTCTCGTCTGGCCGTCCATCCACCATCTCGTCGTACTCCGTTGAAGCCGCTCGCGCTCGTTGCGAGGAGAGGCGCGCGTACCAGGCATGCCGGACGATCGTCAGGAGCCACGCCCGCGCGTCTTCGCCCCGCAGGGACGAAAAGAACCGGAACGCGCGGACGGCGGCGTCCTGCACGACATCTTCGGCATCGGCGTCGTTGCCGGCGAGCCACCGCGCGTAGTTGAACGCTGCGTCCAAATGAGGGACGACGACCGTCTCGAAGCTCCGTTGGCCCATAGCCACAGGTAAAGACTGACCGGCCCGCCGATTTATTCCCGCCATCTCTCGTCTGTCCGCGACCACACCGCGCCGGAATAAACCGATCGGGTCCTCGGTCTATGAGAGTGACACGGAAAC
>DASXIR010000349.1:0-4072 GCA_036497895.1 Vicinamibacterales bacterium | reverse complement strand
TACGCCACGATCCGGGCGCCGCTGACCGGCAAGACCGGACTGCTGCAGGTGCACCCGGGCAATCTCGTGCGCGCCGGCGATACCGGAGCCATCGTCACGATCAACAAGATCACGCCGGTCTATGTGGCGTTCTCGATTCCGGAAGCGCGCCTGCCGGATCTGAAGCGCTACATGGCGAAGGGCACGCTGTCGGTCATCGCCAAGGCGCCAAACGACGACAAGCCGTCAACCGGCGTCATCACGTTTGTGGATAACGCTGTCGACGTCACCACCGGCCAGATCAGGGTGAAAGGCACGTTCCCGAATACCGATCGCCGGCTGTGGCCGGGACAATACGTCAACGCCAGTCTGACGCTGTCTGACGAGTCCAACGCAGTCGTCGCCCCGTCGATCGCCGTCCAGACCGGCCAGCAAGGCACCTACGCCTTCGTCGTCAAGCCGGATCAGACCGTCGAACTGCGCAACGTCGTTGTCGAACGCACCAGCGGCGACGATTCGGTCATCAAGAGCGGTCTCAAGCCCGGCGAGGTCGTCGTGACCGACGGCGTGCTGCGGCTGGTCCCGGGCAGCAAGGTCAACATCAAGAACGCGTCGGAATCGAAAACAGCGTCGTGAAGCGGAAAGTGACGTCATGAACATAGCGGCGCTCTTCATCAAGCGCCCGGTCACCACTGCCCTGATCATGCTGGGCATCATGGTGTTCGGCGTCATGTCGTACCGGCTGCTGCCGGTCAGCGATCTGCCGACCGTCGACTTCCCGACGATCCAGGTTGGCGCCAACCTGCCCGGCGCCAGCCCCGAAACGATGGCGTCAGCGGTGGCGTTGCCGCTCGAGAAGCAGTTTGCGACCATCGCCGGGCTGAACTCGATCAACTCGACCAGCTCGCAGGGCGGTACCAATATCGTCCTGCAATTCGACTTGAGCAGAAACATCGACGCGGCCGCGCAGGACGTCCAGGCGATGATCGCCAAGACCGTCCGTCAGCTGCCACCGCAGCTGCCGACGCCGCCTTCGTACCAGAAGGTGAACCCGGGCGACCAGCCGGTGCTGTTCCTCGTGCTCCGTTCGGCGACGCTGCCGATGTCCACGGTTGACGAGTACGCCGAAGGCACCATCGCCCAGCGCATCTCGATGGTGAGCGGCGTCGCGCAGGTCAACGTCTTCGGCGCGGCGAAGTACGCCGTCCGCATCGACGCCGACCCGAACAAGCTGACGGCCCACGGCGTCGGCCTCGACGAACTGGCGACGGCGATCACGAACAACAACGTCAACCTGCCGACCGGCACCATCTTCGGCGCGGACAAGACGTTCGTGGTCCAGGCCAATGGGCAGTTGATGCGCGCGTCGGCATACGGACCGATGATCGTCGCGTATCGCAACGGCAGTCCGGTCCGGCTCGACGAAGTCGCGCACGTCTACGACGGCATCGAGAACGACAAGAACGCCGCCTGGTACGGCGGTCAGCGGACGATTTATCTCGCCATTCAGAAGCAGCCGGGCACCAACGTCGTCCAGGTGGTCGACGCCGTGAAACAGCTGCTGCCGACGTTCCGCGAACAGCTGCCGGCCTCGGTGTCGCTGGACGTGCGCACGGATCGCTCGGTGGCGATTCGCGAGTCCGTCGCTGACGTCAAGTTCACGCTGCTGCTGACGATCGGGCTCGTCATCGCCGTCATCTTCCTGTTCCTCCGCAACGTCTCGGCGACGGTCATTCCGAGCCTGGCGCTGCCGGCGTCGCTGGTGGCGACGTTCGCGGTCATGTATCTGCTCGACTACAGCCTCGACAACCTGTCGCTGATGGCACTGACGCTCTCGGTTGGCTTCGTCGTGGACGATGCGATCGTGATGCTGGAGAACATCGTCCGGCACATGGAAATGGGCAAGCCGCCGATGCGTGCGGCCTACGATGGATCGGCCGAAATCGCCTTCACTATCGTGTCGATGACGATTTCGCTGGCGGCGGTGTTCATCCCGGTGCTGTTCATGGGCGGCATCGTCGGCCGGCTGCTGCACGAATTCTCGGTGACCATCGGCGCGGCGATTCTGGTCTCGGGTTTCGTCTCAATCAGTCTCACACCGATGCTCTGCAGCCGGTTCCTCAAGCCGCCGCACGCGCAGAAGCACGGCTGGTTCTACAACGCGACCGAGCGGATGTTCGAGCTGTGGCTGAGGCTTTACGACCTGACGCTGCAGGCGTGTATGCGCTTCCACGTCGTGACCATGGCGGTCTCGGTCGCGCTGATCTTCGGCACCGTCTATCTGTTCGGGCTGATTCCGAAAGGCTTCCTGCCATCGGAGGATCAGGGCCGTTTCAGCGTCAGCGTCGAGGCCATCCAGGGCATCGGCTTCGACGAGATGGTGCGGCACCAGGAAGAAGTCGCGAATCTCGTCGCCAAGGATCCGGACATCGCCGGCCTGAGCAGCAACGTCGGCGGCGGACCTGGTGGCGGTGGTCTGAATCAGGGCCGGCTCACCATCGATCTGAAGCCGCGCGAGGAGCGCAAGCGGAACGTGGATCAAATCATGGCGGAGCTGCGCCCCAAGCTCTCGGAGGTGCCTGGCGTCCGCGTCTACATGGTCAATCAGCCGCCGATCAACCTTGGTGGTCAACAGGGCGCGCGCAGTCTGTATCAGTTCACGCTGCAGGACACCGACACGGCGGAGCTGTATCACTGGGCGCCGCTGCTCGAGGCGAAAGTTCGGGCGATTCCCGGCATCGAAGACGTCAGTACTGACCTGCAGATCAAGAATCCGCAGATTCAGGTGGATCTGGATCGCGACAAGATTTCGTCGCTCGGCTTGAACATCAATCAGGTCGAGAGCGCGCTCTACAACGCCTACGGTACGCGCCAGGTGTCGCAGATCTACGCGCCGAACAATCAGTATCAAGTGATCCTGCAGGTCGCGCCGGAATTCCAGAAGGATCCAGCGGCGTTGTCAAAGCTGTATGTCCGCTCGTCCGTTGTGCCGGCGGGTGCGTTACTGGGACCGCTCGTGCCGTTGAGCACGGTCGCGAAGATCAGCACCGATGCCGGCCCGTTGACCGTCAGTCACACGGGTCAGCTGCCGTCGGTCACGATTTCGTTCAACCTCAAGGTCGGCACTGCGCTTGGCGACGCGGTGAACGAAATTCAGGCTGCTGCGGCGTCCATGCTGCCGTCAACGATCGCGACGAGTTTTCAGGGCACCGCCCAGGCGTTCCAGGATTCGGTGCGAGGACTTGGCCTGATCCTGATCATGGCCATCGTCGTGATCTACATCGTGCTGGGAATCCTCTACGAGAGCTTCACGCATCCGCTGACGATTCTCTCGGGGCTGCCGTCAGCCGGCTTCGGCGCGCTGCTGACGCTCTACCTCTTCAAGGTCGAGCTGAGTCTCTACGCATTCGTCGGCATCATCATGCTGGTCGGGCTGGTCAAGAAAAACGGCATCATGATGGTGGACTTCGCCGTCGAAGCGCAGCGCGAGCACGGCAAGACGCCCGCCCAGGCGATTCATGAAGCCTGCCTGGTCCGCTTTCGTCCCATCATGATGACGACGATGGCAGCGCTCGTCGGCACGCTGCCGATTGCGATGGGCATCGGCGCCGGCGCGGAGTCGCGGCGCCCGCTCGGCCTCGCGGTCGTCGGCGGACTGCTGGTATCGCAGCTGCTGACGCTGTACATCACGCCGGTCTATTACATTTATATTGAGGGCGCGCGCCTGTGGGTAGCCAGCCGGGGGCAGAAACAGGCGGCCGAGCCGGTGCGGCACGACATCCACGGCGTGCCGGTCGAGACCCCGGCGCACATGCAGAGCGCCAAATAGTCAAAGGCCCCGCCATGGCTGATGGCTCATGGCTCATGGCCAAAGGCTGACGGCGGGTCTCAGGTCTGGTCGTTGGGCTAAGCAGTCGGGCATCAGCCACTGGCTGCCCTGGTTGGTCATCCGTCGTTAGCCATCGACCGCTACCCTTTGCCATCGACCGTTAGCCCTCAGCCCTCCGCGGCTCTAACTCTCCCTGTCAACCTTTCGCTAAGCTGTGTCCGTCCAATCGGTTGTAAGTGGAACCGTGACGACAACGGCGGTGAT
>DASXIR010000348.1:0-2354 GCA_036497895.1 Vicinamibacterales bacterium | reverse complement strand
CCGTCCTGCGCCTGGTGTCCGGTGCCGCTGCGCTCGCCTTCGCGGCGCTTGCATACGCCTACCTGACCCTGCCCGACGTCAGACAGCTGCGCACTTCCAATCCGACCACGACCGCGTTTATCGAGCTGCGTGACGCCGAAGCGCGTGCAAAAGGGGAGGAGCCCCGTCGGGTGCAGCGTTGGGTCAGCTACAACCATCTGTCGGCCAACTTGACCCGCTCGGTGCTCATCGCCGAAGACTATGCGTTCTGGTAGCACGAAGGAGTTGACTTCGAGCAGCTGCAGGAATCCCTGCAGGTTGACTGGCAGCGCGGGCGCCTGGTCCGCGGCGCGAGCACGATCACGCAGCAGCTGGCCAAGAACCTATATCTGTCGCCGTCGCGGAACCCGATTCGAAAGCTGCGCGAGCTGGTCATCGCGCGGCGGCTGGAAGCCGAGCTGAAAAAGGCTCGAATCCTCGAGCTCTACCTGAATGAGATCGAGTGGGGCGATGGGGTGTACGGCGCGGAAGCGGCTGCGCGCACGTATTTCCACAAGCCGGCAGCCGATCTTGCGCCTCAGGAAGCGGCGTTGCTCGCGGCGGCCATCGTCAATCCGCGCCTGATGAACCTGGTCCACCCGACACACCGGTTGCTCCAGCGGCAGCAGTTGATTCTGAGGCGGATGGGGGCGGTCACACCGCCGGTAGAGTCAGCTCAACTTGAACGCTGACAAGGGATTAGGCGCCGATCAGCTTGACACTCAAGGTAGCCGTTGGCTATGCTTCCCGAACTTTTGCCACTCTCGACAAGCTGTCTCTTGCGTTTCGCTTCGTCGGCGACGTGCGTCTGAATGATCAACTACACCGAGCGCCTCACCCTATTGATGCAGGACGTCGTCACACGCGTCCCGGCGCTGTCGTTCATCGACATGTCGGACGTCCTGGTGTTCGCGCGATCGGGTCGATCGAATGCGGAGGGCGCGTTCGCCACCTGTCACTGCCTCAGTCTCCCAGCCAGCGAACCCGGCTACTACTTCTGGCGCGATCGAACGACCCAGGAGTTGACGCGGCGATCGGAATGGTTCGTGACCAAGTCGCCGTCGGTCACGATCGGCACGCACGACGTCAAATACATGATCTCGTTTGCGCTGCCGCGGTTCTGCGATCAGTCGCTTGATCGGTCGCGAAAAGAGAAGTTCTATCCGGGTGCGGATCCGTGGATCGCCAAGCTCGATACCGTCGTGCACGAGCTGTATCACATCGATCCGGATCTTGCCGGCATCCGCCGCATCGAGCGCGAGGACGGCACCTATTCCGCGAACTGCCATGGCCAGCAGTTCTTCCAGCAGGTCGCGGACATGGTGGACACGTATCTGAAATCGAGTCCACCGCAATCCAGTTACGATTTTCTTTGCGACGATTTCTCTGCGCTGAACGCTCGCCATGGCGGCATCGTCGGCACCAGCTTCCGCACCTTCCCGTCGTTTCCGCAGCGCTACATCGAGCGGCTGGCGGTGCAACCGCCGTACGAAGCGGACGGCGCCGGAGTGCTGGTTGAACCGTTGCGCGTCCCGCAGCAGCCGACGCGTTACTCGCAGGACGACCTGCACGTCCGCGAATTCACCAAAGACGCTTCGCGCCGACTGATTCGAAAAGGCGCCTTCCGGGCTGCGTAGCCCGTCCCAGTCCTCTACGGCGTCGGAGCCACGCGGCGAGCGCCGACAAATCGCGGCGACCAGTAGCTCGAACTCAGACGTTCCACTCGAACCACGCCGGTCGAACTCGGCGCATGAACGAACTCGTCGCCGCCGACGGCGATCGCCACGTGTGATACGCCCGGATCGGTCGTGGTGAAGAAGACGAGATCGCCGGGCGCGAGATCCCGCGGATCGATCGACTGACCCGACTGGTACTGATCGTGAACTGCCCTCGGCAGCGCGACGCCGAACTGCGCGAAGACGTACTGAGTGAACCCGCTGCAATCGAAACCGTTCGGGTCGGCGCCGCCGTTGCGATAAGGCGCGCCGCGAAGCGCGAGGGCCGTCCCGACCAGCGCATACGTGTCGAGCGCCGGGCCGTTCGATGGAGGTCGCGCTGCCGACGAGGCAGGCGCAGCTGAGGTGCCGCCAGGTGTCGGAAATGGCCTCGGTGTCGCGCCGGTCGAGGCGCAGGCGACGCAGGTCAAAGCCAGCGCTGGCGTCGCGAGCATCAGCCAGGCGCGGCGGCCGTGGGAGTATCCAGACATTCTTGTGGGCTATCGGCCTCGAACCGGTTGTACCACAGGGACGCTAACCAGCGGTGTTACAAGGTGTTGTCAGCGTCACTGTCTTGACACCTCGACAGTCGTCGGGCAAAATTCATTCGAACGGCGATGG
>DASXIR010000347.1:0-20849 GCA_036497895.1 Vicinamibacterales bacterium | reverse complement strand
CGAGAAAACGTGTCTGTCGCCGCATGCGCTCAGCGGCGCGGTCCACATCATCGGACCCGAGCGCCATCGCAATCAGTTCCTCGAATCGCGTGACCTGCTGCGACTGACGCCGAAGCTGATCGTAAAACCGCAGCAGCTCAGAGACGAGTCCGGGACGAAGCCTGAACGACAACTCAGTCGTCGCCGCGGCTGCGGCGCGAGCGGCCGCCTGCGCCATTACCTCGCGCTCGAGCGACCCGAGGCGGCGGGGCGGGTCCGCAAGGCGCCCATGGAGAATGTCGTAGAGTTCGTCGCGCGTGACGAGAACCGGGCCTTCGAGAGCGCGTCGGAGCTGTTTCGCAGCGCTGGTGGACGGCACGACAACCACCTCGTCGGCGGACGGCTCAGGCGAGTCTTCAACCCCTGAGCAAAGCTCCGCGACGGCGCGGCGAAAGGCGTGCAGGTTGGGGACGCGCACGAGCTGCGTCCGGCGCGGTGTGATCACTTGAGCTGTGGCGGACGAAGCAGCGTGTGGATGTCGCCACTGGCTCTTGCGCCGAGCATCAGCGCACCGGCCGCAGCGGAAGAGGCATCCCAGGCACGGGCCATGTCACCGGCGAGGGTCGCCTCGCGGCGGATTTCTGCGGCGTGCCCGGCGAGCTGGACCGCGCTGATCAGCAGCGCGTGAGGGGCAGCGAGCTCCTCTGGTGGTGCGATTGCGGAAATCAGCGTCGAGATTCGCGCCACCGTCCGCTGGATGCTTGCGAGCGTCGCCGGTCCGGATCCGGACAGCGCCTTGATCGCCTCGAGCGCCGGGTTGAGTCGTGCAAGCAGATCCATCGGCGTGGTGATCGCGTTGCCATACGCCCGCAGCTCGGGCGCCCGCAGTGCCCAGCGATCGCGCGCCAGCTGCAGTTGACGGGCCGCGTCGAGGCGGGCCTGGACGGCGGTCAGCAACGCCGTCACCGCTTCGGGACGTTGGTTGCCAAGCGCCTCGTCGCGCTGCGAAATGGCGCGGAGGACGCGCTCGATGCCCAAAACATCGCCCGAGCGCGCACGCTGGTTGGCCAGCGTCATCATCCCGGTCGTCAACGCGGAGTACGACCGATCGAGATTCACTTCCGTCTGGATCGCTGCCTGTGTCTTGGCACGCGCTGTTGCCGCCCACTCAGCTGGCAGCACACTCTTGTCTCGATCGATCACCGCGACGGCGGTTGACAGCAGCGACGTCCGCTCGGCCGACGTGTCGACGACCCGAGCCGCGAGAAGCAGCTCTTCGACCGCCTCCTGAGCCGTCGGCGGAGGCAACAGCGGCTCAGGGATCGATGGCGGGTCAGCGTAGGCCGACAAATTGATGTCGAAACGGCGGTCGCCGCGGGCTGCTCGCAGGTCGGCGATGGCCGCATCGAGCATCGCCAGCATCTGGCTGACGTCGCTCTGGCGGTAGTTGTAATGATTCGGAGGCCAGTCGGCGAGCTTGTTCCGCGCGCGCTCGATCGCCACCAGCCGCGCGCCCGAGTCCGTCAGTCGGGCGACGTCGTTCAGCGTCTGCGCGACCTCGTCCGACAGCGTGGCATAGTCCGCGTCGGCCTGCGTCGCCACATAGTGGGCCGCGCGAGCGGCGATCGCGTATCGGTTGGTGCGATCCCAGTCCACTTGCGCGATCGGCAGATCGACCAGATGCAACGGTGGATTCGGCGTCGCGGCCGTAGGCATCGAAAACACGATCCGGTCGCCAACCCGCGCCGGCTCGCCGAAGCTGACCAGCGACGTGCCGTCTTTCAGGAACACCCGCAGCAGCGTCCCATCGTCGGCTGACGCCGGACGTGCGCCCAGGACCAACGAAATCGCGACCAGGGCGACCGCCAAACCGCGGTGATACATGAACTTTTAGCGTACACCAGCCTCGCCTTGAGGCCTACCGGCGATTGGCTGAACTGTACTGTGGAAAAGCTGTGGACGGATGGTGAATATCCTGTGCACGGAACGCCAACGGAAATTTATTTCCGGTTCGCGTCCCTCGCACGATTCCTGGCGGCGCCGATGTGGATTGCCTTTCGTGATGCGCTTCGCTTGTTTGCCGCATGGCGATGCGTAGAATGGTCGTCGCTTCAAATTTTCAGCGTATCTCCTTCGACACAAGTGACCTCCGCCGTCCATCGCTTCCAGGAATCCATTGCAGGACGCCCTTACCTCATCGAGGTCAGCGCCGTCTCGAAAGATCGCTGGCGCGCGTATATCGTCCGGCTGCCGGGCGTGCCGACGGCATTGATGCCGTTCTACGGCACCACGCCAGCCGATGCGTGCCGTCAGCTGTGCGAATGGCTGACGCGCGCCCACGCCAGGGCGTCGAACCCAACCGGCTCAGTGTAGGATCTGCGCATGCGCAGATTCGCTTTTTCGCTGGCGGCAATCATCGTGTCGTCGAGCCTGACCATCTCGACACTTCAGGGACAGGGACGCGGCGGCGGCGGACAGTTCGGTCCCCCCGACTTCGACAAACAAGTCCGCGATCAGGCTGAAACCGACAAGACGTGGCGTGCGGCCAGCGAAGGCTTCATGCAGATGGAAAAGATCACCTACCGGAGCAAGGTGGGTGACATGGACATCCCTGCGTTCGTGTTCCAGCCGCTGAAACTGCGCGGGGCGAAGAGCCACCCCGCCATCGTCTGGGTGCACGAAAACATCCGTGGCCATCTCTACGAGCACTACATCCCGTATATCCGCGAGGCCACCGCGAAGGGATACATCGTCATTGCGCCGGAGTACCGCGGCAGCCTCGGCTACGGCAAGACGTTCTACGACGCGATCGACTACGGCGGCAACGAAGTCGACGATGTGGTGACGGCGGTGGACGTGCTGAAATCAAAATACTCCGCCGTCGATCCGGCACGGATCGGGATTATGGGCTGGAGCCATGGCGGGATGATCACTTTGCTCTCGATCCTCCGCAATCCGACCATGTTCAGGGCGGCGGTCGCGAACGTGCCGGTCACGAACCTGTTCCAGCGTCTGGCCTGGAAAGGCGTCGAGCGCCAGCACCAGGCGATCGATCCGGCCAACCGCTACGGTGGTCTGCCCAACGAAAAGCACGACGTTTACAAAGAGCGCTCGCCGCTCTATCAGATCGACAAGCTGCAGATTCCGCTATTCGTCGGCGTCACCCGCAACGACGAGGACGTGAACATCGAAGAGGATATGCAGCTCGTGGACGCGCTGCGATCGCGAAAGCCGGCGCTGGCCGAGACGATGATCTACGACAATCCACCGGGTGGTCACACCTTCGACCGGCGCGTCGATCCGAAGACGTGGCAGCCGGAGAACACACGCGAGCAGCGCGATTCCTGGAACCGTGTGTGGACCTTCCTCGATTGGAATCTGGATCCATTTCATGCCGAAATCCATCCGTCCACGAAGTAACTCGCTTCTGCTCTCCCTGGTTGCGCTGATCGCAATCCCCCTGTGCGTGCCGTCGCGAGCGTCGGCGCAGGAGGTCCCGAAAGTTCGTCTGGTAGCGACCGGCGGCACGATTTCGAACAGAGACGGTGGACGACTGACGGCTGAAGAGCTGGTCAAGTCGATGCCGGGGATCGAGCGCTACGCGAAACCTGAGTTCGAGCAGTTCACCAACCTCGCGAGCAGCGAGTTGACACTCGATCAGTGGCTCGCGCTCTCCAAGCGGCTGAACCAGATCTTCAAGACCGAACCAGACATCGCCGGGCTCGTCGTCACCAGCGGAACCGATACGCTCGAGGAGCTGGCGTATTTCCTCGACCTCACCGTCCGCAGCGACAAGCCGGTCGTCGTTGTCGGATCGATGCGCAATCCGAGCACGCTCGGCTACGAAGGAGCGGCAAACCTGCTGGAGGGCTTCCGCGTCGCGGCATCGCCGGACGCACGCGGCAAAGGCACACTGGTGGTGCTGAACGATGAGATCAACGCCGCCCGCGAGGTGACCAAGACCGATGCGCTGCGTCTCAACACGTTTCAGACACGCGGCTACGGCGAGCTCGGCGTGGTCGACTCCGATCGCGTGGTGTTCTATCGCTCGTCGCTCAAGCGTCACACCGCGGCGAGCGAGTTCGATATCACGTCGGTGACGAAGCTGCCGCGCGTGGACGTGGTGATGGTCTACCAGGGTGCGGACGGCGACGTCATCAAGGCGGCGGCCGACGCTGGTGCCAGGGGCATCGTCATTGCGAGTGCCGGCGCCGGCGCCACGAGCGGGACGCAGCCCGCCGGCATCGAGTACGCGACGAAAAAGGGCGTGTTCGTGGTGACGACGACACGTACGGGAGCGGGACGGATCGCGGCAGGCCGTGGCGGCGGACGCGGTCGTGGCGGCGCGGACACCCCGCCATCCGACGATATCCGTCACCGCATCGCCGGCGAGGATCTGGCGCCGGTCAAAGCCAGGCTGCTGCTGATGCTGGCGCTGACCCGGACCAGCGATCCCGCCGAGATTCAGCGGATGTTCGTCGAGTACTAGCCTGACAGTTTTGCAACTGGGCCTCGATTTTTGGACGACGGGGGTGCCGGTTTTGCACGATTCCCGGTGAAAGGCGGCGGTATCGTCCTTGCTCTGTTCATGGCGGAGCGACGCCATGAGACGCCTTCTTTCGACCGGGCTCTTCCTGCTGTGTGCCGGCACTCCGCTTTTCAGCCAGATGGACAAGCCGGGGATCTTCATCCCACCCACAGGGGACGGCTTCGACGTCTACATCGCCGCGGCGATGGTGAAGAAGAACGTGCCCGCGACGGTCGTCACGACGCCAAAGGGAGCCCGGCTGACGCTCAAGGCGGCGCAGGTGGAAGTGCAGAGAGACTCGGCGAAAATGAAGTTCGCCAAGTGCCTGCTGCAGTCGTGCGCCAATACCGAGGACCGCGCCACGACGTCGGTGCAGCTGCTCGACGGCAGCGGCGCCGTGCTCTGGTCGTACGCGGTCGAGCGCGACGACAGCTCGAAGAAGTCGATGGCGGAAACGATCGCCAAGCGCCTCAAGCGCGACTACTTCGGCCAGTAGAACCTGCCAGCGGACGGTCTCAGTCCTCGACAATTGACCCGGGCTTCGCCGGGGCGTTACCATAAGGATTCGATCCTCGCAGTCAGACCTCTCAGTGTGGGCCTGTAGCGCAGTTGGGAGCGCGCATGAATGGCATTCATGAGGTCACCGGTTCGATCCCGGTCAGGTCCACCAACCTTCGCTCTTAGCTCACGCGAAGGTTGTCCGCCGTAGCCTTGGCGAAGGCGGACCTCAGCTCGCGGTTGAACGAGCTTCGGTTGGCAAGCCTTCGACAAGAGTCCGTTCCCCCTTTACAAGATCTGCGATGAGTCTTCCTGGCGAAGCAGCGGAATCCTCCACAAGTTCCTGAACGACGCGGTGCCCGCATACCGCTTCCGGGCGGCCATGGGCGATCGACGTCTCGATCGAATTCGTCGACGAACCTCGCGCGATCGCGTTCGAGCGTTACCTCAAGAGCGGTTCCGGTGTGGCTTTGCGAAGCGTCACTTGCGGTAAATCAATCTCAGGGATGGATCTGTTCACACCGGACTGCGGGGGATCCACTTGATCCCGACGTCTGGTCGCGCGCAGGTGGTCGTCTTCGCCCGCGATCCCGTCGTCAACGCCTGACCTGACACGTTTCGACGGTCCGGATCACCAGCTCACAGGTTATGTCGTTACCCTTTAACGCTGCCGCGGCCGGTGTGGTCCTGACCCTGATCTGCGCGGGCTGTACGCCGCAAGCGCCACAGGCTGGGCCCGCCGATCTCGCCGTCGAAGCGCTGTCGATCTACACGCCGATGCCGGACGCCAACGGCGCGCGGCCAATCACGACCAGCTTCCGTGTCGTCAACCACGGAGCGTTCCCGGCGCCGGCCTCGATCGCGTTCGTCAAAGTCGGCGAGCGCGGCACGATCGTCGGCACGCCCGCGCTCACGAAGGCGTCGACGCTTGGTTCGACCGCGTACCTCTCGGCCACCATCAGCACCGCGGAAACTGCCTTCGCAGTCACTGCGCAGGCGGACGTCCTCAATCAAGTGCAGGAGACGACGAAGGACAACAACACGGCATCGTATGACTTCGGATCGGGCGGCGCCCCGGTCAACCACTGGCGCGCGCTCGGGCCGTCGAAGATCATGATCGGCTCGAGCCAGATTCGCGGCGTCGGACGCATCACCACGATTGCCGCCGATCCGTTCTCACCCGACACCGTGTACGCCGGCGCACGCGGTACCGGCCTGTGGAATTCCTTCGACGGCGGCGGCCATTGGCAGCCGCTGACCGACGCGCTGCCGACCGCCAACATTCAGGCGATTGCCGTCGATCCGTCGAATCCGGCCCGGATCCTCATCGTCACGCCGTCAGGCGTGTTCGGATCGCTCGACGCGGGCGCCTCGTGGCGCCAGCGGTTCTCGCAGGACCTGCAGGCGGCCGCGATCGACGGCGGCGCCTTCTTCATCGATCCGCAGGATCCCCAGCGCGTCTACCTCACGACGCTGCGCGGGCTGCGCATCTCGCAGAACGGCGGCACCACCTGGGATCCGGCGGTGCTCGCAGCCGACGGCATCGCGCAGACCCTGTCGCCGAGCCGCGGCAATCCGAACAGCCTGCTGGCGACCGTCGTCAACTCCGCGAGCGCCGGTGTGTGGGAAGCGGACGACGGCGGCCTGACCGCTGGGTCGTGGCGCAAGTTGCAGGGCTGCCCGGAGGGTCCGATACCCGCCATTCCCGCGACCGGCGTGTCGGTGTGGGTGACGCGATCGGGCGTCACCGACTGGCTGGCTATCAAGAACGGCAACGCGCACGAGCTGTGGCGCACGTCGAGCCGCGCCTGCGTAGTCAACGGCCGCTTCGAGCGCGTCTGGGAGCGCCAGTCCTCCGGCGAACAGGTGCCGTGCATCACCAGCGACGCGAACAACCGGTCGAACTGGAGCTTCCTGTTCGCGGATCCGACCGACAACAGAGTCATCTACAAGGCCGGCATCAAGTTGTGCCGCTCGACGGACGGCGGCGCGAACTTCCAGGCGGTCGGGACGGCCAACCTGCACGTCGACAATCACGCGCTGGTCTTCCATCCGACCTCGACCGGCGTGCTGTATCTCGGCACCGACGGCGGCTTTTACCGATCCGACGACCACGGCCAGAGCTGGACGTTCAAGTCCGAAGGACTGGCCGTCAGCGAGTTCCTCGACATCGGACTGTTTGGCGCGTCGCCGCGCCGGATCAGCGGCGCGGCCCAGGACAACGTCCTGTCGTCGACCGACGAGTCGTCGCCGATCTGGCGCGAGATCGATCTCGGCTCCGACCTCGACGGCGATCGCACGACGTCGGTCGTTGATCCGCAGAACGCCGACGTACAGTACAGCACCGGCCAGGCGCTCGATCACTTCTCGCGGATTGTCGGCGGCCATCGCGACGAAGGGTTCGACAAGTCGAACATGCCGCTCAACTGCCTGACCTACGACGAGACACCGACGCTCAACGCGGAGATCATCGCCACCATCGCGACGCAGTTCCACCTGCTGACGACCGCGGGCGTCGGCGACACCTGCACCGGGCGCGGGCTGTGGACCGGACCGCCGTGGCGGAAGCTGTTCGAGCCGCCGGTCGGCGAGACGCTCATGCGCGTGCTGTACGATCCGGGGACCGGGCTGTTCGTCTCTGGCGGCAACGCCGGATCGATTTACCTGAACTTCAGCCCCGACGCGATGGCGAAGGTCTTCACCTCGCCGCAGGGCGGCACCGTGACGTCGATCGTCCGCGACCCGCCGAAAACCTCGGCCTTCTTCGTGGCGCTGCGGACGCAGGCAAACACTGTTGGACGCATCTTCGAGATCACGCCCGCGGCGCCGCTGCGGTTCAAGGGTGTCGATATCACGGCGAACCTGCCGACCGGTGTGGTCGTGATGACGCTGGCGTTCAACCCGTTCGAGCCCGATGCGCTCTACGCCGGCACCCGCGGCGCCGGAATTTTCCGCGGCGTCCACGATGGCGCCGGCGCCTGGACGTGGCAGGCGTTCAATAACGGCCTGCCGCAGGGCGCGATCGTCACGAAGCTGAAGGTCGACACTGCGCACGGCGCGATCTACGCTTCGACCTGGGGTCGCGGCGCCTTTGCGATGGATACGGTGTCGATCTTCTGAACTCTCTGAAAGGAACTTACAGGTCGGTGCGCAACTGCCACAGCTCTGGAAACAGAACCACATCGAGCATCTTGCGCAGATAGCTGACGCCGCCGGTGCCTCCCGTGCCTCGCTTGAAGCCGATGATGCGCTCAACGGTCGTGACGTGCCGGAAGCGCCAGACGCGGAAGGCATCCTCGATGTCGGTGAGTTTTTCACCCAACTGGTAGAGGTTCCAGTGACTTCCGGGATCGCGATAGACCTCGAGCCACGCGTTGCGGACAGCATCGCTCGCCTCGTATGGCAGTGACCAGTCGCGCTCCGAGTGGTCCGGCGGAATCGAGAACCCGCGGCGCGCGAGCAGTCGCAGCGCCTCGTCGTACAGCGAGGGCGTTCGCAGCGCGGCTGCGACGATGGCCTGGTGGGCTGGCCGATCCTGAAACAGCGCGACCATCGCCAGGTTCTTGTTGCCGAGCAGGAACTCGATGCAGCGATATTGAAAACTCTGGAAGCCGCTCGACGAGAACAGGTACGGACGAATCGCGGTGTACTCAGGTGGCGTCATCGTCGCCAGCACGCTCCACGCGCCGACCATTTGCTCCATGATGCGGCCAATCCGGGTCAGCGTCTTGAATGCGGGCGCAAGGTCGTCTCGCTGGACGTAGGCGATCGACGCGTGCAGCTCGTGCAGCATCAGCTTCATCCACAGCTCGGTCGTCTGGTGCTGGATGATGAACAACATCTCATCAGGTGACGGCGAGAGCGGCTGCTGGGCGTTCAGGATCTCGTCGAGGTGCAGATAGTCGGCGTAATTCATCGAGGCTCCTCAGGTGACCGCGGCCCGTCGATTGAAGCGCGGCTCGCGCCACTCGTCGCGCTCGAGGACCAGCGACAAGTGGTCCACCGCGTCCCAGACGTCAACGAATCGCAGATACAGCGGCGTGAAACCGAACCGAAGGATGGCCGGATCGCGATAATCGCCGATGACGCCGCGGGCGATCAGCGCCTGGACGATGGCATACGCGCCTTCGTGACGAAGCAGGCTCACCTGACTCCCGCGCCGATCGGGCTGGCGCGGCGTCTGCAGATCGAATCCCTGACTCGCGCAGCGCTGCTCGATCAGCGTGATGAACAGTGCTGTCAGCTCCAGCGATTTGGTCCGCAGTGCGGTCATTCCACCAAGCGGCCCGGCAGCGAGCACGGTGTCGATGCCGCACTCGAGCGCCGCCAGCGTGATCGGCGACGGCGTGCCGGAGACGAAGCGGGCGATGCCATGTGCCGGTCGATAGCTGGTCGCGAAGTCGAATGGCGCCGCGTGTCCCAGCCAACCCGAGAGCGGTTGCCAGCGCCGCTCGGCATCCATGCGCGCGAGGTGACGCGGATGCGCCCAGACGAACGCCGGCGATCCGGGTCCGCCATTCAGGTACTTGTAGCCGCAGCCGATCGCGAAGTCAGCGTCACTGGCGGTCAGATCGATCGGGACCGCGCCGGCAGAGTGGGAAAGGTCCCAGACCACGAGCGTGCCGCACTGGTGCGCCGCGGTGGTGACCACCGTCATGTCGTGCATGCGTCCGGTCCGGTAGTTCACCTGCGTCAGCAGCAAAACGGCGACATCGTCGTCGCACTGCGAGAGGATGTCGTCGCCGTCCGCGAGACGGAGTGTGAAACCGTGCTGCCGCGCGAGGCTTTCGGCGATGTAGAGGTCAGTCGGAAAATTGTCGCGTTCCGAGAGGATCACCTTGCGGCGGGGTGCGTCGGTTGCGGTCAGCGACAGTGCGACGCTCAGGACCTTGTAGAGGTTCAAGGAAGTCGAGTCAACGGCGACGACCTCGTTGTCGCGCGCGCCGATCAGGGTTGCGATCTTGTCACCGACCCGGTGGGGTAAGTCGATCCAGCCAGCGCTGTTCCAGCTGCGGATCAGGCCGTTGCCCCACTCGCCGGTGACCACTCGACGAATCCGTTCGGCGGTCGCGCGCGGCAGGGGTCCGAGCGAGTTGCCGTCGAGGTAAATCAGCCCGGCGGGTAGATCGAACTGTTCGCGCAGCGGCGCGAGAGCGTCCGCGGCGTCGCGCGCTTCGCAGGCCGTGCGGGTCAGCGGCTCCGGCATTCACGACGATTGTGCCCCGATCCGACTCAAGACGTCTTCTTGAAGAAATGGGCGACCTTCTGGCCGGCTTCGTCCGAGTAGTACACGACCACCTTGGTCCCATTCGCTGCACTCCGATCGATGTCCTTGCCCACATTGGCGGCAGCGCGATCAGTCAGGCGGAACGTCTCGACTGTGCCGCTGTCGAACCTGACGGTGATTTTCTTCTGCCCGCGGTCAACGCGTGTGACCACTCCCTCAGCCACCTTCATGCCCTCACCGCCGACTCGGTCGATTTCCTGGGCAGATTCGACAGCGCCGGCGGCGGTGTAATGCACCACAACGCTGGTTCCCGCTTGCAATCCCTGCAACGCATCGACGCCGCTACCCTTTCCGCCGTGGACCAGGAGGTCCTTCGTGAAGTGGAATACGTGTCTCACCCCATCTGCCGTCTTTACGATCACGGTGTTGGCCGCCCGGTACTCTTCGTCGACCGTTCCCTCGAGCGCCATCGAGCCAGTGACGCCGGAAACCGGTACAGTCTGGGCCGCGCCGATGAGGGGAGCACTGAGCACTGCTCCACAGCAGAACAGGAGCGCCTCGATCGGTAACATCTTCTTCATTCCGGTTCTCCCTCGTCGCACGCTCAGCAAGCTTGATTCGGCCGCGCGAACGACATCGACCTTTTGGACAACGATTTTACTTGAGGGTCACGGTTCGCCACGGGCGATAACTCTCCTCCGTTCCAGCTGTGAGCGATCTCAGCCGTCAGTTGCGGACGGAAATGACGCCCGCGCGTGAACGTCGGGACGGGCGTCGCGAGCCCAATCATTGCGACGTCACAATTCCATCCCGCGGAATCCGTAACGCCTGGCTTCGACCGTTTCTGAACAGGCGAGCCTGCCGTTCCGCGCCAACATCTCTTCTTGCTAGCTGAGCCGTTCCGGAGCATGATTCCACACGCTTTTTTCCTGGAGGCATGCATGACCGAGCGGCTCGCCCGGCGAACGCGGCAGTGGTCGCGTCCCAAGTCCATCGTCTTCGCCGCCGTTGGCCTAATGACGCTCTACGTGCTCTATCACAACGAGAGTTTCCTCATCCAACCCGAGAATCCGATGTGGCAGCACTACGCCAAGATCGCGTTCTGGTTGATTCCGCACACGGTCGCCGGCACCTGTGCGCTCCTGCTCGCGCCGCTCCAGTTCTCCGAACGGCTTCGCAAGCGCTACACGAAAGGGCACCACATCGTCGGCCGCATCTACGTCGTCGGAGCGCTTATCCTGGCGCCGCTCGGCGCTTACGGCCAGTACTACGCGGAAGCCGCGGGGGATCCACGCGAGTTCACCGTGCTCGCGACAGTGGATGCCGCTATGCTCATGTCCACCACGCTGGTGGCCTATCTGTTCGCGATCCGGCGCCGCATTACGCTCCACCGACAGTGGATGACGCGCAGTTACGCCGTCGCACTCGTCTTCTTTGAGGGACGCCTGCTCGGCGGGCTGCTCGGCATCGACCAGAACATCAATGCGACGATGGCGGCGATCTGGGCGTGCCTCGCGCTGTCGATGGTATTTGCCGAACTGGCGAACAGTTATCACGACATCCGGGCGAACCTGCGCGCCCCGGCCCTTAGGCCAGAGCGTGAGCCGTCGTCCGCCTTCCCGATCGAGGCGCCGACGGCCTGAAACCGGCCCCGCCGCCTCTCGTGCTCGACGCACGTCTTGCTCAGAAGGTCAGCGACCAATCACCACAATCAGGGCGCATCCAGGTTGAACACGTGCGCGCTGATCTGGCCGGCCTGTTGAGGGAACGCGGATCGACTGTGCTGCCGTTGCGGCCAACCGCGTGGTGCATCCAGAACCGGCCGCGACCACCAGGCTCACCGCTCCTAGGAATGCGCGACCGACGCGCATGCACCGGATTCTACACCCGCGGCAGCGGCGGTTTCGGAATCCGGCGGGGCGCCCGCTTGCAATCGTCGGACTGCATATTGAGTCCGGCCAGCGCGTGACGTCAGGACGGACGCGGCGCAAGCCCAACGATTGCGATGTCACTTCGGCGCGCCTTGAACAGTCCCGCCATGTAGGTATAAACGACCGGTGTCAGATAGAGCGTAATCAGCTGCGAGACGAGCAGTCCTCCGACAACGGCCAGGCCCAGCGGTCGCCTCGCCTCACCGCCGGCTCCCAGGCCAAGCGCGATCGGCACCGTGCCGAACAGCGCCGCCATCGTGGTCATCATGATGGGCCGGAAGCGAGTGAGGCAGCCCTCGAAGATCGCGTCTCTCGGGCTCTTGCCTTCGTGACGCTCGGCGTCGAGCGCGAAGTCGATCTGCATGATGGCGTTCTTCTTCACGATTCCGACCAGCATGATCAGTCCAACAAACGAATAGACGTTCAGTTCGTCGCCAAACAGCCAGAGGGTGACCAGCGCGCCAAGCCCTGCGGACGGCAGCCCCGACAGGATGGTGATGGGGTGGATGTAGCTCTCGTACAGCATGCCGAGGACGATATAGACCACGCCGATTGCGATGAACAGCAGCAGGCCGAGATTGGTCATCGATTCCTGGAAGACTTTGGCCGTGCCCTCGAACGACGCGCTGATCGTGGGAGGCAGGAATCGATCCGCTTCAGCCTTGACCGCAGCCACCGAGGCGCCCAGCGAGACGCCTGGAGCCGTGGCGAAGGAGATGGTCACCGCGGGCAGCTGACCCGAGTGGTTCACCGACTGCGGACCGACGCTCTCCGTGAATCCTATGAAGGACTCGAGCGGCACGACGGTGCCCTGCGGTGTCTTGAAGGCCATCGTGTGCAGGGCATCGGCGTTCGCCTGGTAGAGCGGGTCGAGCTCGAGGAGCACCTTGTATTGCGCCTTGGCGCCATAGATTGTCGATGACCACCGCGGCCCGAATCCGTCGTACAACGCCGACTCGATGCTGTTGACATTCAGCTGCAGCGCGGCGGCCTTGTCGCGATCAATCACCAGGTTGACCCGCGGACTCTTCATCTCGATGTCGCTGTTGACGTCCACGACTTCGCGCAGGCGGGTGATTTCGGGCACGAGACGGCCAGCCCACTTGTAGAGTTCGCCGGTGTCGGCGCCGTGGACGATCAGCTGATAGGTGCTGTTGGATTGCCGTCCGCCGATGTTGATGGCCGGCGGGAGCGTCGGAAACGCTTCGAACCCCGCGAGACGCGACAACGGCGGCCGAATCTGCCTGACGATCTGCGCCGCGGAGACCGGGCGCTCAGCCCGCGGCTTCAGCTGGATGCTGAATCGTGCAGTATTCGCCGAACTGCCGCCGCCGACGGTGATCGCGAAACGATCGATATAGGGCACCTTGACCAGGATGTCGGCGACCTGCTTGGAGAGGCTGACCATCTCGTAGTACGACGTGCCCTGAGCAGCGCGGATATTCATGCGGATCTCGTCATCGTCCGAGTCGGGTACGAACCCTTTCGGCACGATGCGAAACATCTGGACGGTGGCCGCCAGCACCAGCACGAACGCAGCCAGCATCACCGGCCGATGCCGGAGGGTCCACCCCAGCGTGATCTCGTAACCGCGACGCAGCCGCGCGAACTGCCGCTCGAGCCACCGGGAGATCCGGCCTTCCTCTTCCAAGTGATTGAGCCGCAGGAAACGGCTGCAGAGCATCGGCGTGAGGGTGACAGACACAACGCCGGAGATGATGATCGCCGTCATGATCGTGACGGCGAATTCGCGGAAGAGTCGTCCGAGAATCCCTCGCATGAACAGGATCGGGATGAACACGGCCGCGAGCGACAGCGTCATGGACACAATCGTGAAACTGATCTGCCGCGATCCCTTGTGCGCCGCCACCAGCGGCGCCTCGCCCTGCTCCAGATGGCGCACGATGTTCTCGAGCATGACGATGGCGTCGTCGACGACGAAGCCGACCGAAAGGATCAGCGCCATCATCGACAGGTTGTCGAGGTTGTAGCCAAGCAGGTTCATCACGGCAAAGGTCCCGAGAATCGAGACCGGCAACGCGAGCGCGGGAATGAGCGTCGCCCAGACGTTGCGCAGGAACAGAAAGATGACGCCGACCACCAGGACGAGCGTCACTCCCATCGTCACCTGGATATCCTCGAAGGACTTGCGGATGTTCAACGAATGATCGCCGCGCACCATCAGGTGGACCGAGGGCGGCAACTCGGCGTTGAAGCTCGGAAACAGTGCTCGAATGGCATCGGTGATTTCGATGGTGTTCGTACCGGGCTGCCGCGAGACATCCAGGATGATTGCGCGCTGGCTGCCATCGGCCGTGTACAGCCAGGATGCACTCTTGTTGTCTTCGACGCTGTCGATCACGTTGGCGATCTGCTCGAGTCTGACCGGCGCACCATGGCGGTACGAGACGATCATCGGGCGGAAGGCGCTGGCGTCAGCGAGCTGCCCGGTTGCCTGGATGTTGTAAGTGGCATTCGCGCCGAAGATCTGGCCCGTCGGCACGTTCACGTTCCAGTTCTGCAAGGCCGCGTCGACGTCACTGATGCCGATCTGCTGCGCCTGGAGCTTGCGGGGATCGACCTGCACTCGCACGGCGTACTTCTGCTGACCGTTCACCTGCACCTGGGCGACGCCCGGCACCATCGAGATCCGCGGCGCCACGAGGGTCTCGGCGTAGTCATCGAGCGTCCAGATCGGAATCGTGCGCGAGGTGAGCGCCAGATGCAGGAACGGCTCGTCCGCCGGGTTGACCTTCTTGAATCCGGGAGGCGCCAGCATCCCGGGCGGCAGCAGCGGGACGACTTCCGCGATCGCCGCCTGCAGATCGACTGCGGCGCCGTCGATGTCGCGGTCGAGATCGAACTGCAAGGTGATGCCGGTGCTTCCCGTCGAGCTCGACGACGTCATCGAATCGATTCCCGCGATCGTCGTGAACTGACGTTCGAGCGGGGTCGCGATCGCCGACGACATGATGGACGGGTCGCCGCCAGGCAGGCTGGCGTTGACCGTCAGCGTCGGGAAGTCGATGTTCGGAAGATTACTGACCGGCAGCAGCCGATAGGCCAGCAGGCCAAAGAGCGCGATGGCCGCCATGAGGAGGCTGGTGGCCACGGGTCGCCGAATGAACCAGTCCGAGACGTTCACGATTGACTCCAGCCCGCGGTCGAAGCATGGCAAGTCGTCGAGCGGTCATCGAGCGGTCGTCGAACGATCGCCACGCTCATTGTGAACCAGAACGCCGTATTCAAGTGTGGCCGGGCTGCCTTATCGGTTCTTGATGGCAGGACTTCGACGCGCAATGCTGGCGCCGAGTCAGGTGTGAGGGCGCCGAAGCCGGCGGCGCTGACATCGCGAAGTATACTCGCGGCTCCTCGGGGTGCCTCGAGTTCACGGGAGACTGACGTGCGCATCACGGACATGAACTGGATGCAGGTCGAGACCTACCTGCAGCACGACAACCGCGCGGTGCTGCCGCTCGGCAGCACCGAGCAACATTCCCACCTGCGCCTGACGGTGGACTGTATCCTGCCCGAGCGGGTCGCGGCCGACGCGGCCGAGCCGCTGGGCGTGCCGGTGTTTCCCGTCGTGCCGTACGGCGTCACCCCTTACTTCCGCGAGTTCCCGGGATCGATTTCGCTCAAGGTCGACACGCATCTGCGCGTTGTCGGTGACATCCTCGACGGCATGTCTCACAGCGGCTTTCGCCGAATCCTGATTGTGAACGGACACGGCGGCAACAATGCCGTGCAGCAGTTCGCGATCGAATGGGCCGCCGATCATCCCGGCTGTCGCGTGCTGTTCCACAACTGGTGGAACGCGCCGCGCACGTGGGCCAAGGTGCAGGAAATCGATCCGGTCGCATCGCACGGTTCCTGGATGGAGAACTTCCCGTGGACGCGTCTGCCCGGCGTCACCGTACCGGAGACTCAGCGACCGATGGTGGATATGGCTCGGGTGCGAGCTCTCGATCCTGTTGCGCTGCGCGCCTACCTCGGCGACGGCAACTTCGGGGGTTGGTACCAGCGTACCGATGACGAAATGCACGCCCTGTGGCAGACGGCGGTGGACGAGACGCGTGCGCTGCTCACAGGTTCGTGGGGCGATGCGTAATCTCTCGCCTTCCTTTTACTAAGCCAATCAGGTCCGGAGCCAGGCATGCGGTGTCTCATCTGGGGAGCAGGCGCGATTGGCGGGACGCTTGGGGCCCATCTCGCGAGGGCCAGTCACGATGTCACGCTGGTGGACGCGGTCGTCGACCACGTCGAAGCGATCCAGCGCAACGGCCTGCGGATCACCGGACCGATTGCGGAGTTCACGGCGCGGGTGCCGGCGTTCACACCCCGGACGCTCACGGGTGCATGGGACACGATTGTGCTCGCCACCAAGGCGCATCACACCGGCGACGCGGTGCGCGCGCTGGTTCCGTATCTGACCGCAGGCGGGTGCGTGATATCGGCGCAGAACGGACTCAATGAACTCACGATTGAACAGGTCGTCGGCACGGCTCGGACGATGGGCGCGTTCGTCAACTTCGGCGCCGACTATATGGAACCGGGCGTGATTCACTACGGTGGCCGAGGCGCCGTCGTCGTCGGCGAAATCGATGGACGCCTTACGCCTCGCGCTAAGGTGGTTCGGGACGCCTGGAGCGACTTCGATTCACGCGCGACCGTCACGCCCAACATCTGGGGTTACCTGTGGGGCAAGGAAGCCTACGGCGCAATGCTCTTCGCCACGGCGCTGACCAACGAATCGATCGCAGACGCGTTGGCCATGCCCGAGTACCGCCGCCTCTACATTGCTCTGGCGCGTGAGATTCTCGCCGTCGCGGCCGCCCGCAACGTTCGACCGGAATCGTTCGACGGTTTCGAGCCGTCCGCATATCTCCCGGGCGCACCATCGGGAGAGGCTGAGCGCTCCCTCGACGCGCTGGTGGCTCACAACCGGCGATCGGCGAAATCGCACAGCGGAATCTGGCGCGACCTCGCCGTGCGCAAGCGGCCTACCGAGGTTGACGCTCAGCTCGGCAGCGTCGTGACGCTCGGGGCCGAGGCCGGGATCCCGACGCCGCTCACCGCCCGACTGATCCAGTTGATCCACGAGATCGAGCGCGGCGCGAGATCTCAGTCGCTGGACGCGCTTACGGCGCTCGCCTCGACGCTTTCTCACAACGACTTCGCATGAATATCACCTTTAGCGGCAAGACCACGGTCGTGACCGGCGCGGCGCACGGATTCGGACGCGCGATCAGCGTGGCCTTCGCCGAACGTGGCGCCGACGTGTGGGCCTGTGACGTCATCGACGACGAGCTGCGCGAAACTGAGCGAGTCTGCCGCGCGGCGGGCGGCAGGTGTCACGCCGTCCGGACCGACGTGCGCGACCGCGACGCGGTCAGCGACTGCGTGAGCCGGGCATCTCTGGCCACGGGCCGTGTGGATATTCTGGTGAACAACGCGGGAGGCGTGCTCGGACAGACCGGGCGACCGCTCGAGGACATCACCGCGGAGGAGTGGCAGGCCATCTTCGACGTCAACGTCACCGGCGCCTTCTACTGCTCTCAAGCCGTGGCGCCAGGCATGAAGGCAGCGCTTAGCGGCCGCATCATCAATATCTCGAGCGGCGCAGGCCTCGGCATCAGCCTCACCGGAATCCAGGCCTACGCCGCGGCAAAAGCCGCCCAGATCGGCCTGACCCGGCAGCTCGCCCACGAACTGGGGCCTTGGGGTATCACGGTCAACAACATCGCGCCCGGGTTCGTCCGCTCGAACCCAACCACCGAACGCCAGTGGGAATCGTACGGAGAGGAAGGGCAGCGCGCGCTCGTGGATCGGATCGCGCTGAAACGGCTTGGCACGGTGGACGACATCGCCCACGGTGTCCTGTTCTTCGCGTCCGACTACGCAGACTGGATCACGGGTCAGGTTCTTGCGATTGACGGTGGCAAGTAATGGTCGACGCGCGTGTGTTGGCGCATCTCGAGGCGAATCGCGATCGGATCCTCGACGCGCTCGTGCAATTCGCGGCGATTCCCAGTGTCAGCACCGATCCCGCATTCGCTTCCGACGTCGCCCGCGCTGCGCGCTGGGTGGCTGACGCGATATCCGCCGCCGGTCCCTTCGCCGTCCGCACCATCCACACCGCGGGCAACCCGGTGATCTACGCCGAGTGGCTGGGCGCGCCCGGCAAGCCGACCATGCTCGTCTACGGCCACTACGATGTGCAGCCGCCGGACCCTCTGGACAAATGGCAGAGCGACCCGTGGAGTCCGACACTGCGCGAGGGGCGCCTCTATGCCCGTGGCGTGTCCGACGACAAAGGGCCGATGCTGATCCCGATAGAGGTGGCGCGAGCATTCTTCGCGGTGGCAGGCGCCCTGCCGATCAACATCAAGTTCCTGTTCGAAGGCGAAGAGGAGATCGGCAGCCGCCATCTCGAACGCGTTATCGCGGAGCACAAGGCGCTCCTCGCCGCCGACGCAGTGCTGTCGGCGGACGGCGCCATGTGGCGAATCGACGAGCCCTCACTCACGGTCGCGAGTCGCGGCTTGTGCGGCCTGGAGTTCGTCATCACCGCGGCCTCGAAGGATTTGCACTCTGGCCGTCACGGCGGAGGTGTGGCCAACCCGCTTCACGCGATCGCGGAGCTCATCGCGTCCCTGCACGACAAAAACGGCCGCGTGGCGGTCGCTGGCTTCTACGACGATGTGCGGGAGCTGTTGCCGGCGGAACGTGACGCCATCACCGCGTTGCCGTTCGACGAACACGCCTATCTGGCGCAAATCGGCGCGCCTTCGGTGTTCGGCGAACCAGGTTACACGACGCTCGAACGTCAGTGGGCGCGGCCGACGCTCGAGGTCAACGGTCTCTGGGGCGGCTACCAGGGTCCGGGCCAGAAGACGGTGATCCCTCACGAGGCGCGCGCAAAAATCACCTGCCGGCTCGTACCGGATCAACAGCCGGCGACAGTACTGGCGCGAGTCACGAGTCATCTCGAACGACATGTGCCGCCCGGCACGCGACTGTCGGTGTACGTCGGAGATCACGGCTCTCGCGCCGCCTGCATCGACGCGGATCACTTCGCATTACGAGCAGCGGACCGTGCCCTGCGGGCGACCTACGGCGTTCGTCCCCTTCTGGTGCGGATGGGCGGCACGGTGCCGATCTCCGAGTTGTTTCAACGCCATATGGGACTGGAGACGGTGTTCTTTTCCTTCTCAACGGCTGACGAAGACTTCCATGCGCCGAACGAGTTCTTTCGCGTCCAGCGCCTGCACGAGGGTCTCGAGGCGTGGGCGTGTTACTGGGAAATCCTGGGCGAGGCGACGGAGTGATCGACGACGGCCGCGACGAGTCGACCGACGCGGGGCTGGCGCGGGCCGAGTCGCGCGTTACGGAGCGCAGTGCCGGGCTGAAGAAGGAGCTCGGTGTCGGCGACCTCGCGCTGACGCAGATCCTCTTCATCGTCGGACTCACGTGGATCGGAGTGGCCGGCAAGCTCGGACCATCCCACGTCGTGTTCTGGATCCTTGCGCTGATGCTCTTCTATCTTCCATCAGCTGCCGTCGTGATCTACCTCAATCGCCTGATGCCGCTCGAGGGTGGCCTCTATCAATGGGCGAAACTTGGTTTCAACCAGACCGTCGGCTTCATGCTGGCGTGGAACCTCTGGCTCTATGTGATCGTGTTCACGTCCGAGATTGGTCTGCAGTGCGCGACATATCTTTCGTATGCGATCGGGCCGAGCGCCGCGTGGATGGCCACGAGCGGCGGGTTCGTGGCGCTGGCATCAGCGTTGATCCTCTCGCTGATGGTCCTGACCTCGACGCTCGGACTGTCCGTCGGGAAGTGGGTGCACAACACCGGCGGCGTTTTCATGATCACGATCTTCGGCACGGTGATGCTGCTGCCGGTCATCGGCCTGCTGACCGGGACGCTGCCGGCCTATCACCCGTTCCACGCGAGCATTCCGGAGGTGTCCCTCTTCAACCTGAACATACTGGGCAAGATGGGGTTCGGCGCTCTCGGCGGCTTCGAGTACATGGCGATCCTGGCTGGCGAGACCAAGTCGCCGGCGCGTTCCCTGAGCCGGTCGGTGTTCATCGCGGCACCCGTTATCGCATTGATGTTCGTACTGGGTACGAGCGCCGTCGTCGCGTACATCCCCACCGACGACATTGACCTCATCGGGCCCGTGGCGCAGGTCCTGCGCGCAGGCTTCGGTCCCTTTGGCATCGCGGCGCCGCTCGTGACGATCGCGATCCTGATGACGCTGGCGATGCGCGTTGGACAGGCAAGCGTCGCCTTCACGGCCGTGACCCGTCTGCCGATGGTGGCTGGATGGGATCAGATGCTGCCGGCGTGGTTCAGCAAGCTGCACGCGACCTACAAGACGCCGGTGAACTCGATCGCGCTCGTCGGCGCAGCGTCGCTCGCGATTGCCTCGTTGAGCCTCGTCGGCGTGGGACACGCTGAAGCTTTTCAGCTGCTCTTCAACACCAGCGGAATCTTCTATGCGCTGACTTACGTCGTGATGTTCGCGATCCCACTTTTCGGGCTGAAGGGTATGGCGTCCCGTCCGCCATGGTGGCTGCGACTGGCTTCCCTGTCGGGCCTGCTGATGACGGTGCTCTACATCGTGCTGTCGGTGTTTCCGATCATTCAGGTAGAAAGCGTGTTCACGTTCGCG
>DASXIR010000346.1:0-5814 GCA_036497895.1 Vicinamibacterales bacterium | reverse complement strand
CGCGTCAGGCAGTGCACGTCACCGAAGCGGCACTCCGCGTCCATGCACGACCCGCACTCGAGGTCGCCCGAGTGCAGACACAACGTGTGCGGGCCGAGCGGCGTCGACCACGCGTGGCGCGTCGAGCCGAAGAGCGCGAGCGTCGGCGCACCTGAAGTCCAAGCCATGTGCATCAGCCCGCTGTCCTCGGTCAGGACGAGCGACGCCCGCCTGACGATCGCAAAGGCCTCGTCGCCGCGAGTGCGTCCGACGAGATTCAGCAGATCGGATCCCAGCGCGCGGGACAGCACGGCGGCTTTGTCGGCGAGGCGCCCGATACCGAGGACCGCGAACTGCGCGTGGTGCCGGCCGCGCCACTGCTCGGCGAACTGGACGTAGCGATCCAGCGGCCAGTTGCGGCTCGGAAACCCACCGGCGGGGCTCAACACGACGAGCGGTCGCCGCGCATCCCAGCCAACTGCGCGCAGCAGGTCTTCGCCAACCGTCGAATGATGCAAGTCGAAGCCCGCCTCGACACGCGCGAGCGGAAAACCCGCGGCGGCAATCGCCCGCCTGGTGCGCTCGCCTGCGCTGACGAGCGACTCGCGATCGAACGTCGACCATGCGCGCGGGCGCGCCATTCGCGTCAACGTACGGCTGACGCGGTTGTTCTGCAGGTCGATGACGACGTCGTAGCGGCGCGCCAGCAGCTGCGGCCCCCTGGCGAGCGCAAGGGCGAGCTGCAGCCGCTCGTTGCGTCGGCCGCCGAGCGCGTCGATGCGGGCGAAGAGACGGACCGCGCGCGGGACCTCGGCGGTCTCGTCGCGCGTCATGAAATCGATCTCGGTCGACGGCAGCAGCCGACCGAGGGCTCCGAGGTACGGCAGCGTGATGACGACGTCGCCGATCGCCTGCAGCCGGATGGCGAGAATCCGCGACGGCGGCCGACGGCTCTGCCACGGGCGCACCTCGGGCGTCACGGCCGCCCCCGCCGATTGAGAGGTCTGCCACACCGCCGCTTCGCCGACAGCGAGCGCGACCGCGCTCCAGCCAAGCGCCGCCAGCTCATGGCCGGTCGCGGACAAGAAGACTTTCCATCCGCCGTTGACGCGCGACGGCACGAGGCCGATCGCCGGCCATCGCGGCGGCGCGACCGACGGGAGAAAAGGTGTGGCCGATGCTCGCCACAAACGGCGCAGCGATGGTTAAATTCCCTGAGCACCGACTCGCGGACAGCTTTCGGAATTCCATCTCGCGTCTTCGACATGGTTCGTATTCGGCTCACTCGATGAATTCGACGCGGCCGCCGCGCCGACGAAACGCGGCCAGAAGCGTCTCGAACTCGCGCGACATCTCTTCATGGATCAACCACTCGCGCTGGCGAACTCGGAGAATCCTGACGTCGAGCAGTTCGCGTTCGAGGTCACCGAACAGCGCTGCCACTGTTCGCTCTTCGAAACAAGCCGCCGGTTCTCCATCCCAAGGTTCTCGATCTTCGGGCCCTGAGGTTGCGGGCTGTTGGCCGCGCGTGATCTGCGTATCCAGGTACCACAAGTACAAACGCTGACACGACAGCTCCACTGCGCGTCCGCTGGCAGCCCGCAGCATCATAAAATCCCGGCGATTCATGCCTGCTCCGCGAAGAAACACCTCATAGCTCGTGTGCTCGTGTGGCCGCCGATGGGTCAACTCGGCTCCGACGTTTTGGATCGAGCTCGATTGGGCGCCAACGCACCTGGGGGACTACGCGGGCGTCGCCAGCTCGATCACGGTGCGACGGACGAGGGCCTTCGTCAGGGGAATCTTGTAGCCGTTTTTCGCCAACGGCCTCGCGCCGGTGAGCGCCCTCTCGGCGACGGTTGCCGCCAACGCTGCCGTGATCCGTTGCCCGGCCAGCAGACGCTCCGCTTCCGGCACACGCCACGGAATCGGCGCGACGCCTCCGAGCACAATGCGTGCTTCGCGGCACACGTCCTTGTCCATGTGCAGGACGATGGCGGCGCTGACGACCGCGTGCGTCCACGCAGCGCGGTCGAGAACTTTCCGATACGCGCTCCGCGTACCGGTGGCCGGAGGCGGCAATGCGATCGCCGTGACCACATCCTCGCTTGCCAACGCGTTCTCCGCTGTCGCCTTCTGCCGAGGCAGCACGAAAAATTCAGCGGGCGAGAGTGTCCGCTCGCCGCCGGCGGTCATCACGCGGAATCTGGCGTCGAGCGCCACCAGCGCTACGGCGGTGTCGGAAGGATGGACGATGTAACTCGGTCCTCCTCCGAAGATGGCGTGAAACTGATTCTCGCCGTCGTACGAAAAGCACTGGTTGCCCCCGGCTTTGAAACACGGGAACCCGTTGCGGAAATACCAGCACCACGGGCGCTGGCATACGTTACCCGCCAGCGTGCCGACGTTTCTGATTTGCGGCGTCGCGACGCTCTCGGCAGCTTGTGCGAGCACGGCGTACTGTTTCAGCACCGTGGCGTCCTGACTCAGCGCGCTGAGGGTAATCAATCCGCCGATCGTGACTCCGTTCTTCGTACTGGTGACACGGTCTGCGCCGGCAATCGACCGGAGACTGATGATGACATCGGGCGTGACGATGCGCTCCTTGACCAACGCGAGCAGATCGCTGCCGCCACCGGCGAACGACGCCGCCTTCCCTTGCTGTTCTACTTGCTGGGCAGCTGCCACCGCCTGCCGCATGTCGCGAGGCGCGAGGTTCGCAAAGGTCTTCATGCGAGTGCTCCCAGGATTTTGTCGCGCGTCATCGGCAAGTCCCTGATCCGCTTACCGATCGCGTTGAAGATCGCATTCGAGATGGCCGCCGGCGTCTGAATCATGCCCGACTCGCCAATGCTCTTGGCGCCGTAGGGACCGTGGCCATCGTCGTTCTGGATGAACGAGACGTCCACGTCAGGGACGTCGAGGTGGGTCGGCACGCGGTCGGAGTAGTAGCCGGTGACGAGAGGACGACCGGACCGGGCGTCGTAGATCATGTTTTCGTGCAGCGCCATGCCGATGCCCATGCCGACACCGCCCTTGATCTGACTCGTCGCCGTCAGCGGATTCATGATGCGGCCTGATTCGTGGACGCTGACGTACTTCACGACGCGCACGTCGCCGAGTTCGGTGTCCACTTCGACTTCGACAAAATTCGCGCCGAAGCAGTTCCGTACCTGATTCTCCAGTCGCGGCTGCGGTGACGCGCTGGCGGTGAGCAGGGCGTCACCCTTTGGCAGGCCCTGTTCGGCGATCTTCTGCTTCAAGGCACGAACCGCTTCCACGGTCGCGTGGCCGGTCATGATGGTCGTACGACTACCGGACTCGCCAACCGAGTAGGGACAGCGATCGGTATCACCCCACACCACGGCCACGTCCTTGAGTGCCACACCCAGTTCGTCCGCCGCGATGATCGCCATGGTCGTTTTGGCGCCCGCGCCCACGTCGGTCACACCGACAAATAACGTGTACTTCCCTTTCGAGTCGACCTGGACCACGGCGCTGCTCATGCCGACGCCGGACCGAAAGGCCATGAATGCAACGCCGGCGCCGCGCTTGATCGGCCCGGGGTCCGATCCCGGCTGGGGATGCCAGCGCTTTTTCCACTCGAAGATCTCAGCGCCGCGCTCGACGCATTGATCCAACGTGTAGTTAGTGAACGTGGCCTCGGCGCTGGGGCGACGCACCATGTTCTTGAGGATGAACTCGACCGGATCGATGCCGAGTTCGTGCGCGACATCGTCCATCGCGGATTGAATCGGGTAATAGCCCTGCGGGTCCTCGGGACCCCGGAAATTTCCGGAGACAGTCCGGTTCGTATAGACGGGATGGACGGTCTCCTCGGTGTGCGGGCAGGCATACAATTCCATGCCGCTGACGCCGCCGCTGTTCTTCCGGTACGGTCCCATGCCGCTGTAACTTCGGCGCTGAATCGCCGTGAGCGTGCCGTCGTTCTTTACGCCGATCTTGAAATACTGCACCGTCGGCCAGCGGCCGTGCACCCCGACGAAGTCCTCTTTGCGCGAGAGTTCAAGCTTGACCGGAACGCCAGCCTGCTTCGCCAGCATCGCCGCGATGAGATCGGCATCCTGATTCTGATTCTTGTTGCCGAAATTGCCGCCCATATATTGGCAGACGACGCGTACTTTTTCGTCGGGGATACCGAGATCGCGCGCCATGTCGTGGTGGCAATTCGAGACGCCTCCGGTTGGCGTGTAAATCGTAAGCTTGTCGCCTTCCCACGCCGCAACAGCCGACCGCGGCTCCATTTGCGCGTTGTGGCAGAACACTGTGCTATACCGGCTCTCGAACACGCGATCGGCGCCCTTGAGACCGACTTCGACGTCGCCACGTTTGCGGACGGTTGGTTGAAACTCGTTTCTGGCGGTCGGCGACAGATTGCCTTCGGGCCAAATCTTAACGGCCTCTGACTTGAGGGCGTCTTCCGGATCAAGCACAAACGGAAGCACCTCGTAGTCGACCGCGATGTGGAGCAGGGCCTCTTCGGCGACATGCCGGTTGATAGCGGCCACTGCAGCAACAGGCTCTCCGACAAATCGAACCGGGTTGTTGAAGGCGTAGCGCCGATGAATCGTGACCTTCTTGACGGCGTCGTTGTACTGCGCTCCGCCGGAAATCGACCCGGCACCCCAGACGACATTGCAGTTTTCGTGCGTGAGAATCACTTTGACGCCGGGAAGGGCCTGCGCCTTCGAGACGTCGATCGATCGGATGCGCGCATGCGGGTGCGGGCTTCGGAGCACCTGAGCGAACAACATCCCTGGCAAGTGGACGTCACGCGAGTAGACCGCCTGACCCGTCACGCGTTCGACGCCGTCGATCCGAGACGCCGGGTGGCCGATCACTCTCTTCGGAACGAATTCGTCCGCAGCTGTGCGCTCGCGCTGGCTCATTGCGGCACCCCGCCTGTGTCAGGACGCGCAGGCGTCCCCGCGGCGACGACCGCATCAACGATCCGGTTGTAGTTCGCACAGCGGCACAAGTTTCCCGTCAGCGACTGCCGCACTTGATCGGCGGTTGGATGCGGATTGGCATTGAGCAGGGCCTTGGCGCTCATCAACTGACCCGATGTGCAGAATCCACACTGCGGCGCGTCGTGGTCCACGAATGACTGCTGCAGCGGATCGAGTTTGCCGGTGCGCGAGAACAGTCCTTCGACGGTCTCGACCGTTCGCCCGTCGGCCCAGACAGCGAGGTTGCTGCACGAATACACGGGACGACCATCGAGCAGCACGGTGCACGCGCCGCATTCACCGCGGTCGCAACCAAGCTTGGTCCCGGTCAGAAGCAGGTGGTCGCGCAGCAGTTCGGCGAGAGACCAGCGATCCTCGACGTCGATCTGTCGCGCGGCGCCATTGATAATGACGCGAATCTTCGTTCGCGGGACCGACGGCTCCGACGGAATGTCGGCCAGCGCTCCGGCGCCGCGATCGACGCCCTGCGACGCTGAGAGCACCGGCGCCGCAACGGCAGCGAGAACGGCAACACCAGTGCCGCCCAGGAATTCGCGTCTGGACAGATCGAGGCTCTCGTCGGGTTCGTTGCCGACATCGGTGTCCAGTCCGGCGTCTTCCTTCTTAGGTTCGTCCATAGGACTCTCCACAACGTTACTGGCTGCCGCCGGGTCCGCGCCGCGGATCACGCAGGCTGAAGTGTAACCGCAAGTGTAACGATCTGGTCGACACGGGACGGGACGGTGCGCGCGACAGACTTTTCCGGCGTCAGCGGCGATCGGTTATCGGGCCGGGGTCCGGCTGCGGTCCGATAGCGCGAATTCTGGTCGGTTTCTGCGGGTCTCGAGCGCGATCAGCCGGCCAA
>DASXIR010000345.1:0-17895 GCA_036497895.1 Vicinamibacterales bacterium | reverse complement strand
GGTTATCGGAGACCCAGTCCGGCCCCACGTCCGGGACGGTTGATTCTTCGAAGCCCGGATTGAAGAGAAGGTTCGGCCCGAACGGACCGTCTCCCAACCCCGTTGTCACACCGACGTTGTCGAACACCGATTCATTCAACTCACCGGGATCATGGCTGGTGACCGCGAATCCGCCGTCCACGTCGACCGGCATCGTCACGGTCGTGGATCCCGCCGTGGCCCATGTGCTCCCGTCGTCCGATCTCTCGCCTGTGAAGGCATCGCCCGCACGCGTCAACCGCAGCCACACGGGGAACGCCGTGCCCGAGGCGGCGATGAACGACATCGGCGCGCCTGCGCTCGCGCGGGCCATGAACTCGATTCCCCCGTCCGGCCTCACATCGAAGATCACGCGCGGGTCGGATGCAGCCAGGCCGTCCATGATCAACCCGGCCTTGGCGAACTGATCCGTATCCTGCTCGCTGACGACTCGCGCGGAGAGAACGCTGTCTCCGTTCAATTCTCGGGAGACGCGTCGAAACGAGTCGGCAGTGCCCCAGATGTCCGAACCGTCTCCTCTGATGTCAAACGTCCCGGTCGCCTCGTCGTAGGTCACAAACCCCGGCGCGCCAACGTTTCCGACGTCAGACGTCGTCCACGGGTATGGGACAGTGGACACGGCTGGGGGGGTGCGGAACAGGGCGGTGTTGAGCTGAGATGGCGCATGGCTCGTGACGGCGACGCCTATCAGTACCGCGCCCCGCACGACCGTCGTATCCGCCGACGAAAAGCTCGTCGTTCCAACGACGGTGCACGCCGACGTGCAGAACACGGCCGTGACCGTATTGCCGGATCGAGAGAGCCGCAGGTCGACCCCGACATTTACGCCGCCGTCACCATCAGGGCTGACTGGCACCGCGCCGCCCGCGATGAATGTCGTTTCCCCGCCTTGTGCGGCGCGTGTCATGAACTCGATGCCGCCGTCCGGCTTGACGTCCAGAATGACCTCCGGCGAGCCGGGATCGAGCGACTGCCGGATCATGACGCCCGTTTTCGCAAACGCGTTCGTGTCCGTCTCGCTGTCAACGTGCGCGAAGATTCCGCCATCGCCGATGGGTGGTACACGTAGAAGAAGCTGTCGGCGCTGCCCCAGATGTCGCTGCCGTCGCCCGACACGTGCCAGTCGTTGTTGGTTCCCACGGCGACGGAGCCCGCCGTTTCGACAGCGCCCACGTCCGCCGCCTTCCATGGAGGCGGCAGCCGGCTGCTCTGCGCGTGGGCGATCGATGCGCAGAACAGAGCGACGCTCGACGCGAGTGCCACAGTGAGCTTCACGGCCACGTGTTCGCCTCCTCGGCGAAAAGCGACGAGGCCACGAGCAATTTACACGCCATGAGGTTTTGTCGAGCTAACGGAGATCTGTCCGCTACGGATCGGATGCGGTCGCGCTTACGACTCACATCCGAGGATGAACTCGATTTCCACATCACCGCATCGCATTACTCCTTTTGCGCACCATCCCCGTCGTCCCGTCGATAAGATCACGCGCGTCGGGATCGACGCCGCCCGGTCGCAACGGCTGCTTCAGGTGATCGAGAATTTCTGGAGTGCGTGCGACGGAAGATTATTGGTAGTCGGCGCGCATGGTCGCTGTCGGCCGGGCTGAACCGTGGGTGAATCGGACCGGGATTGTCGGAGGGTCCATTTCGAGAGAGGAGGTGACCTATGGCCCGACCGAGCAAGTATGCCCCGGTGCTGCGCGAACGCGCAGTACGACTCGTCTTCGACCACGCCCACGAGCATCCATCAATCCCTCGCGTGCACGTCGTACCAACAGTGTTCAAGCGGCACCCGGGCGCGAAGATAACGTCGCCGGATGTCGTCGTATCGTTTCAGGACGTCGTCCTTCCTGCGCCAATCGCCCCACGTTTTCTCCGCGAAGGGGCCAGAGGACCCGTGCGGGAACGAATAACCCGCGTCGCACACGAAGGTGTCGAAATCGGTGCGGATGCCGTCAGGAATGAGTTTCTTCACAACCGGCACCCGAACGCACAGCTTTCTCAATCCTCGAAACGCCAGCTCGTTGTCGAACACCGGGCTTGCTTCCGTGAACGTGCCCTGATTGACAAGCTTGAATCGGCGATATCCCAACGCGTGCAGTCGATCGATCAAACCGTCGCCGTGTGTGACTTCACACGAGATGTACGGCGGCCGGGTTTGAAACGTCAACGAACCCAGGCACACGCTGTCGTATCCCTCGATGTCAATCTTCACGTAGTGGGGAATACCGTGTTCCTCGAGTAACGTCCCGAGAGGCAGACATCGAACGGCAACCGAGTGACATCGGCTCCCCTCCCTGCCGCTAAGTTCGCGATCAAAGGACGACCAGACCGACTGTTCATCGTTCACCCAGAACGGCACTGTCTCGGCGCGACCTGCGATCCCGACGTTGAGCACGGTGAGACGACCGCTGCTCGTGTCGGCGCTGAACCTGCGCTCGATATCCGCGGCAAGAACGGGATTGGCCTCGACCGCGACCACGCGGAACCCCTCACGAAGGTAATACGCCGTGTCGTCGCCGTTATTTGCGCCAATGTCGAATATCAGATCGTCCTGATGATGCATCAGTCACTCGGCTCCGATTGCTAGATGAGCTCGTCCGGCACGTCGAGCGGACAACATGCAAGAAGTGATGCTTCGTCCACCTCATCCGGGTCATTACCGCGAGGGTCACGGCACCACGCGGTTCGTCCAAACTCCGAATGGTGATTGGGTCGTGGGAGTGCCTATTGCCGCACCGCCGCGCTTGTCCGCGCGATTATTCCCCATCCTAACGGTGTCTCGTTTGGGATGGGCTAGGTTGGCGCGAAAGGTGGAACCGTCGCGGAATGGCGGTTAGAGCCATTCTTGCCGGATGCATTGGATGACGTTGTCGGTATCGGTACCCTGCTCAACAGCAGACTGCCGCGCGCGCGACGAACAGTCGTGTTTGGCGCCGGCTACGGTTACGGAGAACGGCCGCCGATCGACTCCACGTGGCACATCTACTGCGTCCGCGGACCATTCACGGCACAGGTGCTCAAGCTGCCGACACGCCTCGGAGTGACCGATCCTGGAGTGCTGGTAGGTACCGACTGAACCACGGCACGTCGCGCACGAATTCGCGTACATGCCGCACTGGTCGTTTGCGAACGATGAGTGGCGGCACGTGTGCGACCAGATCGGATTCAGCTATATCGACCCGCGTGCGGATGTCGACACAGTTCTTGCTCAAATCCGCGGCACCCGGGTTCTGATCGCGGAGGCGATGCACGGCGCCATCGTCGCCGATGCATTGCGGGTGCCCTGGATACCGGTCTGGAACGATCCGGCGATCTATCACTTCAAGTGGCGGGACTGGTGCGCGTCGTTAGGACTCCCGTACTCCCCTCATAAGATCATCTCCGTGTGGCCTGGTTCAGCATCGGCCAACACGCTGGGACGCCTCAGGCACGGAGCCCGAATGGCCGGAGCCGCCGCTCGCCTCAGCTTTGTGGCCCGCACCGATCGACGCATGCTGAGCGATCTGACGGTCTTGCAGGATCGGACACTCGCCCTGCACAACGAGCTCGAACGGCTGCGACGAGATATGTCGCGGGACTTCTCACGTAGCGCGGACCTCGAATGCTCTGGTTCGTTGTCGGTCTCGTAATCGACAGATAACCGCACTACACCGACGTTCGGCGATACGACGGTTCTTCCCGTCCTTGGCTCAGGCCCGTTTCACCTGCTCGTGATCGAGATCGCGGTGGTCGTGCTCACGCTCCAGGCCATCGCCATCAACCGGCTGGCCGACATTGACTATCCTCACTGGGCGCTGAGAGAGGGCGGCACCTGAAACCGACCTCTTTGTCGCAAGATGGCCGCGCAAAATGCGTCACCACTGGCCCGGCGATAGATCAGCCGCTTCACGCGTGCATCCCCTGCTTGTCCGACTTCGAGCTGCACATGTCCGATTCACACCTCGTGTTTCAGGGCTCGAACGCGTCTTCTTCGCGCTTCTCTTCACGCTCTTCTTCGCTTTTCTTGCTGTGTGGCCCCGCATGAAAAACCGAGACAGGAACCCCGCCCGCGGATGTGATATTCGTAATCGTGACCAACAAAGCGTGTAGGATACGCGGAGTCAGCCGCGGGATTGCCCGGCGCCAACAGGGCGTTATTGCGGCATCAACTGGCCTGATCGGCGCCCTACCATGACAACTCACCCACGTGCCGCCGTTGTCGGCTCGGAACCCGTCGATCGCAAAGACAAAGCCGGATCGAAGGTGGCGATCTATCGACCCGAGGACGAGCGTCTGTACCGCGGGGACAAGGATGAGTGACGACATCGAGATCAGTGTCGTCGTGCCGGTGTACGGCTGTCGTGATGCGCTGCATTCGTTGCACGAGCGCACTTCAAGGGTGCTCGCCAGTCTCACCGATAAGTACGAAATCATCCTCGTCGATGACTGCGACAACCAGGGTTCGTGGCAAGTTGCCAGCGAGCTTGCGCATGCCGACCCGGCAGTCAAGGCGTTTCGGTTGAGCCGCAACTTCGGCCAGCACGCCGCGCTCACTGCCGGCCTTGCCCAGTGTCGCGGCGGTTGGGCCGTTGTGATGGACTGCGATCTCCAGGATCCACCCGAGAACATCCCCGCGCTCTACGCCAAAGCCCTCGAGGGGAACGACGTCGTGCTCGCGCGGCGAAAGCAGAAGAAGCATTCGCTCTTCCGACGTCTCGCGGCGCGAGCCTATTTCAAACTGATGAACGCGCTGACCAACCTCGAACTGGACGGCGAGTATGGCAGCTTCAGCATCATTTCCCGTAAGGTCATCGACGCGTTCCTGCGCTTCCGCGATCAGGACCGCCACTATCTCTTCATTCTGAACTGGCTGGGCTTCCGCACCGCTACGATCGAGTACGAGCAGGCGTCACGACATAATGGCGAGAGCGCGTACAGCCTGACTCACTTGATCCGCCACGCGGTCGACGGGATGTTTTTTCAGACCACGGTCCTGTTGCGCTGGATCGTCTACGTTGGCTTCTGGGTTTCGCTCGCCGGATTTCTGCTGACGTTCTGGTATGTCTACATGTACCTGGGATACTCCGTGTATCCGGGCTACACGAGCAT
The DNA here is from genome assembly GCA_036497895.1 of Vicinamibacterales bacterium. Classification (GTDB taxonomy): domain Bacteria; phylum Acidobacteriota; class Vicinamibacteria; order Vicinamibacterales; family CAVVIG01; genus CAVQFC01. Next base: position 12,766 of record DASXIR010000345.1, on the reverse strand, counting down.
TGTCGTGCTGCTCCTTCTGATTGGCGGCTTCATCATCATGAGCACCGGCGTCGCGGGCCTCTACATCGGGAAGGTGTTCGACCAGGTCAAGGGCCGGCCGCTCTATGTGATCGATGAATCGATTGTGAACGACCGGCGTCAATGACTCTGCCGCCCGGTACGATTCTGATGAAGATGTACCTCGAAGAGCGCCTCCGCGCGGTACAGCCAGGCTCCTTCGTGGAGGTCGGCGCAGGTCAGGGAATCATGTCGCGGATGCTGCTCGATCTCGGCTGGCAGGGAACGGCGTATGACTTGAACGAAGACGCCAATGCCATCGCCAAGGCCGTCAATCGCGCGGCGATTCTCGAAGGGCGCTTCAAGGTGTTCGAATGCGACTGGTTGGATGCCGCGACCGGACCCGCGGATCTCATCGCGTCGTGCATGGTGCTCGAGCATCTCTCGCAGGCCGACGAAAGCCGTTACTTCGAGAAATGCAAATCATCCTTGCGCCGCGATGGCCGGGGCCTGCTCGTTGTCCCTGGCGATCCGCGGTACTGGGGCGTGGAGGACGAGATCGCCGGCAACTTCCGGCGGTACACCGCGGAAGGCTTACGCCGGCGGATCGAGGAGCACGGTCTGGTCGTGCGTCAGATCGCGGGTCTCACCTTTCCGCTGTCGAACATCCTGTTTCCGCTCTCCGAGTTCCTCGTGCGTCGGGCTGAGCACAACAAGATGGCGCTCTCGGTTGAGGACCGCACCCGCCTGTCGGGCGTTCGCGCCGTACCCTTCAAAACAACGTTCCCCGCATTTCTGCGCGTCGTTCTGAACGAAGCGATTCTCTATCCCTGGCACGTGCTCCAGAAATTGAGCGCCGGCAACGATCGGAGCCTGCTTCTCTTTGCCGAATTCGGCGTCCCGGTCTGAACGGCAAGGCTCATCTGTTTCTCGACCGGCGAGTCACTCCCCAGCCGTCAGGATTCTTTAGTCAATTCGGCCGGCCTGGCCTACAGTAGAGGCCGTCTCCAACGAATTCAGATGCGGTGATTCCCGGCCGATACGATGGCCCGGACACGCGGCGGAGCCCAGGGGAAGAATGCTCTTCCACCCGAGAAATGAGGCTGCCGTGCTCAGGCGCCCACCTCCTGAACTCATGCGCCTGTCGCTCAGCGTCCTTCTTCTGCTGTCCTCAGTTGGAATCGCATTGGCGCAGACGCGTGAACAGGCGGTTGCCGCAGCGCGAGACGGGCGCGTCGAGCAAGGAATCTCCGAACTTCGGTCCTTGATCGCGGCCGGTGACACCTCCCCGAATACGGCCTACGATCTCGCGGTCCTGCTCGTCTCGGCCAAACGACCACGAGAAGCCACCGAGGTTTTCGAGCGGATTGGAACCACCGACACGCCCGAGTACGTGCTGCTCGCGATGACGCGCGCCTACTGGGACCAGCGGCGGTACGAAGACGGTGAGCGATTGGCAAGGCGCGGGCTGGCAGCGTTCCCCGCGAACAGAGACTGGTCCAAGCTGTTCGGACTCATTGCAGGCGAGGCGGCGGACCATTCGGGAGACGTGTACACCGCGCTGCGCTACTACGGCGATGCTATACGCCAGCTTCCCGAAGATCGCGACCTCAGGAACGCCGCCGCCGGATTGCTCGCGCGCATGGGTGCTCCTTACGCAGCGTCATCGATCCTCGGGCAACCCGACGCAGGATTGGACGCACAGAAAGCCGCGACGATGGTGCGGTGGGGCGACCAGGTTCGGCCGCCGGCGCTCGAGTTGCGTTTCGCCGGAACCGATGCGGCGCTCGCCAGGCTCGATGAACTGATCGCCAAGGCCTCCGCGACAGAATCGCCCGACGCCGGCCTGATCGCACGGCTGCGGCGAGATCGTGTCGTGGCCCTGCGCGATCGGGAGCGCTGGTCCGATGCGGTGACGCAGGCGGAAGCACTGCGGCGCGACGGCGATCGGCTTCCGATCTACGTGCGGCTGGCGGAAGCCGACTCCCTGCTGGCGCTTCGTCGTCCTTCGGAAGCCCGCGCGGCGTTCGAAGAGGTCATAGCAGCCGAACCGCAAAGCCAGAACGCTCTGATTGGGCGATTCTACGCGGAGGTCGAAGACGAGGATTTCCGGGCAGCGTTCGCCACCGCCGATACCGAAGCCGCGAGACAAAGCCCGACCAGCCGTTCGAGCAATGCCGCGGTGATCATCCCCAACCCTGATTGGCTGGGCGATCGGATCACGGCTGGGCAAGCGCGCAATTACGCCGAGATGAACGCTGACGCATGGTGGCGCCTCTATCCGCTCTCGCAGCAGGCGCCGGCGCTGGGATACCTGCGCGCGGCGGTGGGATCCGTTGCGGCGGCGCGGGGGTGGCCTCGCCTTGCTGCGGAAGAAGTGGAAATCGCTGCCAGTCTGGCCCCTCAGGATCTGGGCGGACAAATCGCCCTCGCCGAGTACGCTTTACGGCTTCGCAACTACGCCGAGGCCCGGAAAAGCGCGACCGATCTCGAGCGGCTATATCCGGCGAACGCATCTGTCCAGCGCCTTGCCAGGGACATCGACTCGTTCGATCGCTTCGAATTCCGGACCGAATCGCACAGCTACGCCGAGAATGGTAGCGTGCTCGCGGACGCGCCCGGCGACGGATTCGACACGATCAACCGGATATATTCCCCGCCGATCGCGAACAACTGGCGGCTCGTCGGCGGGTTTGACGCCTCGTACGCGCACCCCGAGGAAGGGCCGGTAAACCGATACCGTATCGGCGGCGGGCTCGAATGGCGAATTCCGAGCTTCACGATGGAAGCGACCGGCTGGAGCAACACGGGAGGCTTGAACCGCGGCAGCGCGAGCGTTGTTGCGAACTGGTCCCCGACCGACCATTGGAACCTCGGCGGCAGTGCTGAGCTGTATTCAGCGGAGACGCCGCTGCGCGCCGTGCTGAACGGCATTACCGGAGACTCGGTGCGTTTGAGCGCTGGCTACGACTGGCAAGAATCAACCGGATTGGCAGCCAATGTCGGCGTCATGGATTTCTCCGACGGCAACCACCGGGTGTCCGGCGGCTTCTATTTTGTGCAGCGGCTCGTGGACAATCCGCATCTCAAGCTGACACTGCGTCCGGAACTCTATGCCTCCGCCAATACCAAGGCAGACGCGCCGTACTTCAACCCGTCTCGCGACCTGTCCGTCGTTCCCGGCTTCGACCTGACGCACATCCTGTGGCGCCGCTACGAACACAGTTTCAGCCAGCGCGTGACCGGCGGAGTGGGCGCCTATTGGCAACAAGGGTTCGGAACTGACGCTATCGTCACCGCGACCTACGAGCAGATTTATGGGGTCAGCCCGAATACCGATCTGCACTACGGCGCCACGTACGCGAGGCGCGCGTATGACGGCGAACTGGTCAACTCCGTTTCGTTCCTGCTCGGACTCTCGCGGAGGTTCTGACGATGCGCGCGCGACTGTTCCTCGCGGTGGTCTTGCTGGTTCCGCTGACGGTACGCGCGAGTTTCACGGACAGGCCGCACTATATCGCGGTCGCCTTCCACGATGTCGTCGACCGGGCGGGCGACGGAGACGAGAATTCGGTCACCGCAGACCGCCTGGTGGCCTTCTTCGAATGGCTCCGGGGGAACGGCTGGACGGCGATTACGCTCGACGACATCGCAGGCGCGCAATCCGGGGCGCGACCGCTTCCAGATCGTGCGATCCTGATCACGTTCGACGACGGTTTCCGCAGCCTGTACACGAGGGTCTACCCGCTGCTGCTCGCATACAAGATACCCATCGTCGCCGGGCTCGTCGGAAATTGGATGGGCGGTCCGGCACGTGAAACGGTCCGCAAGGGCGACGACGTGATCCCGGGGTCGAGTGTTCTGATTTCCTGGGAACAGGCTCGCGAAATGGCACGGTCGGGTCTGGTCGAATTCGCGAGCCACAGTTTCGATCTGCATCACAGCGAGCTGGCCAATCCTCAGGGCAGTGAAATGCCGGCCGCGGCCGTCCGGGCCTATGCCGCTACTGGCGGATACGAAACCGAAACGTCCTATCGCCAGCGGATTCGAGCAGACCTCGAGCAGTCGCGAGCGCTGCTGCAGAAGGAACTCGGAGTCGGGCCGAGGGCGTTGGTCTGGCCATACGGACGGTACACGCAGGCTGCCCGGGAAGAAGCCCTCGCCGCCAACTACCGGTTCCTGCTCACTCTGGATCCGGAGCCCGGCTTCCTCGACGACTTGCCCGACATGCCGCGGATCCTCCCCTTCGGAAATACGGACCTGCGGTCGATGATCAGCTATCCGGTCGCGCCACCGACAGCCGTCCGTCTCGTGCACCTGAATCCTCAGACACTCTCGCCCATGGACGCTGCGGCATTCGAAACAAATCTGGGAGCGACCATCGAACGCTTGAGGACACTCGGCGCCACGACTGTCGTGGTAGATGCCGCATGGGGCGGATCACAGGGTCGACTGGAGGGCGCCTGGTTCCCGAACCGCGTCCTTCCGATGAAGTCCGATGTGCTCTCGCGGATTGTCTGGCAGCTTCGCACACGCGCCGGCGTGAACATCGCGGTTTCACTCCCGGTATCCGATGCGCGCGCCGCACTGGGGAACGACGACGCGGTCGTTCGTCTTTTCGAGGATCTCGGATACAGCGCGATTGCGGATGCCCTGTTGCTCGACCATGTGCAGGCGTTAGCGGCGTTTCGCACTGACGATTCGTCTCATGCGGCCCGTTGGGACGTCAGGCGGCGGCGCAACTCCCTGGACAAATCGCGTCTTCCCGCCTCCGACGATCTGGCATTGCGCGCCTTCGTTGCTTTCGAGCATGTGCGGCCGGGGACCCGGTTGTTCCTGCTGACCCCAACCGTTGGTGACAGCCCCAGCGCGATCGCCGATCTGACGCTGGTGGAGACGCCACTCGCGGCAAAGCCATTCGGAGAGATTGTGAACCGTTTGGTTGCGGGGGGATGGATGCAACCCAATCGCCGATACAGTTCGGGCGTCTGGGTGCTCGGGGAGAAACCGCCGTCTGCGTCGGCGCTCTCCACCGATGCGCGGCTGTTTCAACGCCGCGGGGGCGTTGCCTTCGGGTGGGATCGGGATGATCCGCTCGCCGATGAACCCAAGGCTGCGTTGGCGGCGCCGGCCGTTTCAGCCGCGACCTTCCCGATCCTGCGGAAACCATGACCTGGAACGTTCGGGCGCTGGTTTCGGCGATCTGCTTCGGCTATCCATTCGTGATGGCCTGGTACTGGATGGCTGGAGGACTGCTGTTTCGCTATATCCGCGAACGGCACGAACCATCTCCCGAACACCCTCCCTCACTGGCGAGTTACCCGATGGTCTCGATCCTCGTTCCGTGCCACAACGAGGAAAATCAGGCCGTGGAGACGTTCGGAGCGCTCAGTCAGATCGACTATCCCAACTTCGAAATCGTCGCGATCAACGACGGCTCCCGAGATCACACCGCAGAGATTCTCGATGAGTTGGCTGCCCGGATCCCGCAGCTGCGCGTCGTGCACCTGACGCGCAACAGAGGCAAGGCGAATGCCCTCAACGCCGGTGCCCTGCTGGCTCGCGGCGAGTTCATGGTCTGCATCGACGGCGACGCGCTGCTCGACCCCCACGCCGTCACGTGGTTTGTGCGGCGTATGCAATTCGACGGACGCCTCGGTGCGCTCACCGGCAACCCCCGCATCCGCAACCGGGGCTCGTTGCTTGGCCGGCTGCAGGTCGGCGAGTTCTCGTCGATCGTCGGATTGATCAAGCGCGCGCAGACGGTGTACGGCTGGATCTTCTCCGTTTCTGGCGTGATCGTTTGTTTTCGAAAACGCGCGGTTCACGAAGCTGGATGGTGGTCGGCGAGCACCCTGACCGACGACGTCGAACTGACGTGGCGGTTGCAACTCGCGGGCTGGCGGGTCGAGTTCGAAGCCCAGGCCGTCTGCTGGATCCTGATGCCGGAGACGCTGCGGGGATTGTGGCGGCAGCGCTTGCGATGGTCCGAAGGCGGCACCCAGACCATTCTGATGTCGCTGCCGAAACTCGTCGCCGCGCCAATCCGAAACAAGCGGGGCTGGCCCGCATGCGCCAACTACCTCATGAGCATTCTGTGGGCGTATTTGATCTGCCTCGGCATCCTGCTGCGGGTCGTGAGTGCTGCCGGGATTCCTGTCCTTCCGTTCATTCCCGAGTTTCGACTCCTGCCGGCGTGGGCGGGGCTGGTCCTCGCTCTCACTTACCTCCTGCAGGCTGTGACCAGTCTCTGGATCGATCGGCGATTCGAAAAGAATCTCGGCCGCGCCTTTTTCTGGGTGATTTGGTATCCGCTCGTGTTCTGGACATTGCAGGCGCTCACCGCTTGCGTCGGCCTGCCGCGTGCCATTTTTCGCATGCGTAATCCTAAGGGCACGTGGACGAGCCCGGATCGTGGGTTCGCGTGAGCCCTCGCCCCACACCACCTCGCGTGACACCGTGGCCACCGCTCATTACGGGGGCACGCCGTCCCTACTGGGTCGGAATTCGGGATGCGTTTCTGACGTTGCTGGCCTGGCTGGTTCTCGCCTGGCTGCTCAGGGACCTGATTTATGTTGTCTATGACTTCTTCCGTCCTCCGCGGTTCGAATTGACGATCGCTGCTCCGGACCTGGGCGCACTGTGGGAGCGGCTGCGGTATTTCGTGATGGTGTCGACGGTCCTGATTGTCTGGCTGGCGCTACACGCTGCGATCGATCGCGGCCGATTGCAGTCTGCCGAACGAGTTCCTCAGCCCAGTCCGTTGACGATCGGCGAGGAAGCTGGTTCGGCGGGCGTCGACGAAACGACACTCGCCGACGCCAGAAGACTCAAGGTGACGAGCGTTCTTTTTCGCCCGGACGGCTCGATCGATCGCTTCGAGGAAGTGGATCGGGCGGCGCAAACGTAGAGCGTTCGCTGTGGAAATGCCTTCGGCCCGAACGTGTTACCCATGTCTTCGGAAACTGTCACCCATGTGACCGGGCGACGACATCCAACACTCTTGGGTTGGCAACTTATGCACGCGCACGCTCAGGTTAGATGTCGACCAGGCGCCTGACGGAACGGCCCGATATCCTGTGGGTACGGTGAATCCTGATCTTGAAGGACGCATCGCGCTCACGATGCCGCCGTATTACTGCTGTTGCCGCTCCTGCGACGTCACGTTTGACCGCGACGGCTTATACCAGACCGGACTAGTCGGCAGCGTGGCGGGATCGATCACGCGGCCGTCCCTGACGATGCGACTGATCTTGCGGATGTTGTGGATGTCGGCCACGGGATCGGCGTTGAGCACGACCACATCGGCCAGCTTGCCGACCTCGATCGTTCCGAGATCCTTCTGCATCCTGCAGGCAATCGCGCCGTTCTTGGTTCCGGCCGTGATGGCCTGCAGTGTCGTCATCCCGAGCTCGACGTACCCCTCGATCGCAGTGATGGTGCCCATACCGGGCTCGGTCCAGATCGCCTTCGGCTCGCGCCTGAACTCGGGCGCCGTGCCGATGTAATTGTCGGTGCCCGGTGTGAGAATCAAGCCGGCGCGGACGAGTTTCTCGGCATTGCGGCGCCGCATATCGATCGCTAGGCCGAGATCTCTGGCTTCCTGCCGGCGCTCGGCGAGCGTCTTCGTCTTCGTGCCATCGGCGTCAGCGTCGGCGGCCGCTTCGGACTGCTTCTTCTGATTCGTTTCCTTCGTCTTCAGGTGACGCTTCCATGCGTCACCCGTGATCTGGTTCACCAGCATCGAGCCGATGATCTTTCGCTCCTTGATCATCTGCACGAGCTCGTCCGGCATCTCGCGCGGGTCGAGCACCTCGGGATGCTGGACAACGTCGACGCCGGCCAGAATCGACAGTTTCAGTCCTTCGATCGACGTCGAGTGGGTGTCGGCCATCAAGTTGCGCTTGTGCACTTCCTCGATGAGCGCTTTCTGCGCGTCGAGTGAAAACCCGATGAACACGGGACTGTTCCAGTGGCTGGTGCCACCGTACTTGACGAAATCGGGTCCCTTGTCGATGTACTTGTTGATCGCCACGCGCAGCTCGGCGGGCGTCAGGTCCATCAGCTCTTCGCCGGCGCCCTGCGCGATGAGATCGTTTACCTGCTCCTGGAACGGCGACAAACCGCTGTCCTTCATCTGCGCGAACGTGATCGTGAACGGTCCACCCCAGCCGACGATGTTGCCGGCGACAAGCATTCGCGGCCCGACGACGTCGCCGCGGGCGACCATGTCGCGCACCTTCACCAGCGTCGGCAGCTCTCCGTAGCTGTCCCTGACCGTGGTGATGCCGTATTTCAGCTCGAGCTGCGCGCCCTCGACGACGACCTCCGTGGCGCGCGGCAGATATCGCGCGAGTGTCTCGAGGTTCGCGTACATCGAGATGTGCACGTTGGTGTCGATGAACCCCGGCGTCACGTACTTGCCAGTTCCGTCGATCACGGTCGCCCCTTGCGGAACGGCGACCGAGCCCTTCGCACCGATCGCGCTGATGCGTCTGTCCTTCATCACGATCGTGGCGTTCGGGATCGGTGCACCGCCGGTGCCATCGATCACCGTGGCGCCAACGATGGCCACGACAGCGTTCGACCCTTGAGCGAACCCGATGCGCTGGCTCTGCAGCGCGAAGGCGCACAACGCGGCGATGGGCAGAACGGCGAACGTGCGGCGCAGGAAGCTGGCAGGCATGATGGCGCTCCTATGGTGAAACCGCCGGCGATAGTGGCTTGCGCGTTACGCGCACGATCCTGATCGCCGGCGTCAACTGCTGCTCGTTTCTTGGCGATTTCTGAATCTTCCGGACGACGTCCATGCCGCGGACGACTCGGCCGAACGCGGCAAAGCCCTGACCGTCAGGATTTCGCGCGCCGCCGAAATCGAGCTCGGGTTGCTCGCCGATACAGATGAAGAACGAGGCTCGCGCCGAGTCCGGCTGGCTGCGAGCCATCGAGACGGCGCCGTCGGTGTGCCAGATGCCGGTCTCTTTGGTGCGCTCGAGCGCGATCGGTGCAAACTGCTCCTTCTCGCGCCCGGGCGCCACGCCGCCCTGAATCACTTCGATTTTCGTCTTGTCGGTCGGCTGATTGTCCGGCGTCACCGTTCTGGAGAACACGCCGCTGTCGTAGAAATGGCCGTCCACGTATTTCAGGAAATTCCCGGCCGTCCTCGGCGCGCGCCTGGTGTCGACCTCGATCTCGATCTCCCCAGCGTCGGTCACGATGACGACATTGGTATCGCGCGGCGCCGTCAACGCTCTCTTCAGGGGCAGGCTCCCTCGATCGACGACCTGTCCGTCTTTCATCACCATCGAGATCTTGCGAATGTTGTTCAGATCGTCCAGCGGATCGGCGTCGAGCACGACCAGGTCTGCCAGCTTGCCCTTCTCGATGGTGCCGAGGTCGTCGAGCTTGTGATAGGCCGCCGCGATGTTCCTGGTCGCCGCGAGGATGGCATCCATCGGCTTGATGCCGTTTTCCTGCATCGCCTTGAACCACAGAAAATGGCCGTCACCGAGCGTCGTCGACCGATCCTTCAACTGCTCCGGCTTCTGCTGTTCCATCGCGTCGGGATCCATCATGCCCCCGTCCGTCGAGAGCAGTAGCGGCGCGCCGGCCTGGACCAGCCGAATGTCGTTGAAGTGCATCACGTCGATCAGCTGCGGTCCGTACTCGCTCGCATTCTGACCGAGCTCGTAGCGCAGCCGTTCGCGCGTCCGCGGCAGCGTCGCACAGTAGACGTTCCGTTCGCGGATCAGGTCGAGCAGCGCGTCGGTAATCGCGACCGGGCCGGTCACGTCGCAGTGTTGCAGCATGTCGGCGCTGGACTCGATTGCGTGCTTCAGGCTCATCACGTTGGTCGTGTGCGTCTGGGCGATGATGCCGGCGCGATGCGTTTCCTCGACGATCGCCTTCTCAGCCTCCGGCGAGAACTGCAGATACAGGTTGTTGTGCGTGCTGGCGCCGTACTTCAGAAAGTCGATGCCGCGGCCGACATATTTCCGGATTTCGACGCGCACTTCGTCCGGCGTCATGTAGAGAAGCGGCGGGCCGACGTTTTCTTCCCAGACACTGTTGATGCGGCTCACCAGCGCCTTCGACGCCGTCGTCTCCGCGCTGCGGTTGAACTCGCGGCCGAACGGCCCGCTGAAGCCGACGATGTTGCCGGCGACGAACATGCGGCTGCCGACCACTTCTCCCTTGCGGACACGGTCGCGAACGTTGAGCAGCGGCTGCAGCGGCCCCCACGAGTCGAACACCGTCGTCACGCCGTTCTTCAGCGTCACCTGCGCGGCTTCCTCGATCAGATCTTCGTAGTGGCCTTCGTAGCGCACCACGAACTCGATCGACGAGCCGAGCACGAGGTGCACGTTCGCGTCCATCAGCCCGGGGATCACGAACTTGCCGGCGGCGTCGATCGTCTTCGCGTCCGACGGGATCGCGACGGCCGACCGCTTGCCGGCCGCCACGATTCGCCCGTCGGAAATGACGATCACGGAGTCGCGGATCGGCTGGGCGCCGCTGCCGTCGATGAGCGTCGCGCCGGTGATCGCCATCGAAGGTCCGGCCGCGTGCAGATGCAGAACGCCGCACGCCCCGAACACCGCCAGTAACATCGCTGCCGTTCGATGGGCGGCCATCTAGTATTCCGCCGTATGACGGTCGCGCGCCGCCGTCAGGACCCTCTTCAACGGCAGCGGCTGGCGATCGACGATCTGACCTTCCTTCATGACCGTCGAGATGCGACGAATGTTCTCGATGTTCTCCAACGGGTCGGCGTCGAGAATCACCAGGTCTGCGGACTTGCCGGCCTCGAGCGTCCCGAATTGATCGAGCTTGTGATAGGCCGCGGCGGTATTGCGCGTCGCCGACACGATCGCCGTCATCGGCGTCATACCGTTCTCGACCATCGCTCTGAACCAGAGAAAGTGCCCTTCGCCAAGCTCGGTCAGCCGATCGGTGCGCAGCGTCGGGCTCATTTGCTCGACCGCGTCCGGATCCGACATTCCCGCGTCGGTGGCGAGAAGGAGCGGCAGGCCCGCTTTCACGAAACGGATTTGATTCTCGTGGCGCACGCGCTCGTTGAACCGTGTGACCGCGTCCGGCGTGCGGTCCTCAGCCTGCTTCAGTTCGATCTCGAGACGGCGGTTGGTGCGCGGCTGCACCGCGAGGTAGGTGTGGTGCGCGCGCGCGAGTTGGATTGTCTCGTCGGGGATCGCAACCGGACCAGTCGATGCGGCATGCTGCATCATGTCCACTCCCGCCTCGATTCCCTGCCGCAGCGACTCGACCGACGTCGTGTGCGTCTGGACAATCAAGCCGGCCTTGTGCACTTCGTCCACGATCGCCCGCTGGGCGACCGGCGAGAACTGCAGCATATTCGTGAGTATGTGGCCACTGACCGCGAACTTCAGGAAGTCGATGCCACGCCCGAGATAGGTACGGATCTCGGCACGGACCTGATCGGGGGTCATGTACATCAGCCGCGGGCCGACGTTCTCTTCCCACACCGCGTTGACGCGTTTCACCAGAACCTTGCTGGCCGTCGTCTCTGCGGCTTGATTGAAATCGCGGCCGAACGGGCCACTCAGGCCGACGATGTTGCCGGCGACGAAGACGCGACTGCCGATTGTCTCGCCGCGGCGGATCCGATCACGCACATTGAGCAGCGGCTGCAATGGTCCCCACGAATCGAACACCGTCGTCACGCCGTTCTTGAGCGTGACCTGTGCAGCTTCCTCGATCAGATCCTCATAACGCCCCTCGTAGCGCACGATGAACTCGATCGACGAGCCGAGGACGAGATGAACGTTCGCGTCCATCAGGCCTGGGATGACATATTTTCCCGCCGCGTCGATTTGACGCGCGCCCGCGGGAATGGCGACTCGCGCGCGCGGTCCAACCGTGGCGATCCTTCCGCCGTCGATGACGAGCACGGCGTCCTTCATCGGCTCGGCGCCGGTCCCGTCAATCACCGTCGCGCCGACGATCGCGACGGTCTGGGCGCGGGCCGTGACTACCGTCAGCGCGAGCAGCGCGAATGCGATCGCTACTACACGCGTCATCTTGGCGCTCCGTGCGGCGCCTGGTTCGTCGACGTCGGCTTCACCGGCTTGCTGCGAGACACCGTAAGCACCTTCTTGATCGGCAGGCTGTCGCGATTGACGACTTGACCGTCCTTCATCACCATCGAGATTTTGCGAATGTTGTTGACGTCGGCCAGCGGGTCGGCGTCGAGGACGACGAGATCGGCGATCTTGCCGGTTTGTACCGTTCCGAGCTGATCGAGCTTGTGGTAGGCCGCGGCGATATTGCGCGTGGCGGATACGATCGCTTCCATCGGCGTCATGCCCTTTTCGACCATCGCCTGGAACCACAGAAAGTGGCCTTCGCCGAGCTCAGTCGACCGATCGATCTTCATCTTGGGCTTCATCGACTCGACCGCATCGGGGTCCATCATGCCGCCGTCGGTCGCGAGCAGCATCGGCACGTGAGCCTTCACCAGCCGTACCTCGTTGTCGTTCCATACGTGCAAACGTTCCTTCGCGCGGCGGCTCGGCAGCGCGTCCTCCGCATTCTCGAGCTCGATCGCGAGACGCTTAGCGGTACGAGGCTGCACGGCACAGTAGACCTTCTTGTCCAGCATCAGCTTGATGGTCGATTCGGGAATCGCTGTGGGACCGGTCACCGATCCGTGCTGGAGCATGTCCACCCCGGCTTCGAGCGCCTGGCGAAGGCTCTCGACCGACGTGGTGTGCGTCTGCGCGATGATTCC
>DASXIR010000344.1:0-4272 GCA_036497895.1 Vicinamibacterales bacterium | reverse complement strand
TTACGCCGCTGGTGATCGTCGGTCGCGGTCGGCAGCGGAATCAGAATCGCCGCCTTCCCCGCCGCGGTCACTTCCGCCAGCGTCGTCGCACCCGCGCGACAGACGATCAGGTCGGCGATGCCGAGCTGCCGGCCCATGTCGTAGAAGAACGGTTCGACATCGGCCTGAAGCCCGGCCTGCCGGTAAGCGGTGCGGACCATTTCCAGGTCTCGTTCCCCCGTCTGGTGGGCGAGACGAAGAGAGGGACCGCCGGTCGCCAGCTGCGATGCTGCCTCCACCATGGCCAGGTTGATTGCGTGCGCGCCCTGAGAGCCGCCAAAAACTAAGACCCGTGTGACGGACGCCTGTTCATCGCGTGCCGACTCCTGATCTGGCCCACCCGCGGCAAAGAATTCCGGGCGAACCGGGTTACCGCTGACGAACGTCTTCTCCCCGAAAAATGCCTGCGTCGAATCGAACGTCACCGCCGCCGCCTTCACGAACCGCGCGAGCAGCCGGTTGGTCAGCCCCGGCACTGCGTTCTGCTCGAGCAGCATGGTGGGCACGCCGCGGAGCGCCGCCACCATGACCACCGGCCCCGAGCTGTAGCCGCCGACACCGATTACGAGATCGGGTTGCCGCGCGGAAACGATCCTCCAGCCATCGAGCAGGCCGAGCGGGACCAGCGACGCGCCGCCCAGTCGATCGGCCAGCGACTTGCCTTTCACTCCGCGGCTTCGAATCAGATCCAGCTCGAAGCCTTCGCGCGGCACCACCTTCGACTCGATGCCGTGTGCCGTCCCGGCAAACGTCACCTGTGCATCGGGTCGGCGCGTCAACAGTTCGTTCGCCACCGCAATGCCCGGATACAAATGACCACCGGTGCCGCCGCCGGCGATCACTACTCGGAGGGATGACGTCATTCGTCATGCCTCTGAGGACACGTGCTGCGACACGTTCAACAAGATGCCCATGCCAATCAGGTTGATGAGCAACGACGAACCTCCGGCGCTGACAAACGGCAGCGGAATGCCTTTGGTCGGCAACAAGCCGAGCACGACGCTGATATTGATGAACGCCTGCACGGCGACCATCATCGTGAGCCCGAGCGCAAGAAAGGATCCGAACTGGTCGGGGGCGCGCAACGACACGCGTAGTCCGCGCCACGTCACCACGCAGAAGCAGACGAGCACGGCCGTGGCGCCGATCAGACCCAGTTCCTCTGAAATCACGGAATAGATGAAGTCAGTGTGGGGCTCGGGCAGGTAGAACAGTTTCTGCACGCCGTTCATGATGCCCTTGCCGGTCACTCCGCCAGTGCCGACGGCGATCAGCGACTGAATGATCTGGAAGCCGTCACCGAGCGGGTCATCCCAGGGGTTCAGGAACGCGAGGGTGCGGCGACGCCGGTAGGCGGAGCCCATCACCACGATATAAATCGCGGGGAGCGCGCACAGGAACGCGCCGATCACGTAGCGATAGCTCAGCCCTGCCGCGAACACCATCACCGCCGCGACCAGCAGGATCGACATCGACGTTCCAAAATCCGGCTCGGGTAGAATCAGCGCGACCAGGCCGAGCACGACGATCGCGATCGGCAGAACCGAGTACGTGACCTCGTCGATGCGGTGCATGCGGCGCTCGAGCAGCGCGGCGATGAACACGATCGCCACCAGCTTGGCCAGCTCCGAGGGTTGCACGCCGAGGCTGCCCACACCGAACCAGCGTCTCGCGCCGTTCACGGGTGCACGGAAATACACCGCCAGCAATGCCAGCGTCACCAGGCCCAGCGCGCTCCAGATGAAGGTCGGCTCACGGTAGGTGCGGTAGTCGATCCTCATCACGACCGACAGAATCGCCATACCGAGGACCGACCACATCGCCTGCGTGATCAGGAAACGCGAGCCTCGGCCGTAGCGCTCGAGCGCAATCGGCGCCGATGCGCTGTAGACCATGACAATGCTCAGGGCCACCAGGAGGATGGTGGCCAGGAAGAGCACCTTGTCGGATTTCAGTTTTCTCGCCATTTGTTCCGCGCCTAAAGCTCCCGGTCGTTCGGTCCGAAACTATCCTCGGCTTCGCATTACGATTGCGCTGAGCGGTCAACAGTCATCAGTCGGCCTCGGGCCGAGGCACCAACTTCCCAGACCGGGGCAGCCTGGGTTCCCAGCAGTCAGTCCTCAACCGCGAGAACCGACTGACGACTGTTCACCGCTCAGTACTAAAAACAGCGCCATGGCTGATGGCTGAGGGCTGATGGCTAATGCCCGATGGTTTCAAACAAACCATTGACGATAGCCATCAGCCATCAGCCATCAGCCATCCTCTGTAGCCGTTCCACCTCTTCCCGAAAGCGCCGCCCACGTTCTGCGTAGTCCCGAAACATGTCGAAGCTCGCGCACGCTGGCGCCAGCAGCACGGTTCCTGACGGCTGCGCCAACTCGTAGGCCCGCGCCACCGCCTCACCAAGCGTCTCCGCTTCGTACACCTCCACCGCGCCGTCGAGCGCGGCGCGCACAAGTGGACGCGCTTCGCCGATCGCCACCACGGCCCCGCCGCGCTCCTCGAGCGGCCCGCGCAACAACCGCAGGTCGCCGCCTTTGAAACGTCCCCCGATGATCGCGACCAGGTCACGGTCGAAGCTCTCGATCGAGCGCAGCGCCGACTCGACGTTGGTCGCCTTCGAGTCGTTCACAAACCGGACGCCGCCGACATCGGCGACGAGTTCCATGGCGTGCTCGAGGCCGTGAAAGCCATCGAGAGCGGCGGTCATCGCCTCGCGAGGCGCGCCCGCGATCGCCCCGACCGTCGCTGCCGCCATCACGTCGTTGACCAGGTGTGGACCGAGCAGATGAATGGCGTTCAGCGGCACCAGACGCGTGGTGCTGGCGCCGCGGCGATCGACGATCCAGCCGTCATCGACAATCGTCCCGTCGGCGATCGCGCCGGCGCGCGAGAATAGCCGACTGGTGGCGCGCGCATGGCGCGCCAGCGCCAGGACACCGGGGTCGTCGGCGTTGATCACCGCGAAATCGCCGGCGTCCTGGTTCTCGAAGATCCGCGCTTTGGCCGCGCCGTACGACTCGACATCCACGTGGCGGTCGAGGTGGTCCGGCGAAAAATTCAACATCACCGCGATCCACGGGTGGAACGTGTCGATCTGCTCGAGCTGAAAGCTGCTCGCCTCGACGACGTGAAAGGTGTCTGGCGTCGAATCGGATACCTGCGCACTCAGCGGCGCGCCGATGTTGCCGCCGACCGCCACCTTGAAGCCGGCCGCCGCCAGCATCCGGCCTGTCAGAGTGGTGGTCGTCGATTTGCCTTTGGTGCCGGTGATCGCGATCACCCTGCCTTGCAGCCAGCGCGACGCGAGCTCGATCTCCGCGATCACCGGAATTCCCTGGTCACGCGCGGCCTGAATCACCGGTTGATCGGGCGGCACCCCGGGACTCAGCACCACGAGGTCAGCGTCGACGAAGGGCTGGCGCGTGTGACCGCCCAGCTCGAGCGCGATCCCGAGCGAGCGCAGGTGATCCGCCTCGGGCAGCGACGATCTCGCGTCCGACAAGGTCACGCGCGCGCCGCGGCGCGCCAGCAGCTCCGCGGCGGCCAGCCCGCTTCGGGCCGCTCCGGCCACGGTCACCCGTTTGTGTGCGACGTCGAATCCCATTGCCTCTTCTGTCCTCAGCCCCGTCCCTAACGAAGTTTCAGCGTCGCCAGACTGCACAGCGAGAAAATGATTCCGAGAATCACGAAACGCGTGATCACCTTCGGCTCGCTCCACCCGCTCAACTCGAAGTGATGGTGGAGCGGCGCCATGCGGAAGACGCGCTTGCCGCCGGTGGCCTTGAAGTACGAGACCTGCATCACCACCGACAGCGCCTCGAGTACGAAGATGCCGCCGACGATCGGCAGCAGCAGTTCCTGCTTGATCAGAATCGCAACGATGCCGAGCGCGGCGCCAAGCGCCAGCGAGCCGACGTCGCCCATGAAAATTTCGGCGGGGTACGAGTTGTACCAGAGGAACCCGAGCGAGGCGCCCACCAGCGAGCCACAGAACACCGTCAGTTCCGCTGCCTGCGGAAAGCGGACCAGCAGCAGGTACTCGGCGAAGACGCGGTGGCCGGTGACGTAGGCCAGCGCGGTGTAGGCGCTGGCCGCGATCGCGAACACACTGATCGCGAGACCGTCGAGTCCGTCGGTCAGGTTGACCGCGTTCGACTCGGCCACCAGGACGAACACCGCGAAGATCAGGTAGCCGTAGCCGAGATCCGGGATCAGGTTCTTGAAGAA
>DASXIR010000343.1:0-14450 GCA_036497895.1 Vicinamibacterales bacterium | reverse complement strand
AGCGATCAGAATTCAACGGCTTCAGATGGCACTCCGCTCCTGACCTCGTACGAGCTTCAGTTCTACATGCCAGGAGCAACTCAGCCGTTTCAGACGGTTGGGCTCGGCAAGCCGACGCCGGATGCCTCTAACAACATCGCCGTCAACTTCACGACGCTACTCTCGCCCGTTCCACCGAGCGGGGTGATCTACAGCGCCAGCGTCGCCGCGGTCGGTCCCGGTGGCAGCAGTAGCAGTGCCCTGTCAGTCGATACGTTCTCCTTCACCGGAACGACGTCCTGCACGTACGCGGTGTCGCCGTCGAGCGTCTCGATGCCGAGCGCGGGCGGCACCGGTTCGGCGACCGTGACCGCACCAAGCGGCTGCGCCTGGACCGCCACCGAAACCGCAAGTTGGTTGAGCATCACCAGCGGTGCCAGCGGCTCCGGGAACGGCACTGTGTCGTTCTCGGCGACGGCCAACACGTCCACCAGTGCGCAGAACACCACGGTGACGATCGCGGGTCAGGTGATTCCGGTGACGGAGGCCGCCGCCGCCTGCAGCTACACTGTCTCACCGTCGAGCATCTCAATGCCGAGCGCGGGCGGCACCGGTTCGGCGACCGTGACGACACAGAGCGGCTGCACGTGGACGGCCACAGAATCTGCGAGCTGGCTGAGCATCACCAGCGGTGCGAGCGGTTCGGGTAACGGCACGGTGTCGTACTCGGCGACCGCCAACACGTCAACGACCTCGCAGAACACCTCGATGACGGTCGCCGGACAGTCGATCGCGGTCACAGAGGCCGCGGCCGCGTGCACCTACACCGTGTCGCCGACGAGCATCTCGTTGGCGAGCAGCGGCGGCACCGGGTCCGCGACCGTGACGGCGCCGAGCGGCTGCACGTGGACGGCCACGGAATCCGCGAGCTGGCTGAGCATTACCAGCGGCGCGAGCGGTTCGGGTAACGGCACGGTGTCGTACTCGGCGACCGCCAACACCTCAACCACCGCGCAGAACACCACGATGACAATCGCTGGTAAGGCCGTGGCGGTCACGGAAGCGGCGGCCGTCTGCACCTACACGGTGTCGCCCTCGAGCATCTCGCTGGCCAGCAGCGGCGGCACCGGGTCCGCGACGGTGACGGCGCCGAGCGGCTGCACGTGGACGGCGACCGAAAGCGCCAGCTGGTTGAGCATCACAAGCGGCTCAAGCGGCAACGGCAACGGCACCGTGTCGTACTCCGCCATTGCGAACGCGTCGACGAATCCGCAGAACACGACGCTGACGGTCGCGGGTCAGACCATTCCCGTCAACGAAGCGGCCGCCGCCTGCAGCTACACGGTGTCGCCGTCGAGCATCTCGCTGACGAGCGCGGGTGGGACCGGCACGGCGACCGTCACGGCACCGGCCGGCTGCACGTGGACGGCAAGCGACCCCGCCAGTTGGTTGAGCATCACCAGCGGCTCGAGCGGCAACGGCAACGGCGCGGTCAGCTATAGCGCGACCGCCAACACGGCGTCAGCCAGGAACACGACCATGACGGTGGCCGGCAAGTCGGTCCCTGTGACCGAGGCCTCGCCGCCGCCCACCGCGCCGCAGGGGCTTAAAATCACGACGCCAGGATCTTAAGACTCAGGCGTGAGCCGCAGGCGGGGTTATCTCGAGAGGACCGAAGTACGGTCGAATGCGCTGCCGAAACCGGTCAGGGAAACTTTGAATGCGGCTTCCTTGCCGCCGTCGGCTGTCGCTTTGACGTTGAGGACTGTTCCCTTGCGGAGCGCGGTCAACTGCGCGGAGTCCAACGACAGCGCCACCAGACATCCTGCCGGCACGCAGGTTCGAAAGGTCTTCACCATCGGCGCACCGTCGTCGTCCACCTGCAGGGTGACGCCCTTGTCCAGCGCCAGGCCGAACGGCATGATCAGGGTGCCTTCGCCCCTGTCCGGAGTCTTCGCGACCAGCTCGATACCCAGCACCAACTGACGGCTGTTCTGGTCGGCGAGCTGCTGCGACAGTGTGCACACCTTCTGTCCGTTCGGTTGCGCACACGTCACGCGCCAGTCGCCGTGCGTCTCCTGCATCTGACTCGCGCCACCCGGCAGTGTCTGTGTGCCTGACACTGGAGGCTTCGGCGGCGGCTGCTGTCCGGCAAGGACCCCGACGGTCGTAAGACAAACGGCGGCAACCACCGCCAGCAGGCGGATCGATCGCGTGGTCGAACGGCTCATAGAGACGAATTCTACTAGATGCCGATACCCTCGGCATGTACCGCGCGCCATGAAATGAGGCACACTCTGTCGCGGAGGAGCCCTCACGATGCCGACCCACGCTCGAAGGCCGGGTGCCGCTGCCGCAATCCTTTCAACGATGTGGATGGCGGCGTGCGGCTCGCCGGAAGTTCGTGAACAGCCGGCGAAAAGCCCCGCTCCACTGGCGGCGCCTGTGGCGATGCCGGATGCCAAGACCTTGATCGCCCGTGCGACTCCACTCGAACTGCCGACGCCGTACGAGGCGCCGCCGGGCGACCCGCTCGAGCACAACACCTCGGGTTATGCCAAGACGATGTGCTCGGCCGTGTTCATCACCGGCCTCGATCCCGACGTGGCAGCCGAGAGCGTCGGCTACTTCACCGGTCCATACGCCGCGCGGAAGCTGGTCGGCAAGCCGGTCGTCGATCGCGAGAAAAAGGAAGTCCGGATCACGTTGCCGAACAACGTCACCGTGACGGCTCGCTATTTCGGATCACAGGGCTGCATCGCGCTCCCTCGTGGCAGCGACGACGTGTTCTTCAAGCCGATCGCGGTGCCGCGAAATCTGCCCGATGCCAAAACAACGCCGTGGCCGATGGGTGACGTTCTGCCCGCCACGCCGCTGCCGTCCGGCGTTGACGCCGGGAAGTTGACCCGCGCCATCGATGCCGCATTCGCGCCTGCCGAATCACTCACCTCGGCCCTCGTCGTCACCTACAAGGGGCGGCTGATCGGCGAGCGATACATGTCTGGCATCACGGAGACCACGCCGCTCGAGAGCTGGTCGATGGGCAAGAGCGTGACGGCGACGATGATGGGAATCCTGATCCGCCAGGGCGTCTACACGCTCGACCAGCCGGCGCCGATTCCCGAGTGGCAGCAGCCCGGGGATCCGCGCGGTCAGATTCGGATTCGCGATATCCTGCACATGTCGAGCGGCATCCGCATCAAGGCGCCAGACGACCCGGATTTCGATCCCGCGGGCACCTATCCGGATCATCTGTTCCTGTACACCGGACGCGTCAATTCGTTCAAATACGCGGCGACGCGTCCGCCACAGTGGCCGCCGAATATGGTCGGGCGCTACCGCAACACCGATCCGGTCCTGACGAACTACCTGATACGCCTCGCCGTCGAAAAACGCGGCGAGGAATATCTGTCCTTCCCGCAGCGCAATCTGTTCGACAAGATCGGCGTACGATCGATGGTGATGGAAACCGATCCGTACGGAAACTTCCTGACCCAGGGCTACGAACTGATGTCCGGCCGTGACTGGGCGCGTCTGGGCAACCTCTATCTTCAGGATGGCGTCTGGAACAGTGAACGGATTCTGCCGGAGGGCTTCGCCGGCTTCGTCAGCACGCTCGCTCCCGCCTGGGCCGCCGACCATCGCCCCGTGTACGGCGGCTTCTTCTGGATCAACGGCGATAATGCGTTCCCGGTGCCGAAAGAGTCGTACTACATGTCGGGTGCGGGAGGGCAGACGGTGCTGATCATCCCTTCCCACGATCTGGTGGTCGTCCGCATCGGGCACTACAAGGGCGAAGAGCCAGGCGGCGAGGCATTTCGCCGGGCGCTGGCGCTGCTGATGGAGGCGGTGCCGGCGAACGGCGCACTGAAATGAACGGCGCCGAGCGCCGTGTGATCGGTCTGCAAATCGCTGTGAGGTGTCGTTGAGGCGAATTACCGCTGTCTCCGTGTTGATTGTCGGATTCATTCTTGGCGCTGCCAGCGCGCATTACTACGACGTTCGTCAGGGCACGCAGCCCGCGCCGCAAGCAACCGCGGCTTCGCCGCCAACTGCTGGTGGATCGCCGGCGCGAGTCATCAACGTCCGATTCGAGGACGAGCCGCTGTGGGCGTACGGGTTCGTCGAGGCTCCGAAGCCAGGGGACAAGGCCCAACCGCAGGCGCCTCCGACGAGCAAGCCGCGCTCCGATCAGGATCTGACCGAGCAGACCAGACCGCGGCAGGTCGAGGGCAGCACGGCGGCCTATTCGCTCGTGCAGATTCGCGATCTCCACAACGTAGTCGACTGGTTCCCCGGCGATCATCCCAGGATGCCGGAGATTGTCGAGCACGGTCCCAGGGCGATGCACGATCAGTCGCGCGGCTGCGGATCGTGTCATCTGCCGAACGGCCGCGGACGCCCCGAGAACGCGCCCGCGGGAGGATTGCCCGCCGCGTACTTCGCCCGCCAGATCGACGACTTCCGTCGCGGGCTTCGCTTTACGGCCGATCCACGCAAGCCGAACACGAACACGATGATCGCGCTCGCGAAGGCGATGACCGACCGGGAGGTGGCCGCCGCTGCTGAGTACTTCTCGTCGATCGCGGCGCCGTCGGCCCCGTGGATCCGCGTGGTCGAATCATCGACAGCTCCCAAGGTTCGCTACGTGGGCAACCTCGCGCTTCCGGCCAGGGACGGGGGCCACGAACCGATCGGCGGACGCATCGTCGAAATGCCCGAAGACGTCGAACAGGGCGATACGCTGCGCAATCCCCACTCCGGCTTCGTCGCCTACGTGCCCCCCGGCAGCATCAAGCGGGGTGAAGATCTGGTCACGACCGGCGGGATGACGATCGTCAACGACAGAATCGTCCAAGGCAAGACCACGGCCTGCGGCACCTGCCACGGAACGAATCTCACGGGCGTCGTCGGCGCCGACGTACCGCCGATTGCCGGACGATCGCCGAGCTACATCGTGCGGCAGCTCTGGGACATCCAACAGGGCACCCGCAACGGTCCTCAGGCCCAGCTGATGAAGCTCGTCGTCGCCAACCTGACCAGCGACGACCTCATCGCGATCGCGTCGTACATCGCCTCGCGGCCGCAATCGGCGCCGCCCACCGCGGCGCCGAAGCCGACCAACTAGCTGATCTCGCAAGATAGCGCTGAACGCTCGCCGCTTCAGCGCTGTTGGTCGTCGTGGTCGTGACGGCGTTCGAGATAGTGGCGGTAGATGTACTCGCCCACCTGGCGCCCTTGTTCAGCCCCTTCCTCCTGATCGAACCGGAAGTGGATGCCGCCGTAGATGCGGGCGTCGGCGATGTCTTCAGTGATTTCCCGTAGCGTCTGGTAGCTGAGCGTGATGCCGAGGGCAGGGCTCGAAATCGTGATCGGGTGATGGCGCCCGTACAGACGCTCGAGCACCTCGCGCGCGGCGTTGCTCAGCGTTCCGTGGGCCGACGGATAGCTCGGGAAACACGGAGTGATGATGAACGGCACAAACGAAGTGTCGGCATCGGTGCGAGGATTGCCGTCGATGTCGGCGTTGTGAATCGCGGTTTCCGGACGCCAGAATACGTAGTGATACTTCGTATCGAACACCGCGATGCCGGCGTCACCAAGGGCGATGTTCACCAGTGCGAACGCATGGGCCTTCTCAGACAGCGAGGCCTGCCGCGATGCGAGGATCTGGCTGGTCACATTGTTCCAGACGGCTGGCGCAGTGAGCGCCGCGTAGAGCAAGGCGACATCCGAGCGGTCCTGAGGGCGTGCGGTGCTGCCGATTGCTCCGACCGTCTTGATCTCGTTGAACGACCGCGCATATCGGTTGCTGGTGAGCGCCGGTGGCGGTTCGGCACGAAACTGGTCGGCCCGTGCAAGGCCGAAAGGCGTGATGTTCCGCCACTGCAACAGAACCCCGCCTGCCGGCGGGCAACTTGGCGTGACCTGCCACTGCCCTGCGTCGAGCGAAGGCGGCACGTAGAATTCCGGCGGCGCCGAACCGTCCGCTCCGCGGAGCGTGATCATGGCGTTGGCAGCAGCCTCGCCCGCGGCAATTCCGGCATCCTTTGCCAGGCCGTTCGGAATCGAACTGAGCGAGCTCGCGCGCGCCGCGTCGAAGGTCGGTTGGCTGGCCGGGAAGTAGGTGACGAGAACGCGGTACGCGGCCGCGACCGCGGCGGCCTCAGTTGACGCGTCCTGCGATGCCTTCACGGTCCCGAGATAGGGCTGATAGTCGCCCGTGATCGCATTGACCGCCTCGAAGACCGCGAGCTGGGTAATCGCCGCATAGCGTGATTGCGCGAGCGGATTCTGGCTGTTGACCGCCGTGAGCATGATTGCGTTCCAGTCGGAGACGACGTCCGCCTTGGCGGGAGCCGTTCCGAAAAGCAACACGCCGGCCGTTGCTGCGAGTAGCGTTCGAATCATCATCGCTGTCTCCTTTGATCCTTCGTCGATTGCGCGGATTCGGTTCAGGAAGTCGCTATAATCCGGACTCTACGAGTTCCCACCACTGAAGTCATAGGAACGCTCTGGGATTCTCATGGGATCCATTCGGGATTGGTGCCGGCTGCGTGCAACCGCCTGTGTGATCGATTCGTGGAGCTTGAGATGATCTGCTTCGGCTCCTATCGTCTCGATCGCACCCAGGGCCTCTGGCGAGACAGAGACGAGATAAAGCTCACTCCGAAGTCGCTGTCGCTCCTGTCCGTGCTGGTCGAGCGCGCGGGACAAGTCGTGCCCAAAGAGGAACTCTTTCGGCTGGTATGGTCGGAAACAGCGGTCAGCGATTCCGCACTCACCTCGTGTATTCAGGAACTGCGTCGGGCGCTTGCAGATGACGCCCACAGTCCGCGATTCATCGAGACGGTCCATCGCCGGGGGTATCGATTTCGCGAACAGGCCGCTCGGGACACGGACGCGCCCGCAGCCGCTTCACCGACGGCGTCACGTCCGATCGACTCGCTGATCGTCGGACGTGACGAAGTCATCCACGACCTGTTGGCTGCGTACGAGCTCGCCGAGCGCGGGAACCGCCAGGTGCTGTTCGTGACGGGTGAGCCCGGCATCGGCAAGACCACCGTTCTTCGAGCGTTTCGCGAGCGGCTTGCCGAGCGCGGATCGGTCCGGATGACCTGGGGACAGTGCATACAGCACTACGGCGTCGGCGAATCGTACCAGCCGCTGTTGGACGCGTTGGAACGGTTGTGCCGGCAGCATGGCGCTGACGAGATGATCCCGCTACTCGAGCACTACAGCCCGACCTGGCTGGCGCAGCTGCCGGCTCTGCTCACAACCGAGCGGCTCGATCGCCTCAGGCGGACGATGGCTGGGATAACCAGGGAAAGGATGCTGAGGGAGCTCAGCGACGCGCTCGAAGCGATCACAGTGCAGGTCCCGCTGGTCCTCTGGCTGGAGGATCTCCATTGGAGCGACGTCTCCACGCTCAACTGGATTGCCTCCTTTGCCCAGCGACCAGAGTCTGCGCGACTCCTCTTGATTGGGACGTTGCGGCCGACTCCCGCAACCGGATCGGAAACTCCATTGGCGGCGATCACCGACGATCTTCGTCTGAAGGGCCGCTGTCGCGAGATCGCCCTTCGCGGTCTCGACGATGTCAGCGTGGCCGACTACGCGCGGCGTCGGTGTCCACCAGGCGCGGGTCACGGCGAAGGACTGCGTCGTATGGCCAGGCTGATCCACCAGAACACCGCCGGCAACCCGCTGTTTGTGTCGAATGTGTTCGACGATCTGATCGTTCGCGGGATCCTCCAATCGCAGGATCAGCGGTGGGTGCTCTCGCGGGACGTGAGTCGGGCGGAGCTTGGCATTCCGGACGACATTCGCCGGATGATCGGCAAGCAGCTGGACCGACTCTCAAACGGGGAACGCGACATTCTGGAAATCGCCAGCGTGGCCGGCGCGTCATTTTCGACAGCGGCGCTGGCCGGCGCGACGGTGCGATCGCTCGAAGACATCGAATCGACGCTGACGACGATGGCCAGGCAGGATCAGTTCGTGCGCGAGGCTGGCACCAGTGAGTGGCCCGACGGCACGCGAGGTGCCCGCTTCGACTTCCTTCACGTCCTCTACCGCGATGTGCTCTATCAGCGGATCCCTCCAACGCGGTTGGCTCACCTGCACAGGCAAGTTGGCATGCGCACGGAAACCGCCTATGGTGAGCGGGCGCCGGAGATCGCGGCCGAGCTCGCCATGCATTTCGAGCGCAGTGGCGAGCTGGGCCGGGTCGGCACGTATCTTCAGCGTGCGGCGGAGAATGCGAGGGGTCGTGGTGCGTACGGGGAGGCCGAGACGCACTTCAATCGCGCCATTGCATTACTTGCCGGCGAGCCGCCGGGAGCCGATCGATTCCGTCGTGAGCTGGAACTCCAGATCGGGCGCGGCGCCGTGACCATGGCCGCCCGGGGCTGGAGCGCGCCTGAGACCGCCGAAGCCTATTCGAGAGCACGGGCGCTCTGTCGCGAACTCGGTGACACGGCGCATCTGTTCACGGCGCTCTGGGGGCTCTGGCTCTTCTACTGGGGACGGGGACCGTTGGCTACGGCGCAGGAGCTCGTCCATGATCTGATGGAACTCGCCGATCGCGATGGCGGAGATGTGTCGCACCTGCAGGCGCATCACGCAGCGTGGGCGACCGCGTTTGGCAGCGGCAATCTTCTCGCGGCATCGGCCCACGCCAGCGAAGGGCTCGCCATCTACGACTCGGACCGCCACGCGTCACTCGCGGCGACCTACGGCAGCCACGACGCGGGAACCTGCAGCCACAATTTTCTTGGCTGGGCGCTCGCACTGCGCGGCCGCTCCGACGAGGCCCATCGCATCAGTCTGGAATCCGTCGCTCTGGCCCGCCAGTTGAAGCACCCGTTCTCGCTGGCATTGACGCTCTTCTTTGCCGCCGCCACTGACCACGTGCGCCGGGACAACGGGGATGTCACGACGCATGCAAGCGAGGCCGTGGCACTGGCGCGTGAGCAGGATTTCAGACTCACGCTCGGCTGGGCCCTGACACTCAAAGGGTGGGCGGAGGTTGACAGCGGCCATTTCGACGAAGGCATGGACCAGATTCTGAACGGCCTCGCGGAAGTGCGGGCGACAGGCGCGTATCAGTTTCTGCCATTCCTCACCTCGCTCAGAGCTCACGCCCACCTGCTGCACGGAGATCCGGTCGCGGGGTTGGCGGCGGTCAACGAAGCATTCGATATCGCGGGCGCAACCGGTGAGTGCTTCTGGGAAGCAGAGTTGTACAGACTGAAGGGTGAATTGCAGCTGGCAGCCAACGTGCCCTCTGCGCTTCGTGAGGCAGAACAGAACTTCGCCCGGGCGATCGACATTGCCACGAGTCAGGATGCGCATATCCTGGCACTACGCTCGACGGTCAGTCTGGGGCGCCTGCTGCGGGGTTCTAAGCGAGATGCGGAAGCGCGCCGACGTGTTGACGCCGCCCAGTCCCGCATTCCGCAAGCCAATGCTTCGCGCGACCTTGCCGATGCGCGCGCGTTCCTGACCAGGGCCGCACAGTAAGGCCGACCTGCCGGTTCCCTTTTCGGCCGTCACATCCCGACGCGCTCACTCGTCTAGTGGACATGAGCAGACACCGAAACCATCTCCTGAGCTGGCTGACTGTTGTGGTGGTCGTTCATCTCGTCCTCGCGATCGTCCACGGGACGGCGCATACCGGAGCCCAGGTGCGCCTCCCGGATCTGGCGACGACGTTCGTGGTCGTGGTGATCCTGGCGGGACCGCTGGTTGGAATTGGCCTGACCGTCGTGAACCGGACAGCTGGCGGATGGGTGGTCGCCGGAGTGATGACTGCATCGTTCGTTTTCGGTGCCGTCAATCATTTCATGCTGCACGAAGGCGATCACATCAGCCAGGTCCCGGGGCCATGGGGACCGTTGTTTGCGTCAACCGCACTATTGCTTGCCGGAACGGAACTGCTCGGCGCGGTGCTGGCGATCAACCTGGTTCGTGAAAGGAGCCTGTCATGAATGTTTTTGTCGCGGCCGGTTCGGGCACGATTGGGCGTCCGTACCTGGCTCGTATCACCGCCGTCCGGATGCCGCTGTCGAACGCCGCGGCAAAGACAGAACTCGGATGGCGGCTGAAGTATCCGACCTTGCGTGAGGGGCTGGCGCCGCTGCTGCGGTGCGCCGCGTAAATCATGGACGAAATCTTCAACACCGATCGGCCGCTGTTGTTCTCGATCGCTTACCGGATGCTCGGGAGCGCGTCCGATGCCGAGGACGTGCTGCAGGATGCGTGGCTTCGCTATCAGGGCGCCGACCGTTCGGCCATACGCTCGCCCAAGGCGTTTGCCACGACCATCGTCACGCGGCTCTGTCTCGATCGCCTGAAGTCTTCCCGCACAAAACGTGAGGAGTATCTCGGTCCGTGGCTGCCCGAACCGATTCTGACGTCGGAAGCCGACAACCCGGCTGAGAGCCTGCAGCGCGCCGAGTCGCTGACGCTGGCGTTTCTGGTGCTGCTCGAGACCATGTCGCCGGAAGAGCGCGCGGTGTTCCTGCTGAAAGAAGTCTTCGAATACGACCACGCCGAGATCGCCGGGATGCTCGACACCACAGCGGACAACTCGAGACAGCTGCTGCATCGAGCCAAGGCGCGCCTGAAGGCACGGCGGCCGCGCCTGTCCGGCACGGCACAATCGCGCCGGGATGTCGCGGCGCGCTTCGCTCGTGCGTTCTCGTCAGGCAATGGATCGGAGTTGGCCAGCCTGTTGGCCGCCGATGTCGGCATGTGGAGCGACGGCGGCGGCAAGGCGTCTGCGTCACGGCGTCCGCTCGCCGGCCGCGACGAGGTGCTGAACCTGCTGCTCGGCCTGCACCGCACGGCGGCGAGCGCGGGGCTATTGAAGGAAATCCTGCTGTCGATCGAGGAGGTCAACGCCGAGCCGGCGCTCGTGATCAGGACCGATGGTCGGCTCGATTCGATCTTCGTGTTCTCCGTGAACGGAGATGTGATTGAAGGGATCCGCGTCGTGCGCAATCCGGACAAGCTGGCTCACATCAATCAGCGCCTGACCACGGTGCACTGACCGGAGGTGACGAGGGAGAGGCTCCGGCGTGCACCACCGGAGCCTCGGGCAACCTATTTGCGCGTGCGATCGTTGTGCTTCGCGCGATAGATTTGGCGGCTGTTCCGGTTCAGCTGCTTCTCGAGGTGCTGGCGTTCGCCGCTCGTCAGCTTGCCGTCGTTGGCCTTGCGGTCCACCCGCTCCTCCGCCCGAATCCCCGCATCATTGGCCCTCACCCGGGTCGCCTCGGCCTTGGTCAATTGACCGTCCTGCACGCCCTGATGGATGCGATCCTGCTGGTTTTCGAGGCGCTGGTTGACGCCGGCAGGGTGGTCGTCAGGCGTAGCGGTGGCCGGGGCCTGAGCCGCAGCCATCGACGCGAATCCCAGACTGATTACGGCTGCAAATAGTCCGACCTTCATCGTTCCGCTCCTTTGGCAGCACTGGCATGCATTCGTTCTTCAGGACGGTTAGACTGGAAGGTCAGGGGAAGGTTAAATATGCCAACCCTGCACATTCCATATCGTTCGACCGATAACGAAAACGGCATCGCGCCGAGCCGCCTTTTCGAGGAAAAGCGCCGCGTTCGGCAAAAAGCCCGGATCCGCCTCGAAATCGCCTGGAGGAAATATGGCATTCACGTTGCCACTGGGACGTTCGCCAATGCCCACCAACCTCGCCATCGTCGTCGCAGATGCGACCCGCCTGAAGGTCATCCGGGAACGCCTGCGCCTGCCGGGCCAGGCCATGCATTTCAGCGCAACGAATCTGGTGTCGGCGATCGACCACATCCGGTCGTACCAGCCGAACCTGATCGCGATCGATGCGCTATACGCGCAGACACCCGCGGGCATTGCGGCGATGGAACGGATCGAGAGAGCGGCGACCTCAGGCGCAGAAATTCGGCTCATTACGGCGCTCAACGGGCAATGGGTGACGGTAGCCCGCAGGCCGACTCCGAGCATTGACGGGTCAGGCGCCAGCGTGATTACCGTGTCGCGTCCCGCCCTGCCGGCCGCTCCGGTCATTCCCGTGAACACTCGTCGGGCGCCGCGCTTCCTGCTCCGCGACACCCTGAGCGCCATTGTCGAGAACGGCAGTGCGAGACTGGTGGACATCTCCGCCCTCGGTGCGCAGGTCGTGTCTCAACCGGCGTTGCGGCCGAATCAGACCATCAAGCTGGCGTTGCCCGATACCAACGAAACACTCCGGGTGACCGCGCACGTGGCGTGGTCCATGTTCGAGAAACCGCAGACCGTGATCGAGCCGTACTACCGCGCGGGCATCCAGTTCACCAACTACGCGCAGCAGGCTCTCGAGGATTACCGGCGGCGCCACTGCGCCGATCAGCCGATTCCGAACCCCCGCTGAGCCAGTCGCCGAACAAACATCTGGCAGGCTGCCGGACCCGGCGCTACACTCGGCGGTGGAGGGAGCGATGGGGCCTCGCCCATATCGCCTTACGCATTGCAGCGCCGTGATCCTGGCCGCGTTCTGGTTCGCCGGATCTCACCCATCGGCGCAGATGCCGGCGCCACCCGCGGCGTCCAGCAAAACCTACGTCCCGCCGCGCACCGCCGACGGACATCCCGACCTGCAGGGCAACTACGACGCCGCGACGATGACGCCGATCGAACGTCCGGCGCTGTACGGCAACCGCCTGCTGCTCACGTCAGAGGAGGCGTACGCCATCGAGCACTATGAAGAGAAGCGGATGGCGGCGGGATCGGCGCCGAGCGCGGCGGACCGTTCGCTGCCTCCGGTCGGCGGGGATCATTCGCCAACACCGTCATATCTCGAGCAGGTCTTCCGCGGCGGCGGCGGTGTCGTCGGCGGCTACAACACGTTCTGGATTTCGCCGGGAACGTCGCTGGCGACCATCAACGGCGAGAAGCGGACCTCGATCGTGATCGACCCGCCCAACGGATTGGTCCCCCCAGTCAAGTCCGAGGCACGGCAACGCAACCAGGCGATCCTGGCGACACGCGTCAGTCCGGATGCGGCGGAGGGCGGCGGCAACACGCCTCCCGGACAGTACGACGATCCCGAAGCGAGGCCGCTGGCGGAGCGGTGCCTGCTCGGGTTCAGTTCGACGAGCGGTCCGCCGACGCTGCCGAACTACTGGTACAACAATCTGAAACAAATCGTCCAGACCAGGGACACCGTGATGATTCTCAATGAGATGGTGCACGACGTGAGAATCATCCGCATGAATGCCGAGCACCTGCCCTCGAATGTCCGGAAGTGGATGGGCGATTCAGTCGGTCACTGGGACGGTGACACTCTCGTCATCGACACCACCAACTTCACCGACAAGACGCAGTTCCGGGGCTCGAGTGAAAACCTGCACGTCGTCGAGCGCATCTCACGAATGAACGATCGCTCGCTGCTGTACCATTTCACGGTGGCCGACCCGAACACGTGGGATCGTCCGTGGACCGGCGAGTATTCGTGGACGGCGACCAGCGATCAGATCTTCGAGTACGCGTGTCACGAAGCAAACTACGCACTCGAGAACGTGCTGCGCGGCGCTCGTACGGCCGAAAAAGAGGCCACGGACAGAGAAAAGGGCCGGCGCTGAGGATCCGGCGGATCTCGCGACGCGCGTTCGGGTTCGCCGCGACGTCGGCGCTGGCGGTGATGACAACTGGAGAGGCGTGCGAGGCGCTCGGCGACTCCGTCGCTGCAGGCGACGGCCGTCTCGATGCGCGCCCGTTGAACAACATCGCCACGTCGCTGAAATCCGGGCCGCTGGGTCTCGGCGGCGAGCGCGACGGCGTCGTCCAGATGCCGAGCGCGGCTTCGTCCGGTCCGCTGCCGCTTCTGCTCTTTCTTCACGGCGCCACGCAGAACGGCGCCCGCATGCTTCAACGGATCGGGCCCCCCGCCGATCAGGCCGGGGTGGTCGTGGTCGCGCCGGACTCGCGCGCCACCTCGTGGGACGCGATCCGTGGCACGTTCGCGGAGGACGTCGAGTACCTGAATCGCGTGCTGACGCACGTGTTCAGCCGTGTCGCGGTGGACCCGGCTCGGGTGTCGATCGGCGGTTTCTCTGATGGTGCGTCGTACGCGCTGTCGCTCGGCCTCGCCAACGGCGATCTCTTCCCGCGCGTCGCCGCCTGTTCGCCGGGCTTCGTGGTCAGCGCCACGCCGCACGGCCGTGCGAAGTTCTTCGTGTCGCATGGCACCAACGATCAGATTCTGCCGATCGATCAATGCAGCCGCGTCATCGTTCCGCGGCTTCGGTCGATGGGCTACGACGTCACCTTCCGCGAGTTCGAAGGACGCCACGAAATGCCACCGGACGTCCTCGTCGAGGCGATGACGTTTCTCAAGTCGTGACCGGCATCTACACCGCTGACGCCATCGCCTGTTCTGGACCGGCCGCGCTATTTTCTCGCGGCGATGATTTCGATCTCGACGAGGATGTCCGGGC
>DASXIR010000342.1:0-5692 GCA_036497895.1 Vicinamibacterales bacterium | reverse complement strand
CGCCGATCAACATGTTTGTTCCCACAACGATCGTCGAATTGGGAGCGCTCATGACCGAGCTCGTCGAG
Source organism: Vicinamibacterales bacterium (assembly GCA_036497895.1). GTDB lineage: Bacteria > Acidobacteriota > Vicinamibacteria > Vicinamibacterales > CAVVIG01 > CAVQFC01. The sequence goes on along the minus strand of DASXIR010000342.1, from coordinate 5,624 downwards.
GCGAACCCGTCCGTGAAGGTCGTGGTGTTCCAGTCGGCGAATCCCGATTTTTTCATCGCCCATCTCGACTTAGCCAAGGCAGCTGAACGGCCAGAGGTGCTGGGCCTGTGGCGCGACTTTGTCCTGCAGCTCTCGTCCGCGCCAGTCGTGAGCATTGCCACAATTCGCGGCCGCACGCGCGGCATCGGTAACGAGTTCGTACTGGCCTGCGACATGCGCTTCGCCAGCCGGCAAAGCGCCGAGGGTGAACATACGCATTAGCTTTTTGACGAAGGCCTCGGAATCGAAAGGCGGGGGCGGATCGACGGGCCGGTCACCGGCGATATGCTCGATTAACGTGCGTTTCTCTTGCAGCTGGCGGAACATGTGCCCGATGAACCGCGGATCGCCTTCGCGCGTGATGACCTCGCCTTCGGTCACCGTCGTGCTGCCGCCGGTCCCCGCCGAACCGGGAGCGCCGTCGACGCGCCGGTGTCGGCGACGCGTCTGATCGCCTTTGCTCTTTTGCCACGCCGCGGGGGTTTCGCGGTAGAGCTCGTCGTATTGACCGACGGTGCGCGCCAAGTGGGTGGTCGCCTGCCGGCGCATGTCGCGATGGCACTCCTTGCCGGCCCGCGCCAGCATCTTCGAGACCGCGGCCTGACTGACGCGAAGTTCGGCAGCGATCTGCCGCTGAGACCAGCCCGCTATCGAGAGCTCCCACGCACGAGCGCGTCGGCTGAGCACGCGAGCGGCCGGTTCCGATCCGCCGCGCCCCCGCGGCTACGCGTCGCCATCGGTCGCTCCGCCATCCAGCTTCACGGCCGTCTGGCCGGTGGACCGCTCCCACCGCTCGATCGCGGCCTGCACGTAACGCGGCTCGAGTTCCAGGGCGAGACCCTGACGGCGGTCTTTTGGCTGCGATCAGCGTGGTGCCGCTGCCCAGGAAGGGATCGAAGACGGCATCGCTGCGCCGCGTGTGGTTCAAGATCGGGATCTCGAACAGGCGCACCGGCTTCTGCGTGCTGTGCCCGGTGATGCTGTTCTCGCCGTCGCGGCTGCCGCCGAAGGGATTGAGGTTCGGGACGTCCCACATGGTGGTCTGCGTCCGATCGACTAGCCATCCGGCGTCGGCACCGCCCGCACGGCAAACCACGCCGGTTCATGCCCCCAGTGATAATGTCCGCGGCTGAGCACGAATTGCGGCTTTCGCCAGATAATTTGGCTCCGCAGTTCGAAGCCAGTGGCCGTGATGGAGTTGGCGACGGCGGCAGCATGGAGGCCGGCGTGCCAGACGTACATCACGGATCCGGGAAAATGCGCCCACACCTCCCGCAGTCGTCGCGGTCGTCGTTGATCGACTAGCGATCGCCGAATCACGTGAGACATGAGCCACCTCAAAGGATCTATTGGTCGGCGTACCGCTTGGCAGCGTCGAGGTCCCGGCGGAGTTCCAGGGCCGTGCGACGCGGACCGTATCCGGGCGTGTCTCGCTGAATGCGCCATCCCTCTTTCAGGGCTCCGCATCAACGACGTCGAACCCGAACTGGTCAAGCAGATGCCGCACCGTCGCCTTGGCGTCCAGATCGTCGCCGGCGATGACCAGCGCGCGACGGTCCTTCGAGCCCGCCGGCTGTCCGTCCGTGGTCAGCTGAGCGGCGTAGATGAGATTGAACGCCTTCACGACCTTCGACGCTGGGAGGTGCGCCTGCAATAGCTCGGACGCGGTCGTCGACTCGTTGTCGAGTTCGGGCATGTGGCCGTCGCGCTGGGGGTAGTAGTTGTTCGTGTCGATCACGATCTTGCCCGCCAGCGGCTCGACCGGGACTTGTCGATAGTTCTTGAGCGGCACCGTCACCACTACGATGTCTCCGGCCCTCTCGAATTGCTGATCACCACACCATAGCCGTGGGCGACGGCGAGTCGCGCCACCTGGCTTCCGATATGGCCAGCACCGATGAGTCCGATGGTCGTCATGACAGTGAAGATACTCCCGGATCGGCAGGCCATACCATCTCAGCCCGCGGATCCGGCGGCTGCGGCCTTTCACGCGCCGACCTGCCACCCGCCTCCCAGCGCCTTGATCAGATGGATGCTGGCGGACATCTGCAGATTCAGCGCCTGCGTGAACGCCAACTGGTTCGCGAGCAGCGTCCGTTCTGCATCGACAACGGTCAGGTAATCGACGAGGCCGTCTTGGTACTGAACCTGCGCGAGGCGAAGGTATTCCTGGGACGCCGCGACCGCATCGCGCAGACTCGCCACTTCGCTCGTCAACGCGTGCAAGTCCGTCAGCGCGTCTTCCACGTCGCCATACGCAATCAGCACCTGATTCACATAGGCCCCCACCATCTCTTGGTAGCGTGCCTTCGTCGCGTCGAGGTTCGCTCGTAGACGTCCGCCGTTGAAAAGCGGCGCGGTCAGGCCCGCCGCGATCGACCAGAGGCGGCTTTGCCACGCAAACAGCGAGTCGGCCGCGGCGGACTCGAAACCGGCGCCGCCGGTCAACGAGAACGTCGGATAGAGTTCGGCGGTGGCCACGCCGACCTGCGCATTGGCGACGACCACGATCTGCTCGGCTTCGGCGACGTCAGGCCGCCTCGACAGCACGCTGGCCGGCAGCCCCGGCGGGACCGTGGGAGGCACACTGTCGCCAAGTGGGTTGGCGGCGACCGTAAACGACGGCGCAGGCTGACCGCACAGAATGGCAAGCGCGTGTTCCTCGTCCGCTCGCGCGCGGTCCACGTCGGCCTGCTGGGCCAGCGTGGCCTGCAACTGCGCCTGCGCCTGAGTGAGCACGATCGGGCTCGTGAGACCGGTCTTCACCTGCACCGACATGACCCGAACCTGCTCGCGATATGCCGCGACGGTCTGCGTGAGAATTCCGGACTGCGCGTCCAGCAGGCGCAGCGTGTAATAGTACTGCGCTACGTCGGTCTGAACCGTGAGACGGACCACCGCCGCATCGTCTTCGCTGGCCAAGGCTGCGGCCCTCGCCGCCTCCAGCGATCGTCGAACGCGCCCGAATACGTCAATCTCGTAGCTCAAGTCGACGGGCACGAGCCAGTCGTTGAACGTGGCGCTGGTCCCGACCGGCTGTCCCGTGAACGTGCTGGCGCGGTTGGGTGATGTCCGTTGCCGGGCGAGCGCCGCGTTGCCGGTGATCGTCGGGTAACGGTAGCTGGCCGCGATGCGGGCAAGCGCGCGCGCTTCATCGATCCGCGCGACCGCTTGGCGAAGCGTCTGGTTCGACTGGTTGGCGGTGTCGATCAGCTGATCGAGGCCGGCGTCGCGATAGAGTCGCCACCACTCGACTGACAGCACGTCCTGATCGCCGTTCGCCGCCGCCGACTTGAACGTCGGCGGCGGCTCGATGACTGGACGGACGTACTCGGGACCGACCGTGCACCCCGCGGCCGTCACGACCAGCGCGCACACCGCGACGGCGTGGCTACTTCGTCGGCCGGACAAGCTGACCCTCGTGTAGCGAGACAGTGGGTTGCTTCACGATCGCTTCGTCGCCGTGGAGGCCGGCCTGGATGTCCATCGAGTCGCCGAAATCGCGGCCGAGCACGACGGGTTGAAGATGCAGTTTGTTGTTGCCAGAGACGGTGACGACCCGCGTGCCTTGTGCATCGATGACGACGGCCGTCGCCGGCACTCGCCACCGCGAGCCCGCCGGCCGAAGGCTGAACGCGACGTAGACGAACATGCCTGGCAGCAACTCGTGCGACGCATTGGGAATATCCACCTCGGTGAGAAGCGTCCGCGATGCGGGATCGACGGCGCTTGCGGTTCGCGTCACCGTTCCCTTTACTGGCTGGGCGACACGTCCACGCACGCTGACGCTGACCGGAAGGCCCGAACGGATATTGCCCGCGTAGACCTGCGGCACGTTGACGAACACCCGAAGGGTATCGAATCGAGCGATCTCGAACAGACCGTTTGGCGTACCGTTCGGGCTCGACGGAGCGACAGCGGTGTTGTTCGTCGGGCTGCCTGCGGTAATCAGCGCGCCGACGTCGACGTTGCGCTGGATGACGCGGCCGGAGAAGGGCGCTACGACCTGTTCGAACGCCGTGAGCTCTTCGAGCCGGCTGACATTGGCCACGTTCGACGCCACGGTCGCCTCGGCGGCGGCGACGGCCGCCTGCGCAGTCCGCGCGCTAGCCACACTCTGGTCGACCGCTTCCTTGGCGACGGCGTTCTCAGCATCCGCGGCCTGATAGCGGCCCATCGTGACCCGTGCCAGATCAAGCGTGGCTTTCTGGAGCTCCAGGGTCTTTTCCGCCATGTTGAGATCCGCGCGTGCCTGGCGCAGTTGCTGATCGACCTCGGGTGAAGCAATTTCGGCCAGCAGCTGACCGGCTTTTACCTCGTCGCCAATGTCGACGGACCGCTTGCTGATGTAGCCAGTCGTGCGTGCGTAGACGATCGTGTCGCGGATCCCCTGCGTCGTGGCGGCGACCGTCAGATCGCCGTCGCTCGCCGGCTCGGGCCGGATCACTGCGATCTGCGGCACGGCAGTCTGGACCGTCGCCGCCGACTGCCGGAGATCGCGGGCGCTGCGGGCGCGTGTGATCGCGCCGGCAACGAACAGCAGCGCGAACACCACGCCGATCGCGCCGGCCACGGCAACGATCGTGCGCGTACCGGCCCGACGCACGGGATGCTCCTCAGTGCGAGCCACACTCATTGCGCGTGCTCCTCTTGATCGAAGTTCTTGGGCGGCGTCCGTCGCAGCCAGCTGTACGCCGTCGGCACGAAAAACAAGGTGTAGACGGTGGCCATCATCAGGCCGCCAATCACCGCGCGGCCGAGCGGCGCGTTCTGCTCGCCGCCCTCGCCAAGCCCGAGGCTCATCGGCAGCATCCCGAGGAGCATCGCCAGAGCGGTCATGAGCACCGGGCGAAGCCGCGTCCCGCCCGCCACGAGCGCGGCGGCACGCGCGTCCAGACCGCCGGCTGCTGGCGTCCGCTGCTCGTTGGCGAAGGTGACCATCAGGATGCTGTTCGACGTCGCAACGCCGATCGCCATGATGCATCCCATCAGCGCGGGCACGCTGATCGTCGTCCGCGTGATGAAGAGCGCCCAGAGAATGCCGGCCAACGCGCCGGGAAGGGCCATCAGGATGATGAATGGATCCGTCCACGACTGGAAATTCACGGCCATCAGGAAGTACACGAGCAGCACGGCGAACCCGATCCCGAGCGCCATCTCGGTGAACGCCTGGTTCATGCTCTGCACCTGGCCGCGGACGGTGATGTGCGTCGCGTTGGACAGCTGACGCTGGGAGCGGGCGACGATCCCCTCGACCGCCGCCGACACCGTGCCCAGATCCGTGCCCTGGACGTTCGCTAGGACGTCGAAGACGGGTTGCACGTTGTAGTGATTCAGCGAGAGCGGCGTCGTCGTCCGACTGATGGTGGCGAGGTTGCTCAGCAACTGCGGGGTCAATCCAGGCCCGGTCACGGGCGTCCGGTTCAATTCGTCGATCGAGCTGAGGCGGTACTGCTGGGTCTGCGAGACGACCTGATAGCTGACGCCGTTCTGGTAGTTCAGCCAGTAATTCAGGGAGGCCACGCCGCTGCCCTGAAGCGACAGCGACACGCTGTTCGCCACTTGCTGCTCGGTGAAGCCGGCTT
>DASXIR010000341.1:0-9826 GCA_036497895.1 Vicinamibacterales bacterium | reverse complement strand
TCCGCCCGGCTGTTGGTGGACTCCGACGACATGAAGACGAGGTTGCGGTAGACCGACACGTCGTTCTGCGACGCGGGACAGAGGTAGGAGTTCGCGATCACCGGCTTCGAGGGGTTGGAGATGTCGTAGATCTCGAAGCCGTTGTAGTTACCCTGAACCGCGTAGTTGCCGGTGAATGCAAGATCCGAGTGCGTCGCGCCCAGTGTCTTGCCGGTCGGCGGCGTGGTCGACAACATGCGCATGTTCCACGCTGCCTGCTCGGCGTCCCACCGGCCGGCCTTGAGATTGACGCGCGGATCGGGACTCGGGGCAGTAGCCGACACAATCGGCGTGACCGGTTTCGGCATCACCGCGGGCGGCGGCGGTGGCGGCGGCGGTGGCGTACCGCGGCCGCCTGGATTTCCAGCCGCAGGCGCCGCACTCTCTGGCGTAGCTGGCGCTGCGGCAGCGGGACTCGCCGGCGTTGCCGGCGCCGCGGCCGCTGGTGCGGCCGGCGGCGGCGCGGGAGCGGCCGGTGCCGGTGCCGCAGCCGGGGTTGGCGGGGGCGTACTCGGCGCCGGCGCAGCCGATGCGCCTTTGGTCGGAGAGGTCTTGCACGCCGCCTCGCCCAGCGCACCCGCGCCAAGCAGCCCGACCAACAGGCCGCCGATAAGAACGCGCGAGAAACGTGACGTCAACATGGGGAACATCATCGGCGTGAATCCCTTCCTATTTGGGAGTGCTTTCGAGCATCTCGTTCATCCGATCGATCTCGATCGACTGATCGGCATACACATCTGAGGCGAATTTGAAGACGGTCTCGTCCTGCGCTGCGCCGTAGGACGCGAAGAGCACGTCCACCATGTTGATCGCGCCCTGATGGTGCTTGATCATGCCGATCAGGAACAGCCGATCGAACTCCGGACCGCGCGCACGGTCGAGCGCCGCCATTTCTTCGTCGGTCAACATGCCCGGCATCAGCATGTCGTGCTCGACACCGTTCATTTTCATCCGGTGGCGCGTGGACGTCGCGTCGGGGACCACCTGGCCGCGATCGCGCAGCCAGGTCTGCATCGTCGCAATCTCGTCGCGCTGCCCGACGACGATGCGCTCGCAGAAGATCGCGACATCCTTGCGGGCGCCGTGCGAGGGAGCCCATCCGGCCATGACAACAGCCTGAGCGTGGTGCGGAATCATGCCCGCCATGAAGTCCACATCGGCGTCGCTGTACGGAAGCCGTCCAAGCGACGGCGGCGTGGCGTGAAGGCTGGACGGAGGCGCCGTCTTACAGGCAGCGCCGAAGGCGGCCATTGACAGCAGCAGCGTCAGCAAAAGGCGTGAAGGAATAGACATCGCGATAGCAAATCCTAGTCGAAATCAGTCCCTGGTTGGAACGATCGAGTGTGGAGCGTGCCAGGCCCGCATCTACGACTGACAAGGACAGCCACCTGCCGTCGCAGGTGCCAACCTCACGGCGCGGCGGGGCCTGTAGAATATCGGCACCGTATTTATGGCTGAGACCGTCGTCGTCGCGCCCGAAGCGGAGTGGCGCCCGTCCCACAATCACTGGCTCGTCGCACTGACCGTCACCCTCGCCACGTTCATGGAAGTGCTCGACACCTCCATCGCGAACGTGGCGCTGCCGCATATCGCCGGCAACCTTGGCGCGAGTCAGGACGAGTCGACCTGGATCCTGACCAGCTATCTGGTGTCGAACGCGGTCGTCCTTCCGATCAGTGCGTGGCTGGCGACACGGTTTGGCCGCAAACGTTTTTACATGACGTCGGTGGTCGTGTTCACCGCGAGCTCATTCCTGTGCGGGCTGGCGCCCAGCCTCGGCATGCTGGTCCTGTTCCGCGTCCTGCAGGGCATCGGCGGCGGCGGTCTGGCGCCGAGCGAACAGGCGATCCTGGCCGACACATTCCCGGCACACCAGCGCGGCCTGGGCTTCGCCGTCTACGGCATGGCTGTGGTCGTCGCACCTGCCATCGGACCGACGATTGGTGGATGGATCACCGACAACTACAGCTGGCACTGGATCTTCTTCATCAACGTGCCGGTTGGCATCCTCTCGCTCTTCCTGACGCAGCGGATGGTCGAGGACCCACCCTACCTGCAACGCGAGCGGCAACGCGTCACCCGCGCCGGCGCCGGCATCGACTACACCGGGTTTGCGCTCGTGGCTCTCGGTATCGCCGCCCTTCAACTGGTACTCGACAAGGGACAGGAGTCGGACTGGTTCGCGTCGCCGCTGATCACGTCGGCGCTGATTGTCGCGGTGGTGATCCTGACCATCTGGGTGATCTGGGAATGGCGCCATGACAATCCGATCGTGAACGTTCGCCTCTTTCGCGGACGTAATTTTGCCGCCGCCATGGTGTTCACGTTCGTCCTCGGGATGGTCCTGAATGGAACGACGGTGCTGTTGCCGCTGTTCCTGCAATCGATGCTCGGGTACGACGCCACCACTGCCGGAATGGCGCTCGCCGGCGGCGGTTTCATCATGCTGGTGATGATGCCGATCTCGGGCACGCTGGTGTCGCGGATGGATCCGCGGATCATGATGGGCGTCGGGTTCGCCATCACCTCGAGCGCGCTGTATTACATGGCGACGCACCTCAGTCTCGGCGTCGATTTTCGGACCGCCGCGCTGATGCGCATCATGCAGACATCCGGCCTCGCGTTCATCTTTCTCCCGTCCAATACACTCGCGTACGTCGGGATTCCGCGCGAGCAGAACAATCAGGTGTCCGGGATGAACGCATTCGTCCGGAACATCGGCGGCAGCATCGGCATCGCGTTGCTGACGACGATGCTGACGCGCTTCAGTCAGCAGAATCAGAGCACGCTGATTGCGCACGCCTACCAGGGTAATGCGCCCTTCGACAACCTGCTGGGTGGCGTCGCGCAGTCGCTCCAGGGTGCCGGACTCGATGCGAGCACCGCCGCGCAACAGGCCTACGCTCGTGTCATGGGCCTGCTCCAGGGGCAGGCGATCACGATGGCTTACGTGCAGGTGGTCACGACGATGGCGTTGGTGGTCGCGTGCCTCATTCCGCTGCCGTTGATCATGCGGCGGCCGCCGACTCGAGGACCGGCTAGCGATGTCGCGATGCATTGACAGTAGAATCTCGCTGTTACGCCCACGGAGTACCTCATGATCTACAGTCCGCGGCTTACCGCATTGCTGCTCGTGACCGTCTTCGGCGGGACGATCCTTACAGCCCAGACGCCGGCGGCGCGCGCGCCGGCTCAGAACCTGCCGGCTGCCGCCGCCGTTCGCGTCACCCCGGGTGAACTCGTCATCGATCCGCCAACGCTCATCAACCTCGGCTTCGAGTGGCTGATGCAGGGTGATGACAATCGGAACGCCTCGGTTGACGTGTCCTATCGCAAGGCGGGAGAGGCGGCGTGGAAGAAAGGAATGCCGCTCCTGCGTCTGCACGGGGAGAAAACGACACAGCCAAACGTGTTCAACCTCGTGCAGCCGAACATGTTCGCCGGCAGCATCCTCGACCTCGAGCCGGATACGGCCTACCAGGTTCGGTTGGTACTGACCGACCCGGATGGCGTGGATGGGCCTGCCGCGAATGCAACCAAAACCGTGACCGTCCGGACGCGGCCCGAGCCGAAACCGGCAACTGGTGGCAAGACCTACCATGTCTACCCGGTCGGTTATCAGGGTCAGAAGCAGGAGCCGGCGTTCACCGGCCTGATGTGCGCCTACAACTATTATTGCGGCGCCGGCGACACCGCGCCGGGCGGACGGCCGCGTGTGAAGCCAGGCGACATCGTCCTGATGCACGCCGGCACTTACGCGTATCAGTACGAGTACTACGCGAACCAGACGACGATCAACGCGACCACCACGTTCGAAGGCACGTATTACCTGACGGCCAAGGGCACGCCTGAGAAGCCGATCGTGATCAAAAGCGCAGGCGATGGCGAGGTGATCATCGACGGTCGCAACAACTTCAACCTGTTCAACATGAAGGTTGCAGACTACAACTACATCGAGGGCATCACCTTCAGGAACACCAGCATCGCGATCTGGGCGGGCACGCAGTTCATCGCCGGCGCGAAGGGCATCACTGTGAAGCATTGCCGGTTCGAACAGGTCGGCATGGGGGTCTTCAGCAACTACTCGGGCTCGAGCAACTTCTATATCGCGGACAACGTCCTGCTGGGGCGCAACGACAGCAAACACCTGATCGGCTGGAACGGCGCGTTCTGGCAGCAGTTCAACGGCGTGGACGGCCAGGAATTTCCGCCGGTGATGAAGTCGTACACCGCTATCCGTCTCTACGGCCCCGGCCACGTGGTGGCCTACAACTATGTGGCGGACTTTCACGATGGCATCGACACCGAGATGTACGGCATGCCGGACGGTTCGAACGCGAACGAAGGCCCGAGCTATCCGCCGCGCCAGTACTGGGACCGTCGGCCGGTGTCGATCGACATCTACAACAACTACATCACCAACGCCCACGACAACTCGATCGAGATGGACGGCAGCATGCACAACATCCGGGTGATGCGGAACATCCTGATCAATTCCGCCTCGCACCCGATGTCCACGCAACCGTCGGCCGGTGGTCCGATTTACTGGATTCGCAACATCGTCTACAACGCGCCCGGCGGATCGACGCGGAGCACGGCGGGCTCACCGGGCGTCATCTTCTATCACAACACCGTCACGTCCGAGACGACCGTGCCGTCGGGGGCGAACACCCACTGGCTCAACAATCTGTTCCTCGGCCAGAGTACGGCGCCGGCCATCTTCAGCGTCACGACACTGACCGCGTATACCTCATCGGACTACAACGGCTTTCGTCCCAATCCTGATGCGGCGTATTCATTCCAGTGGAACGTGGTGGATCCGGCGTCGGCGCCAGCCGGTGGCGGCGATCCGGACGCGGCGCCAGGCGGCGGGCGAGGCGCGGCGGCTGGCCGAGGTGCGGCGCCTGCGGGCGGCCGCGGTGCTGCCACTGGAGCGCCGCAGCCAGGACAGTTCAAGACGCTGGCGGAGTACGCCCAGGCGACCGGACAGGACCAGCACAGTGTGCTGGTGGACTACGACGTCTTCGTCAATGTCCCCAAGCTCGATCGCGATCCGAAGACCGTGCAGCGGCTCTACAACTTCAAGGACTACGACTTCCGCCTGAAGCCGGGTTCGGCCGCAGTCGACAAGGGCGTGGTCATTCCCAACGTGAACGACGCGTTTCTGGGTGCGGCACCCGATCTGGGTGCGCTCGAAGCGGGGCAACCGCTGCCGACTTATGGACCGAGGCCGTAGTATGCACAGACCGATCGGACGTCGCCACTTCCTGAAGGGCGCGGGCGCGCTCGTCGCACTCGGCGCAGTGGATGGGTGCCGCCTCATACCCGGCGCGAGTGGGACGCAGGGTCTGCAGCTGGCGCCGCTGCGAATCAGCGCCGATCGCATCACCCGCATCACGGTCTGCACACGCCCGTTCCGCGCCGCTGGTCCGCGGATGGATGTCGAGAAGGTCGGCGCCAAAACGGTTGTGCACAACTACGGTCACGGTGGCAGTGGATGGTCGTTGTCGTGGGGGGCCGGTGCGATCGCGACCGCCAGTGCGATGGCGACCGGCGAGCGTGACATCGCGGTCATCGGTTGCGGCGCACTCGGCATGACCACCGCGCGGCAGCTGCAACGCGCCGGCGCGCGGGTCACGATCTACGCCAAGGAGCTTCCGCCGAACGTCCGGTCGTCGTGGGCCACCGGTCTGTACACGCCGGATTCGCGGATCGCCCTCGAAGAACACGCCACGCCGGAGTTCAAGAAGGTGTGGGCCCAGATGTCGCGCCAGACCTACGAGACCTTTCAATCGTTCCTGGGAGTGGCGGGTACGCCGGTGGAGTTCATCGATAACTACGGCGTATCCGATCAATCGAGCCGGCCGTCGCGCGAGGAAACCGATGGACGGCCGAGGTTCGCGGCGCTGCAGCGCGAACTGACGCCCGATCTGTTGCCCGCTCCCGTCGAATACCAGCCGGGCAGCCATCCCTTCGGGCAGCGTTATCTCCGGCGGAACTCGCAGCTGATGTTCAACCTTTCGAGCTATTCGCGAATCCTGCTCGAAGACTTCACCTCGAATGGCGGCCGGCTCGAGATCACCGAATTCAAGACGCCGGCCGACTTCGCGCGCCTCAAAGAGAAGACCCTGATCAATTGCACCGGCTACGGCGCTCGTGCGCTGTTCAGTGACTCGTCGGTCACGCCCGTGCGCGGTCAGATCACCCGGCTGATTTCACAGCCGGATGTCACCTACGGACTGCATTACAAGGACACCTCGTTCGTGCCGAGGCGCGACGGTCTGCTCGTGCAGGTGACCGGGGAGAACGACTATTACGGCTACGGCGACGACACGACCGTGGCCAACCGGGCCGAAGCCGAGCACGGCGTGGCGACGATCGCGTCGTTGTTCCCGGCGGTCGGCGTACACCAGGCGTCCTAAGCTCTAGCGCAAGCCTCCGACCCGACAGGCTATGATCCGGTGAACGGACCCATGAGGGGGCTGTCCTGTTGGTCAATCTTGAGGTTGAGGCGCTTGCGGCCACGATCATGATGCTGGAGAAATAGCCGCCATGAAACCCACACTGCTCTCAGTCATCGCGACCGTGGCTTTGTCTGGTGCCTGCGGATCGTCCATGTCGACTTCCCCCGCGCCCACCATGGTCACCGCGAAGGTCATCTCGGTGACCGGTGATCTGTCGTTCGGTAACGTCAACATCGGTTCACGGGCGGTCCGGACGTTCGCGATCAACAACGCCGGCAACGCGCCGATCACGTTCACGTCGCTCTCGTGTACAGGCACAGGCGGCGCGGACTTCACGGCCAACCCGTCCGGCGGTGTCGTCCCGGCGAACGGCTCGCTTGCCGTCGATGTGCGTTTCGCGCCGACGCTCGCCGAGTTCTACTCGTGCGTTCTGGACGTGGCCGGCAATCAGACGTCCGGCGACGCGGCGATCGGCGCCTCGGGGACCGGCATCGATATCAACCGGTAACCGGGCCTCGACCGAAGGCGGTTGACGTGCAGCGTTTCACGTCCGTTACAGGCGACCGGGCCGCGGCTATCGGGCCTGGCTCGTGAAAACACAAAATGGAAGGGCAGGGGAGGTTTGACGTGCCGATTGTGAACGCGCGACGGCTGGCCGTTTGCGCTGCTCTGGTGGCGGCGTTTGCGCAAGCCGGATTCGCCGCTGACATTCTGATCGTCGATGCGAAATCGGGGCCCGAGAGCCTGACCGTTGCTCCTGGCGGCGTGCTGATCGTCGGGAGTGCCAGCACGCCTTTCGTTTACAAGGTGCGGTCCGGTTCGACCACCGCCGAGAAGTTCGTTGATGCGAGCGCGGAAGGTGCGGGCACCATTTTCCTCGGGATGCTGGCAGACGCATCCACCAACACGTTGTGGACCTGTCAGCTGACGCCGGTGCCGGGCATGCCGGCGCAGCGGCGCAGCGCGCTGAGGAGCTTCAACCTCGACACCGGGGCGCCGAAGATTCGCTGGAACCTGCCGGGCGACAGCAACGTCTGCAACGATTTCTCGGTGGGTCCGGACAAAGCGCTCTACATCACCGACACCGGCAACGGCAAAATCTTCAAGCTGCCGGCCGGATCATCGTCGGCCGATCTGTTCCTCGAAGACCGCGATGCACTCATCGGCATCGACGGAATCACGTTCTTGAACGGCACGCTCTACGTGAACAACGTCCGCACCAACAAGATCTACCGTGTTCCGGTCAACCCGGCGGGCAAGGCCGGGCCGGTAGTCGAGATTGCCCTGGATCAGCCGCTGAAGGGTCCGGACGGCATGCGCGCAGCCAATGGAAAACTTCTGGTCGCGGAAAACGGCGCCGGCAAGATCTCGGCGATCGCGGTCAGCGGTGACAAGGGGACTGTCACGGTGATCAAGGAAGGACTCAACACACCGACCGCGGTCGAACCGGCAGGCGACATGATCTGGATCGCCGAGCGCGCCACCGGCAAGGCCGTCTCGATGCCGATGCCGAAGTGACACAACGCGAAAGAGAATAACCAGCCCGGGATCGCGAAGGTCGGGCGCTCGAGAATCAAGGAGAGATGACTGTGAAATTAGCGAAAGTCGCGTTGTTTGTCGTCCTGGCCTCGTCTGCGGCGTTGGCGCAGGTCAACCTCGGCCAGCAGAAAGCCGAGTCCAGTCTGCCCTTCACCATGACCACGACCGACACCTTTGAACTGCCGTGGCGGCTGGCCTTCCTGCCCGACGGCCGCATGCTGGTCACTGAAAAAGTCGGCCCGGTCTGGCTGGTGTCTCAAGAAGGAAAAAAGATCAGCCCGGTATTCGGGACGCCGGCGGTCTATTGGCAGGGTCAGAGCGGAATGCACGGCGTGTATCTGTCGCCGCATTACGCGACGGATCAAAACATCTACCTCACCTACGCGGAGCCTGGTGAATACGGTGGCGGTCTGGCGCTGGCGCGCGCGAAATTGCTGGTCACCGCCACCTCGGCGAGACTGGACAAATTCGAAGTGCTCTGGCACCAGATGCCCAAGGGCAAGGGCGGCCAGGAAGGCGCGGCCGTCGCGTTCTCGCCGGATGGACAGTTCCTGTTCCTCGCGGTCGGCGATCGTCAGCGAATGACGCCCGCTCAGGATCCGGACCAGCCGGTCGGTAAGATTCTGCGGCTGACGCTCGACGGCAAACCCGCACCAGGTAATCCCAGCTTCGGCAAGACCGGCGCGGCCACGATTCCGCTGATCGATCCGCCCGCCGACACGGAGAAAGCCAAGACCGCGAAGGTGGTGAGCACCTACACGTTTCCCGGCCCGAACATGACGCCGGCTGAAACCTGGGCGAGCGGCGTTCGCACGCCTTACGGCCTGGCGTTTTCACCCAGCGGCGAACTCTGGGAGGTCGAGCACGGCCCGCGCGGCGGCGACGAGCTGAACCTGATCGAGAAGGGGAAGAACTACGGCTGGCCGCTCGTCTCCTACGGAATGAACTACAACGGCGTGCCGATTGCCAGCCCGGACACGCGGTCCGATCTCGCCAAGCCGGTCCTCTACTGGCTGCCAGTGATCGCTCCCGGCAATCTGATGTTTTACAACAGCACTCAGGGCTTCCCTCAGTGGAACGGCAGTGGCCTGGTCAGCGGACTGGCGACCACGTCACTCGTCCGGATCGTGTTCGACGGCCATGGCGGTGCGAAAGCCGCCGAGCGCTGGAACGTCGGCAAACGCGTCCGCGATGTGGAACAGGGCCCGGACGGCTCGCTATGGATGCTCGAAGACGCCAACCCCGGCGCCTTGATTCACGTGACGCCGTCGCAGACGACTACTTCGCGCTAGCCGGGCGGCGCCCGCCGCCACGCCTTGCGCTTCTACATGTAGTGCGATACGTCAATTAATCGCGGCTCGGCGCGCCACGCGGCTCGAGCCGATCGCCGGGTCAGGCGAGTAGTCAGGACTCATCGCCTCCTGCGGTTGTCGCCGCGCGTCAGATGAGGCTGGAGCATTGCGTCGAGATCCTCGCGCAGCCATTTTGCGGCGGACCCTTCTCGATACAACGTCCAATTGAGGAAGGACCCGCGAAGCGTGACATCGGTCAGCCGGGCCAGTACCTTCACGCCCGTACCTGCTCGAAGTTCCCGCGTCGCCACAGCAGCCGTGATCAGCTCCTCGTACCATCGCCTGGCCGCGTGCGAGAGCCGCAGCAGGTGACGCCGCAGCGCTGGATCTGCCAAATCGTTGTGAAGATAGGCCAGGTTCCTGACGGCGGCGTGGGGCGAGTCAGCCAACTGCGCGTACATCGCGGTGACGGACCGCAGCGCCTCCAGCGGC
>DASXIR010000340.1:0-14186 GCA_036497895.1 Vicinamibacterales bacterium | reverse complement strand
CCGCCGGTCAACGACGACTGGGCACCAATCGGCAGCACGCTGATTGCCGAGGTCAGCAGCGCCGCAATCGCCGCCTCGGATGTCGGCGTGGCGACGCCGTCGGCCCGGCCGTCGGGAAAATGGGCGGCGTCCTCGAGGAACGATGCCACCACATCCGTGTCGCGAACCACCGTGGGCAGCGACCACTCGCCGCGTGGACGGCGCGCGTGAATGGTGTGGCTGGTCATCGCGCTATATTAGATGGATGCGAACGCTGCTTGTGACGTCGAGCCTGGTGCTCGCACTGTTCTCCGCCGCAACTTCCGCGCAAAACGCCGATGCGATCGACGCCCCGCGCATCACTCAGCAGGCGTTCAAGAAACTGGTGGCGGCCCACAACGTCATCATCGTGGACACGCGTCGTGCGGAAACCTTCGCCGAAGGCCACATCCGTGGCGCCCTGCTGCTGCCGCTCGAAGGCAGCCTGACGTGGCCAGACGAGTCCGAGTCGGTCGTTGCGGTCCTGATCAAGACACGGAAGCCAGTCGTGACCTACTGCGCGTGCAGCGACGAGGCCACCGCCGCCCGTGCCGCGCTGATGCTGCAGGCCCGGGGCGTGAAGAACGTGAAGGCTCTTCGCGGCGGATGGAACGAGTGGGTGAAGGCCGGCAATCCGGTCGTCACGAGCACCAAGAGCACGAAGAGCGGCCCGAAGTAGCGATCACTTCGCGAGCGCCTTGATCAATCGATACTGGAATTCCAGCCCCTCGAAATACTGCTTCACGCCGATCCGTTCGTCCCGTCCGTGCGCGCGCACATCGTCGATGTCGCCAAAGGTGCCGTCGACGCCGTAGGTGGGAATCTCGCCGTTCCGCATGTAAAGACCATCGGTCGCACCAGTACTCATCACCGGCACGACCACCGCGCCCGGGTACATGTCCTTCGTCAGCGATTCGACAATGCCCATTACTTCAGGCCGCAGGGGAGACGGTTTGCTCGGGTGCGCTTCGTCCACGAAATCGACTTTGATGGCCGGATCCGCCAGCACTTCCGTGAGTCTTTCCTTGACCGCCACCGGCGATTCGCCCGGCAGGATCCGGCAGTTGACGTTCGCCGTCGCCAGCTGCGGCAGTGCGTTCTGCGCGTGTCCGCCGAGCAGCCGCGTCGCCACGCAGGTCGTTCGCATCATCGAGTTGTAATAGGGCAGAAGCGCCGAGAGTCGGGCGGCGGCGGCGGGGTCCGGCGTCTCGCGGGCAACCGCGCGCATGTCCGCCGCAACCTTCGGGTCGCTCTCAACCGTCGCACTGCGCTCGAAGTACCCGCGCGTTACCTCGTTCAGCTTCACCGGGAACTCGTGGGCAGACAGCCGCGTCAGCCCGGCGGACAAATGGTAAATCGCGTTGTCCTTGACCGGCAGCGAGCTGTGCCCACCCTTGTTGGTCACCTCGAGATGGAAATCCTGGTACACCTTTTCGCTGGCCTGAACCTCGTTGGTGAAGTACTTGCCTTTTCGGATGTTGCCGCCGCCGCCTTCGTTGATGGCGAAGTCCGCCTCGATCAAATCCTTGTGTTTCTGCACCAGCCATTCCGCCCCGTTGAACGTGCCACCTTCCTCGTCGGCGGTCAGCGCCAGGATCAGGTCGCGATCCGGGACGAAATGTTCCTCCTTCAGCCGAATCAGGTTGGCGACAAATTGCGAAGCCATCGCCTTGTCGTCGCTGGTGCCGCGGCCGTAGAAATAGCCGTCCTTTTCGACGAACACGAATGGCTCAATCGACCAGTCCTCGCGTTTGGCCTCGACGACATCGAGGTGGGCGAGGAGCAGGACCGGCCGTTTGGCGCCAGTGCCGCGGTAGCGTGCAACCAGGTTGCCCTTGCGAGGATCGGGTCCGAGCACCTGGACGTCAGCCGCCGGGAACCCGGCCGCCTTCAACCGCGCCGCCACGGCTTCGGCGGCGGTCGTCACGTTGCCGGCCGGTGTGTCAGTGGTGTTGATTTCGATCAGCTGCTTGAAGATTTCGCGGGCGCGAGCGTCGTTTGGTCCGGATTGCGCGCTCAGAACGCTGACGCCGAGCGTGGCCATGAGGATGGCGTACTTCATTCGCCGAGTATAGGCCTGCGGATATACTTTCCGTAAATGCGCTTTGCGCCCGAATATGTCACCTATGTCCTGAACGAGAACTTCGAGGACGCCAAACAACTGCTGCTGTCGCCGCTGATGGCGATCCACTACGCCCACCTCGTGATGCTCCAGGCGCAGGGAATCGTTTCAGGTGCCGACGCACACGCGTTGCGAGTGGCGCTGGACGGCATCTCCCAGGACGAGGTGCGGTCGGTCAAATACGACGGCACCTACGAAGATCTCTTCTTCTACATCGATCGCCTGATCATTCAGGCCTGCGGTGAGGAAGTCGCCGGCCGGCTGCACACGGCCCGCTCGCGCAACGACATCGACATGACGATGTACCGGATGCGCCAGCGCGAGTTCGTCCTCGGTCTCCTGACCGCCACGTTTGCGCTGCGCCGTTCGCTGCTCGATCTCGTTGAACAGCATCGTCACACCATTCTGGCCCTGCACACGCACACGCAGCGGGCCCAGCCGTCTACGGTCGCTCACTACCTGCTTGCCGTTGTCGAGCAGCTCGAACGCGATGCCACCCGCCTCAGGCACGCTTACGAGACCACGAACCGGAACCCACTAGGCGCGTGCGCGATCACCGGCACTGGATTCCCAATCGACCGCCAGCTGACGTCGGAGCTGCTCGGCTTCAGCGGTCCAACCGGCAACACCTACGGCAGCATCGCGACGGTAGACTACCTCCTCGAGAGCACCTCGGCGACCGCAGTTCTGCTGACTGGCCACGGCCGCTTCGTCCAGGACCTGCTGTTGTGGTCAACCGGCGAGGTCGGCTACGTGCGCTTCGGCGAGGGTTTCGTCCAGGGCAGCAGCATCATGCCGCAGAAGCGAAACCCGGTCGCGATCGAACACGCGCGCGCCATCGGCAGCAAGGCGCTCGGCCAGGCTCAGGCGATCGTGCTCTGCGCGCACAACACTCCATTCGGCGACATCGTCGATACCGAGGACGACCTGCAGCCGCTGATCTTCGCGATGTTTCGAGACGCCACCCGCGCGGTCAACCTGGTGGCCGCCACCATGACCACCGCCCGGTTCGACGCTGCCAAACTCGAAGGATGCGCCGGCGGCGGCTGGACGACGTTGACGGAGCTGGCGGATACGCTGGTGCGCGATCACGGGCTGCCGTTCAAGGCCGCGCATACGATCGCCGCGCGCCTGATTCAGGGCTGCGAGTTCACCCCGGGCCGGGCGATGTCGGAGCAACTCGACGCGGCGGCCGTTCATGTGCTCGGCACGCCGCTTGGATACTCCGAACAGGCGCTGACGAAGATTCTCAGTCCGCGTCACTTTGTTGACGTCCGCCGGACTCTTGGCGGTCCGGCTCCCGAAGAAACCGCACGTGCGGCTGGCGTCTCCATTCAGCAGCTCGCCGCCGACGAGCGATGGTGGAACGAGGCGACCGCCTCGCTGGGCCAGGCCGAACGTTCGCTCGTGGCGAGGAGCGCGGCACTGTGAGCGTCGAACGCGACACGCCGATGACCTCGATCTACATCCAGGTGCTGGTGCTCGAGGCCATCATCGTGGTGGCGCTCTGGGTTTTCGGCCGGATGTTTTCGTGAGCGGGCGCTCGCTCGCCCGCTGAGTCCATGCGCCCTTTTGACTGGTTCGTCGTCGTCGCCTACGTAGGCTGGATCATCGTCGACGGACTGCGCCGCTCGAAGCACACCGATCAGATTGAAGGCTACCTGCTGGCGAGTCGATCGCTGCCGTGGTGGGCCGTCGGGCTGTCGGTAATGGCAACCCAGATGAGTGCCGTCACGATCGTTGCGACGACGGGACTGGCGTATTCGACTGGCCTCCGCTTCATTCAGAATTATATCGGCCTGCCGCTGGCGATGGTCATCCTGTCGCTGACCGTGGTGCCGTTTTTCACCCGCGCCCGGGTCTACACCGCTTACGAGTATCTCGAGCAGCGGTTCGACGCGCGCACGCGATCGCTGGCGAGCTTCCTGTTCCTGGTCGGACGGGCGATGTCGCTCGGCGTGACGCTGGCTGCGCCGGCGGTGGTGATGTCCACGATCCTCGGGTGGACGCTGCCGGTGACCGTGCTGGCGATCTGCGTGCCGATGATCGCCTACACCACGATTGGCGGCGTGCAGGCAGTCGCCTGGACCGACGTCAAGCAGATGTTCATCGTCGTCTTCGGTATGAGCGCGGCGGTGGCGATTCTTCTGTATGGCATCGTGCAGCACGTCAGCCTGGGACAGGCGATTCACCTCGCCGGCGCCACCGGCCGGCTGCAGGCGATTGACTTCCGCTTCAACCTGACCGAGACCTACACGTTCTGGTCCGGCATGATCGGTGGTTTGTTCCTGATGCTTTCCTACTTCGGCTGCGATCAGAGCCAGGTGCAGCGCTACCTGAGCGCCAAGTCGATCGATGAAGCGCGCCAGTCGTTGATGCTGACGGCGTACGTGAAAATTCCGTTGCAGCTGCTGATTCTCGTCGCCGGCGTCCTGGTGTTCGTGTTCTATCTGTTCCAGGCCCCGCCGATGCTCTTCAACCGCGTCCACGACGCGGAGATTGCCGCGGGACCGCAGGGTGCGCAGTACGCGGCGCTGCAGCAGTCGTTCGATCAGGAAATCGCGACGCGGCGTGACGCGGCGACCCGGGACGACCGGGCCGCGTTTCTGGCAAGCGAGGCGCGGGTCAGGGACATTCGCGCACAGGCCGCGAGCGTGGTGCGGCAGGCGACGGGAGACGACCGGTACAACGACGTCAACTACGTGTTCCCGACCTTCATCACCACGCACTTGCCGATCGGTCTGGTCGGGTTGATGATTGCGGCGATCTTCGCGGCGGCGATGTCGGCGAGCGGCGGCGAGCTGAACTCGCTCGCGACCGCGACGATCATCGACTTCTATCGCCGTCACTTCGTGACCGACGCGTCCGACGCGCACTACCTGCTGGCGTCGAAGCTGGCGACGTCATTCTGGGGACTGTTCGCGTGCATCGTGGCGATGTACGCCGCCAACCAGGGTTCGCTCATCGAGGTCGTGAATCGGTACGGCTCGTTCTTTTACGGATCGCTCCTCGGCGTGTTCATCCTGGCGATCCTGACCAGGCGCGCTACCGCCGCCGGCGCCTTCTGGGGCCTGATTTCCGGCATGATCGTCGTCCTGACGGTCGCGTTCACGCTGCCCTGGATCGCCTTTCTCTGGCACAACGTGATCGGCGCCGCGGTGGTCGTTGCCGTCGGCATGACGATCAGTTTCGTCGCGCCGCGTTCCGATTCGGAGCATTCAGACGTTTTCGATACGCTCTGAAGGGCCGCACAAATTCACCCGTGAAGCTCTTTCAACGCAATGGTCAAGTGCCCTTGACCGCATCGGCTTGCCATTTGCGGTTGCTCGGGGCGATGACCAGAGTTCACAGGCGCCGCCGCCGCCACGCAGCAGCGGGTGTGACGCGCATCACGAGTTTCGACACCGGGTTCGACCAGATTCCGGGCTCGGTCCGATCGTCCTAATCTTCCGGCCCGTTTAGTAAGGCTTTCGCGAACGTCGGCTATTGCTGCGCGGCGGTACTCGTCGTCTTCGGCGGCGCGTTCTTGACGTACTTGTCAAACCAGTTGAGCCGCTCGGCGAGGACGTGCAGCAGCGTCTCGCGCGCAGCGTACCCGTGCGCCTCGTCCGGCAGCATCACCAGGCGGACGGTCGCCCCGAATCCCTTCAGCGCCGCGAACAGACGCTCCGAGTTGATCGGAAACGTTCCGGTGTTGTCGTCCTGCTCGCAGTGCATCAACAGGATCGGATCCTTGATGTGGTCCGCATACCAGAACGGCGACATCCTCGCGTAGAGATCGGGCACGTCCCAGAACGTCCGGCGCTCACTCTGGAAGCCGAACGGCGTCAGCGAGCGGTTGTAGGCGCCACTCTCCGCGAAGCCGGCACGGAAGAGACGCGAATGCGCGAGCAGATTCGCCGTCATGAACCCGCCGTAGCTGTGGCCGCCGACGCCAATGTGATCGCGATCGGTGACGCCCATCTCGACCACCTTGTCCACCGCGGCCTGCGCGCTGGATACCAGCTGCTCGACGTAGGTGTCGTTCGCGGTTTCACCCGGTCCGATGATCGGCATCGTCGGGTTGTCGAAAATCGCGTAGCCCGACAGCAGCAGGAACAGGTGCGACGCGCCGCGAATCACGGTGAATGAATTCGGCGACCCGGTGACCTGGCTGGCCGAATCGGCGTCGCCGAACTCGCGCGGGTACGCCCACATGATCACAGGGACTTTGGTGCCCTGCTTGTAGCCCGGCGGCAGGTAGAGCGTGCCCGACAGCGTCACGCCGTCGGCCCGTTTGTAGGTGACGTATTGCCGAAGGATGCCGCGCACTCCGGGCTGTGGATCGTGGAACTGGGTGATGGCGCGCTTCGCGTCGCTGCCGGCGTCGCGCGTGAAGTAGTTGGGCGCCTCTTTCTGGGTCTCGTACCGGGTCACGAACTTCGTCATTTCGTCGTTGAGCGGCACGACGAACGACTCCAGCGATTCAGAGGAGGAGCGGAAGACGGCGTCGGTCTTGAGTGTCTTGATGTTCAGCCGGTTGAGAAACGGTCGATCGCCGTCCTTCGACGCGCCTTCTCCGGTGAAGTAAATGTAGTCGCCGTTCTGGATGATGGCGCCGCCGCCACCGCCACGCCCGCCGCCGTTGCCGCTGCCAGTGTTGCTGCGGCGAACAGGACGACCCGGGTCGTCGTAGGCCGCGTCTTCCTTGCGGTCCCAAGCCATTTTCGGCGGCGCGTTCGGTTCGAGGATCCACGCGCGCGTGTGACGCGACGCGCGATCGTTCTCGTTCAAGAGAGCAATGCCGGTGTCCGTGTATGCGATGCCGCCATAGCGCCATTCGGTTTTCGTCACTTCGGTCGTCTGTCCCGAGAACGGTGCGATGAGTGAGACAACGTGATCGCGGAAGGGCACCTTGTTTTTCAGATCGCCGCCGTCGAGTGCTTCGACCCACAGAATCGTCGCCGGCTGATCGGCGCGCCATTGATACGCGCGCGGTCCCGGCTCGACGCCGGTGAGCGGCGTCCCTTCACGCGACGGCAGATCGGCGATGGTCTTCGCTACCTCGCCGGCCCGCGTCAGGATCTGCACGTCCTGAGGGAAGCCGTTGATTGGCACCGTGTGCGAGAACGGCTTCTTGATCGCGGTGACGAGCAGGTACTGACCGCTCGGCGACGGCGTCACGTTGCCGTAGATCGCCGGCCTGCCGATTGGCGTCCTGGCCCCAGTCGTAATGTCGATGGCAGTCAGCTGGCTGGTGAAGTAGTAGCTGAACAACGTGTCGTCGTAGACCGTCTTCAGCAGGTCCTCGTAGGTCGGCGCCGGCGCGGCCTTGCCGTAGTTTTCCTGTACGTTCGGCCCGGACGGCACTGTTGGTTCCGCTGGCGCCGGTCCGCGACCCGCCGGGACCAGCTCGCAGATCATCGTCCTGTTGTCGCGCAGCCAGTCGCATGGGTCGTTGCGTGTGGCGTTGATGCGATCGGCGCCGGTCACGACGGCTTTCGCCGCGCCCGTCAGGCCGTCCGCGATCCACAGTTCGACTGCGGTCTCTTTGGTGTTGAGGAAGGCCAGCCGCGAACCGTCCGGCGAGAACTTGACGTTCGATACTCTGGCCTGCGGCGGCATGGTGACGGCGACTTCTGCGCCGTCACTGATCTTTTTCAGCGTAATCGAGTAGATGCCGGTTCCCGGCAGGCCCGAGGCTCTGTGCGGACCGTTGGTTTTCGGGTTCACGCGTTCGCCCGCCAGCCGCAGCATCGGCTGCGCCAGCTCGGCGATGGTCGGATAGGACCGCGCCTTGATCAGCGCCACCACCTGCTTGTTCGGGCTCACCGCCGTCTGCGGCAGGAAGTCGGCGTCGAACACATCGACGACCTCCTTGGGCGGCAGCACGTACTGGGCGGGATCCGCCGCTGACGGCACCTGCGCGAGCAGTGCGGGTCCAGCGAGCAGGGCGCCGACGATGGCGAGACGAATGGGGCGGATAGCGGGCATGAATTGCTCCTTGAATGACTGCGCCGATTCTACCCGGAGCGCGCCCGTCGGGACGGCCCGAAGGCCGTCCCCCGCAAATTTTCACGAACGAGGAATGGCCTGACGTCCGTCCCCGACGTTTTCGTCCGCCTCGACCATCTCGATGTCGAAGATCAGGGCCTCGAGCAGGGCCGTCATCTCTTTCTGGCCGGCCGCCATCTGTTGATCCAGGTCTGCAGTTTCCTTTCGCAGCTGCACGATCCGGTCCTCCTGTTCGGTCAGCTGCGCGATGTAGCGCTTCAGCAGTTGCTGTTCCGCGGCGCTGCCCTTGAGGACGCCGATGTTCTCGCGCAGCCGGTGCTGCTCCTCGCCGATGTTGTCGGCCTCGGACTGCAACCGTGACAACGCCACACCCAGCCGCTGCTGCTCCGCGTTCTTCGCCCGGACCGGCGCGAGCGCCTGGGTCAGCCGCGTGTTGTCCTTCGATCCGCGAACGAAGATCGCGATCTGATCGTCAGTCAGCGCCGCTACCGAATACTTCGTTTCGAGCGGATGCCGTTCCTCAACGACCAGCGTCGCGGTGCTCTTGGCCTCAACCGGCACGGCGAAACGGTATGCGTCCAGCGACGTTTCGGTCGGCATGACGCCGGGCGCGAGACGCCACCCGGATCGCACCGGGTGCTCGATGACGATCGTCCGCGCGGTCGTGTCGCTGTTCCGAATGGTGTAGACCTTGCGCATCGCCTGCTCGCTGCGCTCGACCGCGACGCCGTGCGCAATCGTGACACGGCTGATCCGTTCCTGATCGTCGCCACGATGCTGCTCGATCTGGACGGCGAGGTCGCTCGCGTACGAGAGCAGCCGCTTCTCGCCGGGCCGGATGGTGTCCACCAGCCCTTCGCCGGCGAAGGTCGATCCATCGAGAACCGTGAACGATCCGGCGTCGAGCGTCAGCCCGCTCGAGTTCGTCAGCCAGAGGCTACGCAACGGCCGGGCGCCGCGTCGTTCGTTCCAGAGCGACACGCGTTCAACGCCGACATCGGATCGCAGGATCGGCACGAGCGCCGACTGGTTGCGCCGGATCGTGACCGTACCCTTGACACGGTATTCGAACAGATCGCCAAGACGCTGACCGTCAGCGGCCGCCTGCAATCCGGCAAGACGATCCTCGACCGCCGCGCGATCGATGGCCGCCGTCGCCGGTGTGGCGGGCGTGAGGCCGCCCACAGTGCCGCCGCCGGCCCCACCGCCGATGCCGCCGCCGCCGCCGAGGCGAACGGAACTGCTTCGGCTCACGGACGGTGTGTCGACGCGCGGAGATTCCGCTGTCACCGTGAGCGTCTCGGCAACCGATCCCACTTTCATGGCGATGTCCTGCATCGTTCCGCCCAGCACGTCGAAGTTGACGCTGGAGACCACGGTGCGATCGAAACCGGCGAGTTCGAATTCGAGATGGTTCGCACCGGGCGTGGGCTGTCTGAAGGAGTAGCGCCCCGAGCCGTCGGTGACGGCGGTCTTTCGCCGGCCGGCGCTGTCCACGTCCGTGACCGTCACGCCGCGCAGCACGCTTCCCGAACCGTCAACGACGCGACCGGAGACATCTCCGGCCGTCTGCGTCAGCGTGTCCTGGTGAAGCTGCGGCGCCGACTGCGTCGCCGCGGCGATAGCGACGACCGGCCGGCGGCCGTACACCGGTTGCGACAGCGGTTGCACGAACGACTGCGGCGCGCCGGCGACGAGCGACAGCTCGACGTTGTCCCAATCCTCGCCGATGGTGTTGTCGACGACCGCCCATCCCTGAAGGATCGCTTTGCCGTCAGTCGGCAGGACGACGCGGTAAGTGGTTTTCCAGATCGGCACCTCGGAGATGTAGCTGACCATGACGTCGCGTGCGGCCGTGCCAACGGTCGCGATCGTCAGACGCCGGTGATCCTGCGCGCGATTGGAGGCGAGCAGTCCGAGATATGCGCCGACCTGTTCGGCCGAATCGTGCTCGGCCAGTTTCACGCTCACGCCAGGATCGAGCGCCACCGATCGAAGGTCGCCGGCGGCCGTCACCAGCGTGACCTGATCGCCCTGCGTCCCGTCCTTGCGTTGACGGCGTTCGACGCTGAGCAGGCGGCCGGCGATGACGCCTTCACCGGTGCGGACCTCGAGTCTCGCGCCGCGCAGGGCGCCGAGCAATTCCGGCAGCGTCGTTTTCTCGCCGAGCGGTAGCGTCAGTTCGCGCAGGCGCTGCGCGAACGGCGTGTCGGAGTTGAACGAGACGTCAGCGATCCGGCCATCACCAAGATCGAGCGTCGTCAACGACTTGAGCACGTCATTCAACTGGGCAGTGTTGAGATCGATCGCGACCGACTGGCTGCCGCGCACGCGTCCGACATGTTCGAAGTAACCCACGCCGTTCTTGTAGAGCACGACGCGACGGACCGGCAATTTTGTAATCGGAGCAGCCGGAGCGGCCGACGCCGATGCGGCAGGGCGCGTTTGCGGCTCGGGCGCCTGGGCGCCAGCGGCCTGAAACATCACGATGGCGAAGGCAGCGGCGAGGAAGGCACGACGGATCATCGGTCACCTCCAGATGGCGCAGACACCGAACGAAGTGGTTTGGCTCTTCCGCGATTGAGCAAGCGAAGTGCCTTGCGGGTTGCGGCGGATTCGGCAGCGGGTGGGTCAAACTGCGTGATGAACGGTCAGCGGACGCGAAATGCCTTCAAATCGATGAACGCGATGCATCCGGGTGGATCATCTCCGCTGGCCCGACTCGTGCACAGCTTCCTTATGGAGGCGGTAATGAAGCTCATCGGTGTCGTTCTGATCGTTCTCGGAGTGCTCGCGCTGGCAGTGGGTGGATTCAGTTACACCACGCGGGAGCGAGTCGTGGACATCGGCCCGGTGAAGGTGGATGCGGACAAGCAGCACAACGTGCCGATTGCGCCGATCGCGGGCGTTGCCGCGCTGGTCGCTGGAGTTGTGCTGGTCGCGTCGGGATCGAAGACGGGCGCTTAGGACGTCGAGCGCCTTGCGATCGTCATGGTTGATGGCTAAGGGCTGATGGCTATGGCCGCGCCGTCGTCAGCTACGGTTTGGGCCCGAACACGTCGTCCACGCTCATGACCTTGACCGTCCCGAGGTTGAGCGAGCGAATGCCCGGCTCGATCACCTTCTGATCGCCGACGACGACGACGGCGAATTTGCCGGGCTGAATGTACTTCTGCGCGACGCGCTGCACGTCAGCGGCGGTGACCGCCTGGATGTTCTGCACGTACTTCGAGAAGTAATCGTCCGGCAGGTGGTAGACCAGCGCGTCCTCAAGCCGGCGCGACATGTCACCGGTGGTTTCGAACGCGCCCGGGTAACGAAGCGCGACGTAACTCTTCGCGCGCGCCAACTCCTCGGCCGGCACCGGCTTCAGGATGCCGTTCAGCTCGTTGAAAAACTCCTTCAGTGCCTCTGGCGTTTTGTCGGTCTGCACGCCCGCGGCTGCAGCGAATGGACCGGCGGCCGCGCGCATGTCGAAGTTCGAGCTGGCGCCGTAGGTGTAGCCGTGCTGCTCGCGCAGGTTCATGTTCAGGCGCGACGAGAACGATCCCCCGAGGATGCTGTTCATCACCGTCAGCGGGAAGTAGTCAGGCGTAGAGCGGGGCACGCCGACCCAGCCGATGCGAATCTGCGTCTGCGGCGCGCCCGGCTTATCGACCAGATAAATCTGCCGCGTCGTCGGTTCCTCCGTCGGCGGCAGCTTTTCCGGCGCGGCTTTTCCTGCCGGCTTCCACGACCCGAAATTCGCCTCGAACAGCGGCATCACTTTTTCCGGCGTGATGTCGCCGACGGCGAGCAGGGTCGCGTTTTCCGGACGAAACGCCGACCCGTAGAATGAACGAAGATCGTCGGTCGTGAACGTCTTGAGGGTTTCGCCGGTGCCCATCTGCAGCGTGCCGTAGCGGTGGCCCTTGCCGTAGAGCACGCGGGAGAACGTCGCCGACGCGATCGTGGTCGGGTCGTCGCGTCCCTGCAGCAGTGTCGTCAGCCGCTGCTGACGCTCGCGTTCGAGTTCGTCCTTCGGAAACGACGGCCTCAGGGCGACGTCGGCAAGGATCGGCAGCGCGTCCGCCAGGCGCGCCACCGGTACGTGCAGGCGCACCGACGAATAATCCGACGTACTGGTGGCGCCCAGATCGGCGCCGAGGAAATCGACTGCGTCCGCAATTTCGAGCGCCGAACGCGAACCGGCGCCCTGTTCGAGCATGGCCGCAGCAAGACTGGCGACGCCGTACTTGCCCGGCGGGTCGTCCGCCGTGCCACTGAACACCAGCAGGTTCACCTGCGCGACCGGTACCTTGTGCATCTCGACGATCCACACCGGCAATCCGTTCGACAGTTTTGCTTTGTGGATGGCCGGCAGGTTGAGCGGCGCCGGCGGACCGGGCTGTGGCGGATGCGAACGATCGGGCACCTGCTGCGCGACGCCGGTCACGCAGATCGCGGCGGCAATCGCGCCTGCCCCGATGAAACGCTTCGCGGTTGTGACCACTGTTAACGGATATCTCATGGCGCCCTGCGGTTAAGGTTTCGCTGGCTCGACGATGAGCTCGACTCGCCGTCCGAGCGGCAGGAACTGCTGTGCGGCAGCGCGGATGTCCGACGCCGACAACGCGCGGTAACGCGCCAGATCCTCGTTGAAAAAGTCCGGATCGCCGGTACCGGTGTAGTAGCCGTTCAACTGATCGGCGACGCCCCCGAATCCGCCGACACGCTCCATGCGATTGTAGAAAGACGACTCGATCGTGTTCACTGAGCGCTCGAGCTCGTGCGCCGATGGCGGCTCGTTCTGCAGTTTCTGGATTTCCTCGTCGATCACTTTCTGCAGTTCGGCGATGGTATGGCCCGGCCGCGCCGTTGCCGTGATCTGAAACGACGACGACAGCGCCTGCGATTGCTGGCTGGCGTTGACGTCCTGCGCAATCTGCATGTCGTAGACGAGTCGTTTGTAGAGACGCGAGTTCTTGCCGCCGGCCAGGATGTCGGACACGATATCGAGCGTTGCGTCGCCGGGCTCGAAACGGCGCGGTGTGATCCACGCGAGATAGAGCCGCGGCAGCTGCACGCGGTCGGTGATCGTCTTTTTCTGGACTCCGGTCAGCATGACGCCGGGAATCGTCATCGGCTCCGGCGCCGGCGCCGCTTTCACGTCGCTGAACCACTTCTCGACCAGCGCGCGCGTTTTCACCAGATCCAGATCGCCGGCGACTACCAGGCTGGCGTTCGACGGCGCGTAGTACTTCTTGAAGAACGCCACCACATCGTCGTAACTCGCGGCGGTGAGATCGTCCATGTAGCCGATCACCGGCCAGTGATACGGATGGCCGTCGGGATAGAGCATCTCGCCGAGGACGACGTCCGCGGTGCCGTACGGCCGGTTCTCGACGCTCTGCCGACGCTCGTTCTTGACGACGTCGCGTTGCGCGTCGACGGTTTTCGGCGTCATCGTGTCGAGGAGATAGCCCATGCGATCGGACTCGAGAAACAACGCGAGCTCGATCGATGTCGATGGCACGTTGATCCAGTAATTGGTGCGATCGTTTTCGGTCGAGCCGTTGTTGTCGCCGCCGGCGGCCTCGAGCCATTCGTCGAACTCCCCCGGCTTGACGTGCCCCGAGCCCATGAACATCAGGTGCTCGAACAGGTGCGCAAACCCGGTCCGCTTGGGCAGCTCGCGGGCCGAGCCGACGTGGTACCACATGTTCACGGTCGCCATCGGCACGGTGTGATCTTCGTGGAGGATCACCCGCAGACCGTTCGGCAGCGTGAATTGCGTGTAGGGAATCTCGATCTTCGGCGGCGCCTGCGCGGCGGCCGGCGCCGCCAGCGCAAGCAGGAACAGAGCAGCGAGGCGTTTCATTCCAGAATTCTACTCCTGTATCCTTAGCTATCAGCCATGAGCCAACAGCCATGTCTAGTCGGCGTCATCATGGGCAGCAAGTCCGATTGGGAGACGATGTCCCACGCGGACGCGATCCTGTCCGAATTCGGGATTGCCCACGAATGTCAGGTGGTTTCCGCGCACCGGACGCCGGTCTGGATGGCCGAGTAT
>DASXIR010000339.1:0-12794 GCA_036497895.1 Vicinamibacterales bacterium | reverse complement strand
AACGACTTGACCTCGGTGGTCTTACGGGTGGCAGCGTCGAAGGTCTGCTCGGTGACGACACGGCCCTTGACTGCCTTGAAGAGCGCGCTCTTCAGCGGCTTCGTGAAGTCGTCGTAGAGGTAGACGCGGAAGACGCCGTCGCTCGGCAGCGCGCCTTCGAGGTGGTGCCAGCTGTCGGGCGCCATGAAGAACGAGCCGCCGTGTTGCGGATTGTGGTTGCCGTGCGCGCGGGCCTCGAAGGTTTTTGTCCTCGGGGTGCCGTCGGCGCACGAGCCCGGCGTCATCGACTTGACGTCGCTGCCCGGGCATGTCCACGACACCGACGCAATCACCTGGATCAGCGGCGTGTGATCGATCGGGCATTGTCCCGGGCTGGATTTGATCGTCCCTTTCGCGAGCGGCGTGGCGCTGCAGGTCCAGACCGACTCGAGTCGAATAGGCACCAGCGTCATTTTGCAGATCGGGCATTCGCCGCCCTTGTCTTCCATGATCTGCGGATGCATCGTACAGGTGTACGAAAGCGGCGGCAGGTCGTCGGGGCTGGTCGCTGATTTCGCGGCAGGTGCCGCCCCCTGGCGGGTCTTTACGGTCTGGGGCGCGGCTCCGAGACTCGCTGCGAGTATCAACGCGACCACCAGCACAGCAGAAGATTTCATAGCCCTCTCTATGTTATACACCCTCAGACATGGGGCCACGCATCACCTGGCGACCTTCGGCCGCGATCGGCATCGTTGCAGCACTGTTCGTGGCGTCGTTATCGGGCCAGACGAAGAAGTCGCCCGCCGACGCCGCCTTCGACGCCTTCTGGTCCGCGAGCTCGCCGCAACATGCAGGCCAGCTGACCGATCCCATCCTTCGATCCGGCATCACGTTCAGTGATGCCTACGACCGTCTCCGCCGGGGACGAACCTACGTCGCAGCGAAGACCGGGGTCGTACAACTCAGCCGCCGAAACGCAGACGGCGCCGATCACTTTTACGCGCTGAACGTCCCTGATACCTATGACGCGGCACGCCGCTATCAGGTGCGGATCCAGCTGCACGGTGGCGTGGGCGGACGCGCCAGCAGCGCGCCGGTCGGTAACGGCTCCATCGGCGCACTTGCCGGCGCCGAGCAGATCTATGTGATCCCGTACGCGTGGAACGCCGCACCGTGGTGGTCGGACGATCAGGTCGAAAACCTCGCCGGTATCGTTGACGCCGTGAAACGCCTCTACAACGTGGACGAAAACCGCGTGGTCGTGTCCGGCGTTTCGGATGGTGGAACCGGCACCTACTATCTCGCCATGCACGAGACCACGCCGTTTGCGAGTTTCCTGCCGCTCAACGGCTACTGGATGGTGCTCGCCATGGCGGACATCGACGATGGCAGGCTGTTTCCGAACAATCTCCGGGACAAGCCGTTTTTCGTCGTGAACGGCGGACGCGATCCGCTCTATCCCACCCGGGTTGTTGATCCCTACATCGCGCACATGAAGCAGGGCGGGATGTCGGTGGACTACCACCCGCAGCCGACCGCGGGCCACAACACCGCGTGGTGGCCCGAAGTAAAGGACACCTACGAGGCGTTTGTGCGTGAGCATCCGCGCAAGCCGCTGCCGGACACGCTGACATGGGAGGCCAGCGACTCAGGCACCCACAACCGCGCGCACTGGTTGATCATCGACAAGGTGGCGCGGCGACCGGCGGCGGCCGGCGACAAGGCGCTTGCGGATCTGAACGACATGCCCGAGCCGCCTGCGGCTGACTTTGGCGCCCGGAGCAACGGCACGCGGATCAACCGCGTGATGCCGGGCTCGAACGCCGAGAAGATCGGATTGCAGGCCGGCGACGTGCTGATGCACGTCAACGACGCCACCATCCCAGCGTCGGTTGACGTCTCGGAAGCGCTCGAGGACGTCAAGCCCGGATCGAAGGTCGAGCTGCTGGTTGCGCGCAACAACCTGCCGGTCGAATTGACCGGCATCTACGATCCACCGATCGTTCCGAGTCCGCCGCGGCACCTGTTCGCGCGCGGCGTTCCGTCGGGCCGCGTCGACCTGACGCGATCCGGCAACACGGTGCAGGCGGTCACACGAGGCGTCAAGGCGTTCACGCTGTTGCTGTCACCGGATCAGTTCGACTTCTCGAAGCCGATCAAAGTGATCGCGAACGGGCGAACCGTGTTCGACGGCAGGATCGAGAAGGACCTCAAGACCTTGCTCAAGTACGCGGCCGCCGACAACGACCGGACGATGCTGTTCGGCGCCGAGCTTCATATCACCCTCGAGTGACCTGATCAGGACGCTGCCGTGCATTTGACCCCTCGGGAAGTGGACAAGCTGTTGATCTTTTCCGCCGGCGAGGTCGCAAGAAAACGGCGTGCGCGCGGACTGAAGCTCAATCATCCCGAGGCGGTCGCGCTCATCAGCTCCGAGATCCTCGAGCTGATACGAGACGGTAAGTCGGTCGCCGAGATCATGAGCCTCGGCGCAACGATTCTGACGGCGGACGCCGTCATGGAAGGCGTGCCCCAGATGATTCCGGAAATTCAGATCGAAGGCACGTTTCCTGACGGGACGAAGCTCGTCACCGTTCATCATCCGATCCGATGATGGAAGGAGCAATGACCACAGAGTCACTGAGACACGGAGACGCCCTCGGCGCATTTGTTCCGACTCTCCGGACCAGGCCGGCTTCGCCGGCCGTCGCCGCGAGCCGTGTTCCGACAGCTCTGTGCCTTTGCGTCTCTGTGGTTCGCTGAAATCATGATTCCAGGCGAATACTTTCTCGCAGCCGACCCGATCGAGTTGAACGCGGGCCGGCCGACGCGCCGGATCGAGGTGAGCAACCGCGGCGACCGGCCGGTGCAGGTCGGTTCGCATTTCCATTTCATGGAAGTGAACCGCTGGCTGTCGTTCGATCGCGCAGCGGCCTACGGCATGCGTCTGAACATCCCGGCCGGCACCGCCGTGCGGTTCGAACCCGGCGATACGCGCGAGGTTGAACTCGTCTCGATCGGCGGTACTCGGGAAATTCGTGGGCTGAACCAGCTGGTCGAAGGACCGCTCGACGACCCGGATGTCCGCCGCGAGGCGCTGGCGGCTGCGGCCGCGTTCGCCAAGGTCACCCCGTAGGCGCCATGAAGATCGACCGCCGGACTTACGCTGACCATTACGGACCCACGACAGGCGATCGAATCCGTCTCGGCGACACCGATCTGATCGTGGAGATCGAGTCGGATGCCACAAGCTACGGCGACGAGGCGAAGTTCGGCGGCGGGAAAGTGATCCGCGACGGGATGGGTCAGTCGACACAGGCGACGCGTGAGAGCGGGTCGCCCGACCTGGTCATCACCAACGCCGTCATCATCGACGCCACCGGCATTCGAAAGGCGGACGTCGGTGTCCGCGACGGACGAATTGCCGCGATCGGGAAGTCCGGCAATCCCGGCGTGATGGACGGGGTGACCGCGGGCCTTCACATCGGCGCCTCGACGGAAGTGCTCGCCGGCGAGGGCCACATCCTGACCGCCGGTGCGATCGATTCGCACGTCCATTTCATTTCGCCAAACCAGATTCCCGACGCGTTCTACTCGGGAATCACTACCTTGATCGGCGGGGGCACCGGGCCGGCCACCGGGACGAAAGCGACGACCTGCACGCCGGGTGCGTGGAACATTCGACGGATGTACGAGGCGGTCGAGGCGTTCCCGCTGAACTTCGGCTTCCTCGGCAAGGGCAATGGATCGGGACTGGACGCGCTGCGTGAGCAAGTCCGTGCCGGCGCCCTCGGGCTGAAACTGCACGAGGACTGGGGCACGACACCAGCCGCCATCGACGCCTGCCTGTCGGTCGCCGACGAATTCGACGTCCAGGTGGCGATTCACACCGACACCCTCAACGAAGCCGGTTTCGTCGAGGACACCATCGCCGCGATTGGTGGCCGCACCATCCACACCTACCACACCGAAGGCGCCGGCGGCGGCCATGCCCCCGACATCATCCGCTTGTGCGGCGAAGCCAACGTCCTGCCGTCTTCAACCAATCCGACGATGCCGTTCACGCGAAATACGCTGGATGAGCACCTCGACATGTTGATGGTGTGCCACCACCTCTCGCCGACCGTGCCTGAAGACGTGGCGTTTGCCGACTCACGCATTCGACCTGAGACGATCGCCGCCGAAGACGTGCTGCACGACCTTGGTGCGTTCAGCATGATGTCGTCTGATTCCCAGGCGATGGGCCGGATCGGCGAAGTGATCTGCCGCACCTGGCAGACTGCCGACAAGATGAAAAAACAGCGTGGACCGTTGCCGGGCGAGCGCGCCGGCAGCGACAACCTGCGGGTGCGGCGCTACATCGCGAAGTACACAATCAACCCGGCGATCACCCATGGGATCGCGGCGCATGTCGGTTCGGTCGAGGTCGGCAAGATGGCCGACCTGGTGTTGTGGAAGCCGGCCTTCTTTGGTGTGAAACCGGAGCTGATCATCAAAGGCGGCCTGATTGCGGGCGCGATGATGGGTGACGGCAACGCCTCGATTCCGACACCGCAGCCGGTGATCGCGCGGCCGATGTTCGGCGCCTGCGGCGCCGCGCTCAACGCGTGCAGCGTACACTTCGTCAGTCAAATCGGCCTCGAGGCCGGCGCGCTCGACCGACTCGCGCGTCCGTTGACGGCGGTGCGTGGTTGCCGCACGCTGAGCAAGCGTGATCTTGTCCTCAACGACGCGCTGCCGCGAATCGACGTCAATCCGGAAACCTACGAGGTGCGCGCCGATGGCGAGCTGCTGACCTCCGAGCCGGTGGAGACGCTGCCGCTTGCGCAGCGATATTTCCTCTTCTGACATGACCATCGTCGAGCGCGTCCATCACGAGCGCGAATTGCCCAGCGAGACGCGCGGCTTTGCGCGGGACACCATCACGCTTGGTTGGGAGGATCGCACGCACGGTCACGGCCGGCGCCGCTCCGACAACGGTACCGAATTCGGAACCCAACTGCCGCGTGGATCAGTCCTGCGGTCAGGCGACTGTTTCGTGCTCGACACGGAGCAGCTCGTCGTCTCGATCGTCGAGCGACCCGAACGTGTATTCCTGATCACGCCGGCGCAGACCTCCGACTGGGCGCTCTTTGCGTACCACATCGGCAACCGGCACCAGCCCGTGATGATCACAGACGCTGCGCTGGTGTGCCCGGACCTGCCCGGCGTCGAGG
Source organism: Vicinamibacterales bacterium (assembly GCA_036497895.1). Lineage (GTDB taxonomy): Bacteria > Acidobacteriota > Vicinamibacteria > Vicinamibacterales > CAVVIG01 > CAVQFC01. Next base: position 7,599 of record DASXIR010000339.1, on the reverse strand, counting down.
CCCTGCTCCTGCAGCATCGCATGCCGTACGTTCGCGGGCAGTTGCCGTTCACGCCGGCGGCGACGGTCGTCGGGCATCAGCACTGAGGCGTCAGTCGTTGGCCATGTTGTCGCTCCTTCACTTGTGCGATTCGCTGTTTCCGACGGGTGGGTTCGGATATTCCGACGGCCTGGAGTCGGCGACGGCTGCCGGATCGGTTGCGGACGCAGACGGCTTGCGCGCGTGGATGGATGTTGGTCTGGACGAGACGTTCGGCCGGCTGGACGGCCCGGCGGTGTGGCAGGCCTGGGCTGCGGTGCTCGAAGAGCGCTGGGACCTGGTCGAGCGGCTGGACGCAGAACTCCATGCCCTCCGCCCAGCGTCCGCTGCGCGGCTGTCGAGCCGCGCCATGGGACTCCGGCTCCTGACCACTTGGCAGACACTGCACCCTGACGCGCGTCTCGCCCGCGTCGCGGCGCTCGCTCGACGCGGGCGATCCGGCGTGTCGCTCTCGGTCGCCTTTGCCGCTGCGTGTGCGTGCTCGGGCACCGACCGCCGCACATCGCTCGAGGCGTTTGCGTTCACGCGGCTGGCGGCAACCGTCTCCGCTGCGATGCGGCTGATGCCGATCGGGCAGACCGAAGCACACGGTGTGCTGGCCCGGTCCCTCGAGCGTGTGCCGAGCGTCGCCGACCGCATCGTGGCTCGCGACGGCAGGCTCGAATCGTTCACCCCGGCGCTGGACATCGCGTTGATGTCGCAGCAGTATCTGCACTCGCGGCTGTTTCGATCATGATGCGGCAAACCCCTCTGCGAATTGGCATCGGCGGACCGGTCGGATCCGGCAAGACCGCGCTGGTTGACGCGTTGTGCAAGCGGATGCGCGACGTCTATCGTCTCGCGGTGATCACCAACGACATCTTCACGCGCGAGGACATGGAGTTCCTGGTGCGAAGCCAGGCGCTGGCTGCCGATCGGATCATCGGTGTCCAGACCGGCGGCTGTCCGCATACCGCGATCCGCGAGGACGCGTCGATGAACGTCGAGGCCATCGACGAGATGATCGCGCGGCACCCGGGGCTCGACATCATTTTTCTGGAGAGCGGAGGCGACAACCTTGCGGCGAGCTTCAGCCCCGAACTCGTCGACGCGTCGATCTATGTGATCGATGTCTCTGGCGGCGACAAGATTCCACGCAAGGGCGGCCCCGGCGTCACGAGGTCGGATCTTCTGGTGATCAACAAGATCGATCTGGCGCCTTACGTCGGTGCTGACCTCGAGGTGATGGCGCGCGACGCCAGGCTGATGCGCGGCGATCGCCCGTTCGTGTTCGCCAACGTCAGGGCTGGCGCTGGGGTACCGGATGTGATTGCGTGGATTCAGCGCGATCTGCTCTTCGAATTATCAGGTAATTGAGGCAATCATCCGGTCATTGAGGCAATGGGCGATCTGGTCACTCCAGTTGCGGATTCCCGCCAGCCAGGCGTTGTGGGCCGCACGGCGCGCCTCGAGATGCGATTCGAACAGCGTGGTGGTCGAACCGTGCTGACGCACTCCTATGCCGAGCCGCCGTTCCGTACCGGCGGTGTCTTCGACCTCGACGGTGCCGCCTACGTCATCATCGTTTGTGCGGGGCCGGGCATATTCGGTGGTGACACACTCCTGCAGTCGATCCACGTCGGCCCGGGCGCGACCGTGGTGATGGCATCGCAGTCGGCGCTTCAGGTGCATCCCGACGGATTGGACCGTGCCGCAGCGGTGCGTCACCATTACCGCGTGGACGATGACGCCGAGCTGCGTTGCCAATGGGACCCGGTGATTCCTTTCACCGGTTCGCGTCTCGATCAGCATTTCGACCTGCGACTCGCGCCGAGCAGCCGCCTCTATTGGACCGACGCGCTGATGGCTGGGCGAGTCGGTCGCAATGAAAGGTGGAGGTTCGCGTCGCTCGCACACGAGCTGAGCGTCCGGACGGATTCGTCCCTCGTCTATCTGGAGCGTTATGCTCTGGACCCCTTGGACCGCCAGGTGACCCGCCGGTGGGTTGCGAACGAGGCGACACATCTTGCGACGATGCTCGTATGCCATGCACGGGCGGACCGGGACGCGGTGGACTCGGTCCAGTGTCGGCTGGCCGAATCAGGCCTCGGCGGTATCGGCGCGGACCTCCTGGAACCTGGCGTCGCCGTGGCGCGTCTGATGGAGTCAGGCGGCGCAGCATTTGCCCGTGCCCGGGCGTCGTACCGCGCATTTGTCATGGAAGCGATCTTTGGCGGCGCGGAACCGGTGGCCCGGAAGTAAAATGCCCTCCATGATCCGAAAGCATGTCGTCGCCTCGCTCCTGTGTCTGGCCGTGGTGGCCTTTTCGGCGACGCTCGCTGCGCAACACTCGGTGGCCGGGTCCTGGCGGGTCGATTTCGTCACGCCCCTGGGCCAGACCTTCGTGAACATGACCATCAACCAGTCCGGCACGCGACTGACCGGGCATGCGATCGACGAATTCGGCGAGTATCCAATCGACGGTCGCCTGACCGACGATCAGGTGACCGTGATCTGGCAGGTGCCGGAAGACGGCAAGATGCTCGAGATCACGATGAAGGGGAAGCTCGAAGGCAATCTCATCACGGGTACCGCGAAGCTCGGTGATGTCGGCGAAGGACCCTTGACCGCGCGTCGCACCGGCGACGGCGACGACCGGCGTTAGGCCATCACTCTTTCAGGAGCCGAAATTTATGACTCGCACACGACTCACGCTGTTCGCGTTCCTGGTGCTCGTCGCAGCACCCGCCTTCGCGCAGACCAACGTGACGGGCGACTGGGATGTCACGCTCAACACGCCACAGGGCGCCAACACCATGCAGGTGACCTTCAAGCAGGACGGGGGAAAGGTCTCCGGCACCATGAAGTCGCCGATGGGAGAACTGCCCTTCGACGGCGGGACGATCACCGGCAGCGATCTGGTGTTTGGCTTCTCGGTCCCGGTTCAGGGCATGTCGCTCGACATCACGCTGAACGGCAAGGTCGATGGCGGATCGATCGCCGGCACGGCGAAATTCGGTGACTTCGGCGAGGGCGAGTGGAGCGCGAAGCGCAGCGGCGCCGCCAGCGCCGCTCCGGCTGCCGCCGCTGCACCAGCGGCCGCCGCGCCGGCGGCGTCCGCCGCCGCGTCCGCGACCGGCATGAATGGCAAATGGGACGTGATGCTGCGCACGCCGCAGGGCGATTTCCCGGCCAACACCACCATCACCGACAACGGCGGCAAGCTCACCGGCACCTTCGGAAGCCAGATGGGCGAAGTGCCGCTCACCGGATCGCTTGCCGGCAACGCTGTCAAACTGTCCATCGTTGCTCAGACGCCGCAGGGCGATCTCACCGTTGAGATGACCGGCGACCTCGACGGAGACTCAATCGTCAACGGCAAGGCAGACATCACGGGATTGGGTCAATTAGAGTGGTCGGCCAAGCGCGTCAAGCAGTAGCGGCAGGATTCGTCCTCTGCGCGCTGGCGGGCTCCGCCAGCGCGCAGAGCGTCAAGCTCGCGACCGTCGTACCTCAAGGCTCGATCTGGGACAAGGGCCTGAAGCAGATGGGCGACGAGTGGAAGGATGCGACCGGCGGCCGCGTGACGGTCACGGTGTATCCCGGCGGCTCGCAGGGCGACGAATCGACGGTGCTGCGCAAGATGCGGCTCGACGCGCTCCAGGCAGCCGCGTTCACCGCCGTCGGCCTGGGCGGCATCGATCCGGCCTTCAACGTGTTCGACCTGCCGTTCTTCTTCGATTCCTACGACGAACTCAACTACGTCACGGACAAGCTCACGCCGGTCATTCGCAAACGGGTCGAGGCCAAAGGCTTTGTCCTGCTCAACTGGGGCCATGGCGGCTGGACCCAGGTGTTCACGAAAAAGCCGGTGCAGTCGGTCGACGATTTGAAGCACGTCAAGCTGTGGACGTCGGCCGGCAACGATCGCATGGTCCAGTGGTTCAAGGCGAACGGCTTCGAACCGCGTGCGATGGCGATGACCGACATCCTCACCGGTCTGACCACCGGCATGCTGGAGGGACTGCCGACAACTCCGCTGGCGGCGATGTTGTTTCAGTGGGATCGTCAGACGCCGTACATGCTCGAACTAGGGCTGGGACCGGTGATCGGCGCCACCGTGATCACGGCCAAGGCCTGGAACGCGATTCCGGCCGCGGATCGACCGAAGCTGCTGGCCTCGGCCGATACCGTCGCGGCGAAACTGCGTGTCGACGTGCCGAAACAGGATGCCGACGCCATCGCCGCGATGACCAAGCGAGGTCTGACCATCACCAAGGCGACCGGACCGGAGTGGCGGACGCAGCTCGATAGCCTCGCAAAGACGATGCGGGGCGACATGGTGCCGCCGGACATCTTCGATCTCGCCATGAAAGCCCGCGACGAGTTCCGCAAGCAGCACAAGACCGCTCAGCCCGGGCAGTGAAACGCGCGCTCGTCCTGATCGAGGACGCTTTCTCGTCGCTGGCGCTGCTGGCGATGGTCATTCTGCCGCTGCTCGAAATCATCTGGCGGCGCGCGTTCGGTCAAGGCATTCCCGCCTCCGGTCCCATCGTCCAGCACCTCACGCTGTGGGTCGGTTTTCTCGGCGCGGCGATCGCGGCGCGCGACGGCAAGCTGCTGGCGCTGGCCACCGGCACCTTCATCCCGCCGGGCATCTGGCGGCGTTCGGCCGACATTCTCGCCGCCGCGTTCGGCGCCTGTTCGGCACTGGTGCTGGCGTATGGCGGCTTTCAGATGGCCGACATCGAGCGTCAGGCGGGGACGACCATCGGCGCGGGCATTCCGTCGTGGGCGGCGCAGAGTGTTCTGCCGATCGCCTTTCTGCTGATTGCGGTTCGACTGGTGTGGCGCGTCGGGCTGCCGCCGACGGCCGGCGTCGGGGCCGAGCTTGTTCCGCCTGGAATGATCAGCGTGGGGGCGGAGCTTGCTCCGCCCGGGCCGACCAAGGTCGGCCCCTACGCGCGAATCGTCGATCGCGGCCTCGCGTCACTCGGACTGTTTGCCGGCGCTCTGTTTCTCTCCGTCCCGTCGATTCTCCAGGGTCATAGCCTCTGGTTCGGCTTCATCGTCGTCATCGCCGCGGCGATCGTGGGCACGCCGTTGTTTGCGATCCTCGGCGGCACGGCGGCGCTGCTGTTCATGCACGACGGCACCACGCCGGCGACGATTCTGATCGAGACCTACTCGCTCAGCGTGTCGCCGACGCTGGCGGCGATTCCGTTGTTCACGCTGGCTGGATTTCTACTGGCCGAGGGCAGAGCGTCAGAGCGTTTGCTGCGCGTGTTCCGCGCCTACTTCGGCTGGATTCCCGGCGGCACCGCGGTGGTGTGCGCGGTGCTGTGTTCGTTCTTTACCGTGTTCACCGGCGGATCCGGCGTGACGATTCTGGCGCTCGGCGGCGTGCTGTTTCCGGCGCTCCTCCGGGACGGTTATCGAGAGAAGTTCTCGCTCGGTCTGTTGACCGCGTCTGGGTCGCTCGGTCTGCTGCTGCCGCCGGCGCTCCCGCTAATCCTCTACGCGGTCGTCGCGCAGGTGCCGATCGAGGACATTTTTATCGGCGGCATCCTGCCCGGCATTCTCCTGACCTCGATGGTCGCCGCCTGGGGCGTCCGCGAGGGTATTGTGTCGGGCGCGGGACGCTATCCGTTCCAGGCGGCCGAAGCCTGGCGCGCGACGTGGGCGGCGAAGTGGGAGCTGGCGATGCCGGCGCTGGTGCTGGTGGCGATGTTCAGCGGCCTGGCGACCGCCGTCGAAGCGTCAGCGCTGACCGCGATGTACGCGCTGGTCGTGCAGACCCTGATTCACCGCGATCTGACCGGCCGCGCATTGCTGAGGGCGTTCAGCGAGTGCGTCACCGTCATCGGCGGCGTGCTGATCATTCTCGGCGTTGCGGTCGGCCTGACCAACTATCTGGTCGGTGCGCAGGTGCCGGCGAAACTGCTCGACTGGGCCAGGGGCAACATCACGTCGCGGCTGATGTTCCTGCTGGTGCTGAACGTATTTCTCCTGGTGGTCGGCTGGTTGATGGAGATTTTCGCCGCGATTGTGGTCGTGGTGCCGTTGATCGTGCCGCTGGGTGCGGCGTTCGGAATCCACCCGGTGCACCTCGGGATCATCTTCATCGCCAACCTCGAACTCGGGTTCCTGACGCCTCTGGTCGGCCTGAACATCTTCCTGGCGTCGTACCGGTTCAAGCGACCGGTGCTCGAGGTCTGCGTTGCGGCGCTGCCGATGATGGGCATTCTCGGCCTTGGCGTGCTCGTGATCACCTACATCCCGTGGCTGACCACGGGCCTGCTGACCCTCCTCGGCCGCTAACGGCATTCCTCTGCTTTTATTACGCGCGATTGAGGCCGGTATGAATAAAATAGTCACTAGTGCACTCTTTCACAAGCCCCCAGGGGAGGATTTCATCATGGCAGTGCGGACGGTTCGGTTCGGATTTTTAGCGGTGGCGGCTCTCATCTGCGTTCCTTCATTCGCGTCGGCGCAGCTTCCCAACTCGTTTCAGACACCCGGCGCCAAGGGCAAGGCCAACGAGGCGCAGGTCTGCGCGGCTGACTTCGAAGCCTCGGTGAAGCCGATGGCCAAGTGGCAGCACGACCAGGCCCTCGAGCGCTACGGCAAGCGGCCTGAGGATTTCACCGGCGACCTCGATCACCTCATCCCGATCTCGCTAGGCGGCACCAACGACGTCGAGAACCTCTGGCCTTTGCCCGCGAACAAGGACATGGGACCAGATCAGAAGAAAGAGCTCGATGCCAAGCTGCACTCGATGGTGTGCGACAAGAGCATCACGCTGAAGGCGGCGCAGGACGCCATCAAGAAGGACTGGGTCAAGGCCTATCAGCAGTACGTCAAGGGAGTGAAGTAGTTCCGGACTTGACAGATCTGTAATTCGGACCAAAATCTGTAAGTCGGATCAGTGATACTGACGCCGGCGTGGCCTGTTCACGTCGGCGTTTGTTATCTGTCCGGTCGGGCCCCAGCCTTGCACAGGTCTCCGGCGAACCGAAAGGACGCATTGCGTAACAAACCTCTGATCACAGCGTTGGTCCTCGCCGTGGTTTCAGCGCCAATGGTCGGCTGCGGAATCCTCGACAAGCTGACCTCGAGCGATTCCAACTCGACTTCAACCTCCACTTCGACCACAGCGACCTCGGGAGGATCATCGTTTTCCGGGACCCTGGGCGTCGGCGGATCGAGTGTCGTCACGTTCAGCGTCGCCAGCGCGGGAGCGGTCACGCTGACGTTGTCGGCGATGAGCTCGGTGCCGCCCGGCGGCGTAGGCTTGGGCATCGGCACGCCGACCGGCGTGTCGGGGTGCTCGCTGGCAACGTTCACGACCTCTGCACTACCCTCGACAACCGCTCAGATCGCCGTCAATGAGCCCGTCGGCACCTACTGCGCGCAGATTTACGACACCGGCAGCATGACCGTTTCGTCAGCCTTCACCGTCGCCATCATCCACCCCTAACCCCGGCGATTTCCGCTGACGGATCCTGTTGTCAGCAGCAGAGCCGGCAGGTATAGTACCAACGCACCACAACGGGCCCGTGGTCCGGTCGCGGCGTGTGT
>DASXIR010000338.1:0-2954 GCA_036497895.1 Vicinamibacterales bacterium | reverse complement strand
GCAGCCCGTCGTTGATCCGAAACGACCCATCCAGCAGCGGATCGTTGATGTAGCCCTTCCAGCCGACGGTCGTCCGCGGCTTCTCGAAGTAGGTTCGCATGACGACGATCAGCTCGCCGGTGAGGCCGTCGGCGGCTGCCTTCAGGTGCCTCGCGTACTCGAGCGCTTCATCATGGTCGTGGATGGAGCAGGGGCCGACGACGACCAGCAGACGGTCGTCGTGGCCGTTCAGCACCTCGGCGATGGCGATGCGAGTGCGCGCGACCAGCTCGCGTACCGCCGGTGAAGCCGGCAGGTCCTCGTGCAGGAGCGCCGGGGAGATGAGCGGCCGGACCGCGCTGATGCGAACGTCGTCGATCCGGGTCGCGTCCCGTGTGCTCGGCAAGAAAGCCGGCTCGTCGTCGGACCCGGCGAGGTCGAGCGGATCTTGTTCAGGGAGGTCGTTATTCGCCAAGCGTCATCACCCGCGCGATCGAAGCAGCCGCCGATTCCGTTGCGCTAGGCGAGCTTGCGCCGTTTCTTTCCTTTTGGGGTCACCGGCGGCTCGACCGCGGCAGTGCCGTTCCTTGGCCGACCCGGCTTGAGGATCGGAACGGCAGACAGCGCGGCCAGGAAGGCAGGGTTCGGCATCAGGCGCAATGCCGCGACACCGGCCCGAAGCAACTCGCCCTTCTTCGTGGGCCGGCCGAGGCGGGATGCACGCAGCTTCAGCTCCGCGAGAACCGAATACTCCGGCTTGGGCATGGTGAAGCTGTCGCGAACGAGCTTCGCCCGCGGCTGCGAGGGTTCGGCGTCCGTGACGCCCTGGGATGCATCGGCGGAGCGCGGCCCTCCTTGCGCAGCGCGCACGACCTTCCGGCTCGTCCGGCTCGGCCGTGCGACGGTCCCCGCGGTGCGCGCTCGCTTCCCGGCCACTGAAGCCGAGTTGCCTGCAGCCTTAGACGAGGCCATGAGACGATGGACGGCTCAACCCCAAATGATGCATATCATTTATACCTTTGCAGACTAACGGCCGAGGACATCATAAGGTGCTCGGCGAGCGAGCATTCCAGACCTCGGGCGCGCGCCTGCTCGCATCCGCGCCCGCGAAGACCAGTTCCGCACAGGGTTGTCCACGTTGGCGGTGAACGAGCCCGCTGAGGGGCGGCGAGTCGAAGGCTGATCGCCGCAATCCGTTCGCCACCGGCGCACGGATGGCGAACCACCCGAAATGATCCGCGTTTTGTTTTCCGACGCCGATCGATCCGCGCTCGTACCGGCGCGGAGGCGAGCGGAAAGAGCAGATGGGATCAGCGGGAGAGTGCTCGCTCGCTACGTCGATTCTTGTTCACAGCCTTGTCCACAGCGGCTGTGGACAAGAACCAAAACCGCGCTCGCGTGAGTGCTTGAATTGGCGAGGCGCGGCGATAGGATGGCCGAGTCCCATCAAGCACAAACAGGAGTGCGGCATGCAAAGTCTCGTCCACGCGATCTATCTTGATTCCGCGCCTGGCGAACTGACCGAACTCGATCCCGCAGGGACCGGTCTCGAGAACCCCTACGTATACGACAGCGTTGCGCGCGAGCTCAAGGCGATGGCAGAACGGGGGCTCGTGACCATCGTTCGCGAACAGACCCGGCACGACGCAGAGGACGATCTCATCGATCGCATCGCCTTCGCCCGGATCCGCTGAGGTCCGGCGAAGTTGCCGGACGGGTGAGGGGCCCGTCGAACTGGTCTAGCGCTGGCGGATTGCGCGCCAGGCGTGTGTGCAGACGTCGTAGAGCGACACCGGCAGAAGCCACGTTCCAGCCGGCGGGGACGGCTGCGCTGCTGGTGGACGGGCGAGGTCGGCGTCATCCCACGCGCGCCGGAGAAACGCCGGATCCATCAGTGCGCCCAACGCGGTTGGTGCGAACTGCGAGTGCGATCGAACGGAGTGCATCGATGGCTCCGGTAATGCGACGGCGAACCGCATTCCCAGGGGAACGCGGACCAAACGGTATATACCATATAAATCGTTAGCAACGTCGCCTGATCCGCGCCGCTGTCCTCAATTCGTAGGGTGTGGGACCGCCGCGGGCCGGGTTGGCCGCACGTCCCTTGGAGCGCGGAGGCCCACGCCAGGAGCAAGGGCTGCGTGATCGTGCTGCGGTCGTCGCACACCTTCCAATCGCCGGCCTTCTACGAGAGCCCCCGTTATGTCTGGCACGCGTCGATCGCGGACCGTCGGTCGGCTACGTAAACATCGTCCTCGCTACATACGTGATTCGGATGACCGGCGCTTTGTAAGCGCGACGCCGCGGCGCCGTCTCCGAACGGCTAGCTCATCGCCGTTGGTCGGCGCGGCAGCGCCTCTCGGTCGCGGCACCTGGAAATGCGCTGCGTCGATCACGCTTTTCTCCGCGCGCGGGGCAATCCCGGCGGGCATAGTGCGACCGCCGTCGACCGAAGCGTTCGCAAAAACGCGAGAGCAGCGCGCCTGTCGGCCAACAGACACCGTTCATCGTCGTACACAGGAGAGGTCGTGACTTCGTTCTCGCGCCCGACGCCGCCGCAACGAGAGCCCCTAATGCCCGGAACGTTCCGACCGAAAAAGGTATGGGAAATGGCGCACGTGCCGGCTGGACCCCCCTTTACACACCTGCAGCACATGTTCACCGATCCGTTCAACCTCGCGGCGATCGTCCTGTCGCTCGTTTCCGTTTCGATGTTGCAGCACCGGAAGGCGGCATCGCCGAAGCGCGCCGCCCGCTTCGTGCGTCCTCGCGGGTTCACGTTGATCGAGCTGATCATCGTCATCGCGATCATCGCCCTGCTGGTCGCTCTCGCGCTGCCGAGCTACCGCGACCACATGCGCAAGTCGCGTCGCGCCGAAGCGCAGGCCTACCTGATGGCGATCGCCGGCCGGCAGCAGCAGTTCCTCGTCGATAGCCGCGGTTACGCGCCGACACTCGCGACGATCAACATTCCG
>DASXIR010000337.1:0-7065 GCA_036497895.1 Vicinamibacterales bacterium | reverse complement strand
TTCAGGAATTGAGGATTTAAGCACCTGAGGATTTTTCTAAGAATCTCAGAGCGCGCTCAGGTGCGCTTCATTCGCAGGCTCTCAGATCCTCAAAATCTATCCTCAGATCCTTAAGTCCTCAGATCCTCAAATGTCTCCGTGAGCGCCTATTTCTCTTCCGCGTCCGTCGACGTCGCCGGACCCATGCCGACGATCTCGAGCACGCATTCCTCGTCCCTGGCGCCGTCGTAATGGATCTCCTTGCCGAAGTGGGTCACGAGGCTGCCGGCAGGCACCGGTTTCATGCCGTCGGGATCGTATTTGGCGCCGGTATTCACCCACCACGTGCCAGACAGCACGGTGATGAAACGATCGTTGGGATGAAAGTGCGGACGGCTGTTGTTGTGCGGCAGCCACTTCTGCAGCGTCACGTACATGCCCGGCTTCGACGGATCGCCGGAAATGACGAAGCTCTCCGATCCTCGTCCCTTGCGCCACTGAATATCCTTCGGCAGTGTGATGGTGATCGCCTTCGGATTCAGATCGGCCGCCGCGCGAACCGTTCGAACCGAGCTGAGCCCGAACACCATGGCGAGTGCGAACGCGAAACGAATGACCTGCCAGCGTGGAAGACGCATCATGACCAGCCTCCTGTTAACGGGCGTAGCAAGCTCCGCCCCTACGGTCTACCGTAGAGGCCGAGCTTGCTCGGCCTGCCGCGGGCAGTATATCCCTGTGCGGCCGACTCAGTCCCAGAGCCACGCGGCGCCGCGCACGCCGCTCGAATCGCCGTGCTTCGCGGGAACGAGCCGCGTGCGCACCGTATCGGAGAAAATGTGCGGCCGCCACAACCGCGGCACTGATTCGTACAGCCGCGCCATCTTCGACAGCCCACCGCCCAACACGATGACGTCAGGATCGAGCACATTGACAATGGCGGCGAGCGCCCGGGCCATGCGATCCTCGTAACGGATCAGTGCGGCCTCCGCGAGGGCCTCACCAGCAGCAGCTCGAGCAGCGATCTGGGCGGCTGTCCTCTCGCCGCCGCCGGACGCTGCGTAATCGAGCACGAGTCCTGGTCCGGACAGGAACGTTTCGACGCAGCCATATCTCCCGCAATAGCAGTGCGGACCTGGCCGCTCGTCGTCTCGCGGCGCCGGCAGCGGGTTGTGACCCCATTCGCCACCAATCGCGTTCGCCCCCACGACGACGCGGCCGTTGACGACCACGCCACCGCCGGTGCCGGTACCGACAATCACGCCGAACACAACCTGAACGCCTGATGCCGCGCCATCGGTCGCCTCCGACAGCGCGAAGCAGTTGGCGTCGTTACCGAAGCGAACCGGCCGACCGAGCAGCGACGGCAGATCCTCACCGAGTGGCCGGCCGATCAGCCAGGTCGAGTTGGCGTTCTTTACCAGACCCGTCGACTGAGAAATCGTCCCGGGAATACCAACCCCGACGGTGCCGGTCTCACCCAGCTCGGCTTCCAGAATGCGGACCAGATCGACGATCGCCTGCAACGTCTGTTGATAGTCGCCTCGCGGCGTGATGATCCGCTGCCGCGCTTGTTCGCGGCCATCCTCAGCCAGCGCGAGCGCTTCGATCTTCGTGCCGCCGAGGTCGATGCCGATACGCATGGAACCTATAATTTAAACCATGACGATCAGGAGTCTTCTGCCGCTTGCGGCTTCGACAGTCCTCGTCGGTTGCGCCGTGCAGGCGCCCTCACCTTCAGCCCCGACACCCGCGGCGGCTTCGGCTTTTCTGGCCACCGCCAACGAGACGACGCTGAAGCTTGGCATCGAGCAAGGCCAGGCCGGCTGGGTGCAGCAGAACTTCATCACCGACGACACCGAAGCCATCGCCGCGCGGGGCAACCAGGCGGCGAACGATGCCGGCGCGCGCTTTGCGAAAGAGGCGACGAAGTACGACAAGGTGGAGGTCTCGCCTTCGGAGCGCCGCCAACTGAACTTGCTGAAGGTGTCGCTGGTGCTGGCCTCGCCGTCGGATCCGAAGGAATCCGACGAGCTCTCGAAGATCATGGCGCGGCTCGAGTCCACGTACGGCAAGGGGAAATGGTGCCCCGATCCGGCCCGCCCGGACACCTGCCGCAACATCGACGAGGTGTCGCGAATCATCTCGATGCCTGGCGACGAAGCCGCGATCCGCGCCGCCTGGGAAGGCTGGCACACGATTTCGCCGCCGATGCGCAAGGACTATCAGCGTTTTGTGGAGCTGTCGAACAAGGGCGCGAAGGAACTTGGCTTTGCCGACACCGGCGCGATGTGGCGGAGCCGCTACGACATGCCGGCCGATGCCTTCAGCACCGAGCTCGATCGGCTCTGGGACCAGGTGCGCCCGCTCTACCTGAAGCTCCACGCCTACATGCGGCTGAAGCTCCGCGAAAAATACGGTGACCTCGTCCCGGCCAGCGGTCCGATTCCGGCGCATCTGCTCGGCAACATCTGGGCGCAGGACTGGTCGAACGTCTACCCGCTGGTCGCGCCACCGGACGCGGACCCGGGCTACTCACTGTCGGACATCCTGAAGAAGCGCAGCATGACGGCGCTCGAGATGGTACGGACCGGCGAGCATTTCTACACGTCGCTGGGGTTTGCGCCGCTGCCGAAAACGTTCTTCGAACGATCGCTGTTCGTGCGTCCCAGGGACCGCGAGGTCGTGTGTCACGCGAACGCCTGGGACATCGACTACCTGGACGACCTGCGCATCAAGATGTGCATTGAGCCGACGGCTGAGGACTTCACCACGATTCATCACGAACTGGGACACAACTTCTATCAGCGCGCCTACAAGGGACAGCCGGTGCTGTTCCGCGACAGCGCCAACGACGGCTTTCACGAAGCGATCGGCGACACCATTGCCTTGTCGGTCACTCCGGAATATCTCGTCAGGATCGGCCTCCTGAGTCAGGCGCCGGACACGTCGCGTGACATCGGTCTGCTGATGACCCGGGCGCTGGACAAAATCGCGTTCCTGCCGTTCGGGCTGATGGTGGACCAATGGCGCTGGAAAGTGTTCTCCGGTGAAATAACGCCGGCCGACTACAACAAGGCGTGGTGGGCGCTGCGGCTGAAGTACCAGGGCGTCGCGCCGCCTTCACCTCGCGGCGAGGAGTTCTTCGACGCCGGGGCCAAATACCACGTGCCGGACAACACGCCCTACACGCGTTACTTCCTCGCGGACATCTTGCAGTTCCAGTTTCATCGGGCGCTCGCGAAGACCGCCGGCTGCACACTCCCGCTCAACCGGTGCTCGATCTACGAAAGCAAAGCCGCCGGCGAACGGCTGAACACGATGCTCTCGCTGGGAGCGTCGCGGCCGTGGCCCGAGGCGCTCGATGCGCTGACCGGTTCGAAGCAGATGGACGCGACCGCGATTCTGGACTACTTCGCGCCGCTCTCCGCATGGCTCGACCAGCAGCTGGCTGGAAAGCCCATTGGGTGGTAGCCGTAAAGGGTACGAGGTGCGGGGTGCGAGGTGCGAGGTGCGAGGTGCGACGTGAGGAGCGTTGTAGTGTCCGGCTTTAGCCGGACCTGTAGCGTCAAGCTTAGCCGGGCCTGCGCGTCGCGTGTTTGACCGCCAGCTCGTATTGCTTCGTGACGAACGCCGCGTAGGCGCGCAGTGACTGGTTGATGTCGTCCGCGCTGGTCTTGCTCGAGTAATTCTGCACGGCGTCCAGCGCTGCGCGGCATGGCACCGAGTCGTCGCGTTGCGCGAGCGCGCTGAAGCGCTCGCGCAGGGCGGCCAGCGCCTCAGGGCCTTGTTGCGACGGCAGCACGGCGTTGAAGCTGTCCACGACGGCGCGAAGCGCATCCCGCTCTTTCACGCGATGCGCGAAGATGGACGCGATCACTGTCTCGTCCCCCACCGCCGTCGCATCGTCCATCACCGCGGCGACGATTTCGACGGTCGCGCCCGCGGGTATCGTGCCGACCGCAATCTCGCGCACTTCGCCCGGCGCCAGACGCTCGAGTTGCGCCGATGCGCCAGGCAGCCCGTGAGTCAGTTCACTGAGGTAGCCGTCGGCGGTCGCGACTTCACGATGGGTGCGATCGCCTGAGGTCGTCGAGGTCGCCACAGCCCAGGCGGTCACGCCCCGCTCGCTGACGTTCGTCAGCTGAATGCGGCTGCCTTGAGCCGCCGGCGTCACTTTCGTGACTTTCACCGGCATTTCGGGGGCGGTCACAACCGCAGCCAACAAGCTCGTGACCAGAAGAACTGTGCTCATGCGCAACTCCTCAGCAAGTCGCAGGCCAGGGACCCGCCGCCTCAGAACCTTAGCACCTGTCACCCCGTCTGATACTCTGAGCCATGCGTCCGTCATACCTGGTCGCAACCCTCCTCACCGCCACTCTGGCGCTGGCTGCCTGGACCGCCGTTCCGGCTGCGCAAACCGACCTCGACGCTTTCATGCGCGACGTGCTCGCTCGTCGCGACGACAACTGGAAGAAGCTTCAGCAGTACGTGCTCGACGAGCGCGAAGAGATCGACCTGCGCGGTCCGGGCCACGTGCCGATCTGGGGCGAACGGCGCGAATACACCTGGTATATCCGGGACGGCTTCTTTGTGCGAAGTCCGCTCAAGTTCAACGGCGTCCAGATCAGCGAGCCGGACCGCCGAAAGTTCGAGGCGGACTATCTCCGCCGCGTCCAGGCACGCGACAAGCGCGGTGGGCGCGGCCAGACCGGCGACCTCGAGCTCGCGGCGGCCGATACACCACGCGACCTCGACGGCCTGATTCGCCAGTCCCGCGAGCCGCAGTTCATATCCTCGGCGTATTTCCTTCGCTTCAAGTTCGAAGAGGGTAAATACGCGCTGGTCGGCCATGAGACGGTCGATGGACGGGACACGCTGCGCATCGAGTACTACCCGGCGAAAATGTTCGGGGGCACCGACCGCCGCCACAGCGCCGAAGGCCCGACCACTGCCGACAAGGCCCGCGACGCGGAATTCCAGCGGCTGATGAACAAGGTCTCGCTGGTCACGTTGTGGGTCGAACCCACCGCGCACCAAATCATCAAGTACACCTTCGACAACGTCGCGCTCGACTTCCTTCCGGCGCAGTGGCTGGTCCAGATCAACGACGTCAAGGCGTCGATGACGATGACGCAGCCGTTTCCGGACGTGTGGCTGCCGAGCGGCCTGAACGTCTCGCTGGCGCTGACGCTGGCCGTCGGCGAGTTCGACATGCGCTACGGCCTCGAATACCACGACTACCGTCAGCCCGACGTCACCAGCAAAGTCGGCGTCAAATAACCGTGACGCCGTGGGCGATGCTCGTGGTTGCGCTGCTGGCGCCGGCTGGCGCAGCGGCCGCCACTCCGTCACAAACCGAAACCATCACCGCGATTCAGGTCCACGGCAACACCGCCACGCCTGACGAAGAAATCCGACACCTCACCGGCGTCGAGGTCGGAATGCCGGTCGAAGCCACCACAGTGGACGACGTTGCGGCGCGACTACGCGCGACCAGGCGTTTCGAGCACGTCGAGGTGCTGAAGCGCTTCGCGTCCATCTCCGATCCCACCCAAATCGTCCTGGTCGTCATCGTCGACGAAGGCGCGGTCCATATCGAGACGACCGGCGATGACGATCACCCCGTGCGGGCGGTCAAAAGCCACGGCCCGAAGCTGCTGTTCCTGCCGATCCTGAGCTTCGAGGACGGCTATGGATTTACCTACGGCGCCGAATTCGCCCGGCCCGATCCGCTCGGCGCCCACAGCCGGCTGTCGTTTCCGCTGACCTGGGGCGGACAGAAGCAGGCCGCGATCGAACTGGATAAAACGCTCGAGCGCGGACCGGTCGATCGCATCACCGCCGGCGCGGCCATCACCGGAAGAACCAACCCGTTCTACGAGCTCGACGACAACCGCGATCACTTCTGGGCGCGCGGCGAACGCACGGTGGTTCCGCATCTGAGAGTCGGCGTTGACGGTGGATGGCAGCACGTATCGTTCGGCACCCTGACCAACAGCTATGGCGATGTCGGTGCGGACGTGATCTGGGATACGCGCCTCGATCCAATGCTCGCCCGCAATGCGGTCTACGCAAAAGCGCGGTGGAATCACCTCGGCTTCGGCGCCAATCAAACCGAGCTCGACACCCGCGGCTATCTCGGCCTCGTCGGACAGAGCATCCTGGCGGTTCGCGCTCAATCAGTGACCTCGGCTCAGGCGATGCCGCCGTACCTGCAGCCGCTGCTGGGCGGCACGTCGAACCTGCGAGGTTTCTCGGCCGGCAGCGCGGTGGGAGACAATCTCGTGGCGCTGACTGGCGAGCTGATTGTGCCACTGACCTCGCCGCTGCACATCGGCAAACTCGGCGTCAGTGCTTTCACCGATGGCGGCACCGTGTGGGATTACGGCGCACGACTCGCGGACCAGAAGTTCAAGCAGGACTATGGCGGCAGCGTGTGGGTGTCGGCGGCATTCTTTCGGCTCCGCCTCGCCGTCGCGCACGGCATCGGCGCGGGTACGCGCGTCGCTGTCGATGCCAGCCTGACCTTTTGAATTGCATCACCACTGAGGCACCGAGTCACAGCGGTTCGGAGATCACTCCGACGCTGCGAGACGTCAACGATCGATTCGACGGCCACGGCCAGCATTGCTGGCCGTAACTTCAGGCGAACCGATCGCCGCGTTGCGGCGGGCCGTCGAATCGAGCAACTCAGTGTCCTGGCGTCTCTGTGGTTCACATCCGGCGGCCGGCCCGGTCGATGGGCAAGAACACATGTTCGCGAGACGCCGGACCGCGCGGTATGATCCAATCATGCGTCTGGCTGCAATTGCCGGGATGGCGGTCGTCGCCGCCGTCACAGTCCTCGCGACACAACAGACCGCCGGGCAACAACCATCGACACCGCCGACCGCTCCAGCGCCGGCACAACAGCCCGGGCAGCAACCGCCACAACCGCCGCCGGTGTTCCGCGCCGAGGCCAACCTGGTCCGCGTCGACGTCACCGTGGTCGATCGCCATGGCGAGCTGATGGCGGCGTTGACGGCAGACGACTTCGCGCTCGAAGAGGACGGCGTTCCGCAGACGGTTCAATCGTTCCAGTTCGTC
>DASXIR010000336.1:0-48171 GCA_036497895.1 Vicinamibacterales bacterium | reverse complement strand
ATGCCGCCTTCGAGAAATATCCAGAGCACGATGTACGCCGACGCCGCTCCGACGATGACGATCGGCCGCGCGCTGTTGTCGAGAAAGGCGCTGAGGTTGTCGAGCACCGCACCGAACCCGATGATCGTCGGCCTGAACGTGACGCCAAGCCCGGTGGCCTGGTCGCCGAATTCCTGCATCCAGTCGTAGTTCATGCCGCTCGCGGCCGACTCCGCCGCCAGGCTTGCACCCAGGTGATCGGCGAGCATCGCGCGGACCGCCGCCGCCAGCGGAACGCTGACGAGGAGTGTCAATACCCAGACCCCGAGGAGGATCGCCGGCGCACGGTTCACCCGCCGCATGCCGTCGCGCCACGCTGTCATAGCAGGCTCACCCACGAGAGCAGGTTGTCCTGCAGCCAGACCATCCACGTCATCGACCATTTGGTCGCCGCGGCATCGCCTTTCGGCTCGAGCGTTCGCGAGTTGTTGGTGTAGTTGACGTCGAGCAACAGCACCCGCTCGGGATCGACCTGTGCCGTCAGCGCCTGTGCCGATCGATCGTAAACGTATTCCTTCCACCGATCCTGGCCGTCCCAGTGTTCGACGCTGCGTTCGCCATCGCGGAAGGTGACGGCCACGTCCACCGGAAACAGCGCTTCGCCGTATCGCCGAACCACGACGCTGGTCCGGAAATGATCGCCCTCGCGCGTGCTCTTCAGATCCTGCACGCCGTAATCGAAGACGTTGGAGCTGCGATAGACCTGATCGAAGAACCACCCGAGATCGCGGTTGGTCACCGAATTGACGACGGCGAAGTAGTCCGCCGGTTTCGGGTGCGCGAACTTCCAGCGCTCGAAATACGTGGACATCACCCGCTGGAGCGTCGGCCATCCCAGCCAGCGCTCCATGGTGTTGAGCCACAGCGCGGTCTTGTTGTAGGTGATGCTGCCGCCGGTTGACGGGAAATATCGATAGGTTGGTGTGGATGGCACGTCGCTTTTTGCGTCGTGCCGGTAGCCGCGCAGCCGGTTGCCGTCGGTCTCGCGGCTGATGAGAATGTCCTTGACCACCCACGGAATGAAGCCGCCGAAGTAGCGAAGCGCCAGTGGATTGGGATCGTAGACCTGCGCAATCGCCCTGGCGGTCGAGAAGGTGTTGAACCCTTCGTCCATCCACGCATCCTCGAACTCGTTGTTGCCGACGATGCCGTACCAGAACTGGTGGCCGGCCTCATGGACCGTCACGCCTTCGGGCGTGGTCACCCGAGGCGGGGCCAGCCAGCGGGTGCCGGCCGTGAACAGGGTCGGGTACTCCATGCCGCCGGCGTCGCTCTGGAACGCGGGATCCACGATCGTGATGTGGCCGTACGGGTACGGTCCGTACCATTCGCCGTAGTACTTCAGGGTCGTGCGGGTTGCATCGAAATGGCGCTCGGCCTGATCGGCGTGTTCCGGCTGAAGCAGCAGTCGCATCTCGACCGGTGGCAGCGTCGGATGCTCGAAGCGCGCCGTTCGCTCGAGGTAGTCAGGGCTGGTCGTCCAGACAAAATCGTGGACGTCTTCCTGGTAGTAGCGATGGGTCGTCGAACCCGACGCACGGCCGTCTGTGAGCGAACGGCGCACTCCGGTGGCGCCGAGCGGCCAGCCGGTCGGGACCGTCAACGACACGTCGTAGATGCCGTAGTCGGAGAAGAACTCGGTGCCGGCGTGAAACTGGTGACAGTTCCAGCCCTCCTCCTGAAGGACGCCCAGCTTCGGGAACCACTGTGCGATGAAGAAGAAGTTGCCGATCACGCCGGTGCGCTCGAACGTGCGGGGCACGTGCGCAGTCCACGCGATCTCGACATTGATCGTGGACCCTGGTTCGACGGCCCGATCGAGCGGCACCATCATCACCGTCTCGTCATCGGCGTTGCCATCGTCTGGTGCCACGAAGCGTTTGGTGGAGGACAGATCGCGGCCGCCGATTCGGATCGACGAGACGTCGATGCGGCCCCATTCGTCAGCGCGGCGGTGACGGTCCTCGTTCGAGGCGCCGCCCGAAGCGAGCGCCCGTTCGCGCATGAACGTGCTGCGCGTGTTCTTCCACGCGTTCCAGTAGAGGTGGAATTGAAGGTCGGTAGCCGGCCTGGAAGTAATGTTCCGCCAGGTGACGACCTCGGAGCCGGAGATCGTGCGTGCCACGGGGTCGAGTCGCGCCGTGATGACGTAGTTGGCGTTACGCGGAGACCTCGCCGCTGTCGTCGAGTCGGTGGATTGCGTCGAGGCTGACGTCGCCGAACCGAAAACCGCGACGAGCACCAGAAGAAGTGTCGAACGCATGTCAGTGATTCGGAGTGAGCACGATCGAGACGAGCGCCTCGTCCGGCGCGTGTTCGAGCCTGGCGCCGACCGCGCCGCCCTCGACTCGATGAGCGCGATAGCCGGCCGATGCGATCTGGGCGAGAAACGCTTCGGCGGTCATGCCAGACGCGCGCTGCAATTGCGTCGGATGCAGCTCCGAGAGAATGATCGGCTTGTCCTCGCGGAGCAGACGGTCCGCGCCGCGCAGAACCAGCGGTTCGGCGCCTTCGACGTCCATCTTGATGAAGCGAACCGGCCGGCGGAGCTCGACCGCGTCGAGCGCGACCACGGGCACCTCACGGCGCTCGTTGCCGGCGAGTGCTGCGGTGCCGTCCCGCAGCAGGTAGGCGCCACCGGAATTGAGCGTCTCGAGCGGAAAGGTCAGGGTGGCAGTGCCTGTCGCGGCGCCCACCGCCGCGCGTTGAAAGATCACGCGGTCCTCGAACCCGTTTTCCGCAATCGATCGCTCGAGCAGGTTCGCGTTGGTATCAAGCGGCTCGAACGCGTAGACACGGCCCGTGGGACCGACGGCACCGGCCATCTCCATGGTGAAAAATCCGATGTGTCCGCCAACGTCGATCGCGACGTCGCCCGGCTTCAACAGTGCGCGGACCATGCCGATTTCGTCCTGCTCGTAGCGGCCGCGCAGGATGTTGAGGCCGATGACGTGATCTGACAGATCGATCAGCAGCCTGACTCCCGGCGCGATCTCCTTGATGACGACGGTCGAGTCGTTGGTGTGTGCGAAGTCGGGGTTCTTGTCGCGAAACTCGGCCGACGTGACGAGATGGTGACGGAGTTCGGCGGTATTGCGGGAGCCCGCGAGCTTCGGGCCGATGACGTCCTCGTTTTCGGGATCGCGGTCGAGCAGCAGGCGGTACGCCCAGATCACGTGCTCACGCGTGAGCTTTCCCGGCTGACTCATCGCGGCATCCTATCACTGTGCGGATCGCGGGGCGGACGCCCACTACAGCCTCGCTCGACGCTCGGGCTATAATCCCGGGGCTATGCCAAACATTCGAGTGGTGCACTTCGGGCTCGGCCCGATTGGTGCGGCGATCGCGAAGCAGGTCGCCGCGCGTTCCGGTTTCAAAATCGTCGGCGCCATCGACATCGACCCGGCGAAGATCGGCCGCGACCTCGGTGACATCGTCGGTCTGCCCAAGCGCATCGGCGTCAAGGTCTCGGGCGACGCGGCGAAGGCGCTGAAGTCGTCGAAGCCCGACGTCGTGGTGCTTTGCACCAGTTCGTCAATCAAGAAAGTGCTGCCGCAAATCGAGGGCATCCTCAAGACCAGGACAGCGATCGTCTCGACCACCGAGGAGCTGTCGTACCCGAGTTACACCCACGTCCGTCAGGCACGGCAAATTCACGCGATGGCGAAGAAGGCCAAGGTCGCGGTGCTCGGCACCGGCGTGAACCCCGGCTTCGCGATGGACGCACTGCCGATCGCGTTGACCGCCGTCTGCGAGCGCGTCGACCGCATCGTCATCAACCGCATCCAGGACGCACGGATCCGCCGCCTGCCGTTCCAGCAGAAGATCGGCGCCGGTCTCACCACCGAACAGTTCCAGAAGAAAGTCGATGACGGCAGCGTGCGGCACGTCGGGTTGACCGAGTCGATTGCGATGATCGCGGACGCGATGGGGTGGCGGCTCGACCGCATCACCGACGACATCCAGCCAAAGCTGGCCCAGGTGACGATTTCGAGTGAGTTCCTCGCTGTCGATCCCGGTTATGTCTGCGGCATCATCCAGGACGGCGTTGGGTACCGGAAGAACGAGCCGGTGATTCGCCTGCATATGGAGGCGTACCTCGGCGCGCCGGAATCGTACGATTCGGTGGACATCGAGGGATTGCCGAACATCTCGTCGAAGATCGCCGGCGGCATCCACGGCGACATCGCCACCGCTTCGATCACGGTCAACTCGATTCCAAAAGTGCTGGCGGCCGAGCCAGGCCTGCACACCATGCGCGATCTCCCTCTGCCAGCGTTTTTTCCGGGAAAATAGTTCGATTGTGGAGACAGTCCGGCTGAAGCCGGACACTCCAGGCTCCGCGAGCAGTGTCGCGGAATAACGCGTGTCATAATTCGACCGACGTGGACATTGTTGCGAAGTGCCCGAAGTGTGATGCCGGCCTGCCGGTCAGCGCGTCCGCCGCACCGGCGGCGATCAAATGCGGTGGCTGCGGCCTCGACATCCCGCTGACGTGGAGCGACGGCGTTCGCGGCGATTCAGCAGTCGACCGGTGTCCGGTCTGCGGCGGTCCGGATTTTTACCTGCGCAAAGATTTCGATCCCAAAATCGGTCTCGGCCTGGTGATCGTCGGTGCATTGATCAGTGCCGGCTTCTACTGGTTCGGCCGCGACCTGATCGCCTACAGCATCCTGGGCGCTGCGACGCTGATTGATTTGGTGGTGTACGGGCGCCTTGGGGAGGTCACGGTCTGCTACCGCTGTCACAGCGAGTTTCGCGGCGCCTATCCCCGGACCGCGGTCGGCTTCGACCTCCACACGGCTGACGTGCTCGAACTGGAATACGAACGGCGAATCGGACGGCGTTGAACCGGCGTCTGACTAGAACAGCGTCACCTCGACCGGCGATCCCTCCTCGACGCTGTTCGCATCGGCGGGGATTTCGATGTAGCCGTCGGCCTGCGACAGGCTGGTGATGTCGCCCGATCCTTTGAAGGCCGGCCACGCGACACCGTCGTTCAATCGGACCGTATAGAACTGGTGCCGGTTGACCGCGGAAGCAATGCGGCGTCCGAGCGGCACGCGGACGCGCCGCGGCAGGTGCGGCGGCAGGCGTGCGAGTTGACGCAGGAACGGCACCAGCAGGACGTAGGCGTTCGAGAGACATGACGTCGGATTCCCCGGCATCCCAAAGAATGGCGTGCCGGAGACGATGGCGAATGCGGTCGGCTTGCCGGGCCTGACGGCGATCCCGTGAAAGATCATCTCGCCGCGCGCGGCGATGGCATCGACGACCAGGTCGCGTTCGCCGACCGAGCTTCCACCCGAGAACACAATCAGTTCGGCCTCGCCGCAGGCATCGAGAGCCGCGACCAGCGCTTCGACCGTGTCCTGCGCCGGCGGCATCGGCGCAGCCACGCCGCCGTGTGTGGCGACGACCGCTCCGAGCGTGAAGCGGTTGACGTCGTAGATGTGGCCGGCGGGCAACGGACTGCCGGGCTCGACGACTTCGTTGCCGGTCGAGAGAATCGCCACGCGCGGCTGCGCGTACACATGGACCGTCGAGTGTCCGACGGCGGCGAGCGCGCCGACCCGGCTCGCTGACAGGACGTCGCCCGCCGACAGGATGCGATCGCCCGCGGAAATATCGCCGCCGCGGCGGCCGACATTCTGGCCCGCGGCCACCGCAGCCAGGATCTGAATCCGGCCGTCAACGCCGGGTGTTGTGTCCTCGACCATCACGACCGCGTCTGCACCGGCCGGCAGCGGCGCGCCGGTGGCAATCTCCGCGCACGCGCCGCGGACGACCTGTGCCGAGGACAGCTGTCCGGAGTAGATGCGATCGAGCAGGCGCAGCGCGATTGGCGTCGCCGGCGTCGCGCGTTCGATGTCGCCGGCCATGACGGCGTAGCCGTCCATGGCCGACCGGGAGAACGGCGGCACGTCAATCGGCGACGTGACGTCGCTCGCAGCCACGCGGCCAACCGCCGTTTCGAGTCGAACGCGCTCCGTGCGCTCGATCGGGCGGACGGCCGCGTCGAGCCGGCGCCGGGCTTCGTCGAGCGAGATGGTCGATGTGAATGGTCTCATGTGGGATCGGCTTCGGCTTCGGATGTCAGTGCGCGGACGTGATCGTAGCGCGGGGCTTTCAAGCGCCTGCCGTCAGCGCGTGGCCTGTTCGACCAGATGTCCGAGCTCGGGGAGCAGCAGCTTCGCCATCGCCAGCCGCACGGCGCCTTCTGATCCCGGCAGTGAAATCACGATGTGGCCGGCCACCAGTCCGGCACAGGCCCGGCTCATCATCGCGGCCGGGCCGATCTCGTCGTAACTGAGCCGCCGAAACAGTTCGCCGAAGCCGTCGATTCGCTTCTGCAGCAGCGTCGACACCACTTCGTAGGTGCTGTCGCGCGACGTGATTCCGGTTCCGCCGGTCAGGATGATCGCCTGGACGTCGGGATGGGCCAGCTGACGTTCGATCGTTCCGCGCACCACTTCCGGATCGTCCCTGACGATCGTGCGTCCGGCAACCTCGTGACCTGCCGCGGTCAGCAAATCGGCGATCGCGCGGCCGCCGGTGTCGTTGTCGTCGGTACGGGTGTCGCTGACCGTGATCACGAAACAGCGAACCGATCGCGGTGCGTGCGCCTTGTGTTCGTCCTGGCTCATTCCGCGCCATTGTAGCGCGCGGCGCATGCTACGATTCGCCGATGCTCAGCCGATGCCCGCATCAGCGGCGGTCGCACTCGCGCCGATCTCTGATGCGCTGGTGCGGCGCCGCGGCGACGATCACCGCGACGATCGCCGGCCTGGTCATCGGCTTTCCTGTTCAGACTGCAGCCCGTGACCCGTTCGCACTCGACAAGGCGGGCGAGCATTGGGTCGAGCAGACGTTCGCGCGACTGACGCCAGACGAAAAAATCGGCCAGCTCATCGTTCCGTCGTTCGACTCGAACTTCCTCAGCACCGACAGCGATACGTTCGACATGCTGGCGCGGCTGGCGCGCGACTACCACGTCGGCGGCTTTCACGTGTTCGGCGCGACGATTCCGGCGCCGCCAGTGCTGCTCGACGCCAACTACGGCAGCGTGATCCTCGGCCAGCCGCTCGAAGCGGCCTCGCTGTTCAACCGGCTTCAGGCGCTGGCGCGCGTCCCGCTGCTCAACACCGCCGACTTCGAGACCGGCGCGGGTTTCCGAATCACCGGCGCGACGTCGTTTCCACGACAGATGGGCATGGGCGCCATTTCGGCCGGCGACGATCGGCGGCTGGTACGGGAAGAGGCGCGCATTACCGCGCTCGAGTCGCGGGCGCTCGGCGTCCATGTCAATTTCGCGCCGATCGCGGACGTGAACAACAACCCGCGCAACCCGGTGATCAACACCCGCTCCTACGGCGAGGATCCGATTCGGGTCGCGGCCCTGGTCGAGGCTTACATCGCCGGTGCGCGTGAGGGCGGCATGATCGCGACGGTCAAGCACTTCCCCGGACACGGCGACACCGACGTCGACAGTCACCTCGGCCTGCCGATTGTCACCTTCGACCGATCGCGATTGCAGTCACTGGAGCTGGTGCCGTTCCGCCGCGGCATCGAAGCCGGCACGCCGGCGGTGATGGCCGCACACATCGAGTTGCCTGCGCTGGATCCGGCGCCGGCGACTCCAGCGACCTTCAGCCGGCCGATTCTCGGTGGTCTGCTGCGGCGCGATTTGGGATTCTCGGGGTTGATCTACACCGATTCGATGTCGATGGACGCCATCACCAGAATTGCGACGCCGGGCGAGGCCGCGGTTCGCGCCGTCCTGGCTGGTGCGGATCAGGTGCTCCACTCGCCCGACCCGATCGCCGCGTTCGACGGCTTGAAGGCCGCGGTCGCAGCCGGCCGACTCAGTCAGGACGCGCTCGACGCGTCGGTGACGCGTGTGCTTCGCGCCAAAGCGTCAGTCGGTCTGCACGTGCAGCGTACGGTCGACCTCGAAACGGTGGCGGCAAAGGTCGGCGGCCGCGCGCACGCGGCGATCGCCGCCGAAGCCTTCGAACACGCCGTCACGCTGGTCAAGGACGACCATCGGCAGGTGCCGCTGACTGCGGCGCGGGAGACGCCGGTCCTGTATCTGTCTGTGCTCGACTACCCAGGCGGGTGGCAGATTGCCGCACCGAGCCGCAGCCTGATTCCGGAGCTGAAAAAACGGTGGCCGCAGCTGACGTCCATCGAAGTGTCCGACCACACACCGATGGCGGAGCTCGACCTCGTGCGCGCCGTCGCGCCGCGCTACGGAGCGGTGATCGTCGCGGTCTTCGTGCGCGCCTCGTCTGGCAGCGGGCGGCTGGATCTTCCGCCCGACCTGGTCAAGCTGTTGAAAGACCTGGTGCGTATCACTGAACGGGCGGGCACGCCGCTCATCACCACGTTTTTCGGCAACCCCTATGTGGCGTCGTTCGTGCCGGAGTTACCCACCGTGCTGCTCACTTACGATTTCTATGATCAGGCCGAGCGCGCCGCGGCCCGTGCGATCGAAGGCGAGGCGGCCATCAGCGGCCGCCTGCCGATCACGCTGTCGCCACAACTTCGGGCGGGCGAGGGTCTCGACCGCCCGCGCCCATGACGAGCGTCGAGATGGCTGAGGGCTGAGGGCTGATGGCTGATGGCTGATGGCTGACCTGCGAGATGCTTCGAGACAGACTACTCGCTCGCCTCGCCGAAATGGGCGACGCGCCGGACCACCAGCTCCTGGTCGCGGAAGTCCTCGGAATCCGCGGCGCCCCGGTTGAACTGGCGCGCAAACTCGTCGCTCAAGCTCTTGTCGTCGAGGATCGGCGCGACGCGTGGCTCCAGGCCGGCGAGCGGATCTGCCGCGATGCTCCGAGCACTCCCGGCGTCTACGTGTTGCGCGACGAGGGTGGGCGAGTTCTGTACGTCGGCAAGGCGATTAACCTGCGGCGGCGCCTGCGTACGCACTTCGCCGAACGGCGCTGGCGAGCGCTGAAAGCGGACATGTCGCGTGCCGCGTCCGTCGAGTGGCACCAAGTCGGCTCCGAGATCGAGGCGCTGCTGCGCGAAGCGGCGTTGATTCGCGAACTGCGGCCGCCGGTGAACGTGCAGGTGGGACAGCCGGCGCTCGATGCTCGCGCTATTCCACGCGCGCTGATTCGGGCCGTGCTGCTGGTGCTGCCGTCGATCGAGGCCGACTCGGTGGAGTTGCTCGCGGCGCGCGCGGACGGCGCGTGGATGATTCAGCGCACCAGGAAAAACGGCGCCGATCTCGGCGTCCATTCGCGCCGGATCAAGGCGTTCTTCAAGCGCTCGGTCGGCCTGCCGGCCCGCGACGGAGATTCGGCGCTGGTATTTTCGTGGCTGGCGCAGCGCGGAGCGGCGACGACCAGACTCGATCCGCACGACTGTCGCTCGGCCCGCGAGCTGGCGGTGCGGCTCGACGCGCTGCTGGGTGACGATCGCTTGTTCGTGGAGCGTCTTGACCAGCGTTAACTGAACCGTCTAAGATCAGGGTTTCGTCCGCCCTCACGACGCGCCTTTAGCTCAGTTGGATAGAGCGTCTGGCTACGAACCAGGAGGTCGCAGGTTCGAGTCCTGCAAGGCGCACCAGACTCCCTTGCTGCGCAAGGAGTTACCGCGAAAAACACCTGACACGACAGAGGCTCAAGGAGCCTTGTGGACCCTCTGTCTACGTCCGCGCTGTTTCAGGAATTTCTCGCCCAACGCCGCTATCTGAAGAACGTCACGCCGAGCACCATCGAATGGTATGAGACCGCGTTCAAAGCCCTGCAGCACACGCTTGGCGCCGACCCGCCGCTGACGAAAGCGTCGCTCCAACAGTTCATCGTGTCGCTGCGTCAGCGCGACGTCAAACCGATTTTCTGCAACACCTACATCAAGGCGCTCAATACCTTTTGTCGATGGCTGCACGAGGAGGGTCACCCCTCCGACGTCGTCGCGCTGGCCCCGCTGAAGTTCGAGAAGCGTCTCATCGAAACCCTGACCGATCAGCAGATGCGCTTGCTGCCCACCGTCAAGCCGAAGCGGTTCGACCAGTGGCGTCTGCACGCCATCGTTTGCTTGTTATTGGACGCGGGTCGTCGCATCGGGGAAGCGCTGACGTCCGAAACGCGGTGACCTCGACTTCGACAATCTCCTCTCACGGTGTTCGGTAAGGGCCGGAAAGAGCGCCGCATCCCGTTTTCGTTCGAACTCCGCAAGACGCTGTTCCGGTATGACCAAGTGCGGATGAAACAATGCCCGCGAACCGAGCGACTGTTTCCCTTACGCGAAGGGACCAGCTGGGACCAACTCAATAGCCTCCGTGGTCTCCATCTGCTGCAGGAGCGACTCGGATTTCTGATGCCGTTGGTGAGTCATGGCTCGGCTCGCCGGTCCTCGTCGTGAACATTGACGCGAAATGCTGTCGACACGGTGGCGGTGGTGACCAACCGACTCAAAACATCAGGTGCCTCCACCTGCAAATCGCTGACGCAATCGAGTCGCGTCACTCGCTCATGGCGCGAGTGGTCGTGGACCCTGGGTATGTCCGAAGACCAACAACGACACGGCTTCAAGCAGCGCCTTGGGTGTGACGGGTTTCTCGATGAACGCTTCGTTTTCCCAAAGCGTCGATTTGTCTTTGAACAAGCGGTCACTGTAGCCAGTGAAATACAACACCTTCACGTCCGGGTCGGCGTGACGAAGCTGCCGAGCGAGTTCGTCGCCACGCATCACTGGCATCATCACGTCAACCAGGAACAGGTCAAACGGACCCTGCTGTGCCACGGTTGTCAATGCCGCAGGGCCATCGGGCGCGAGCACCACGTCGTAGCCGGCCTCGCGGAGCACGCGGCCCGCAAAAGCGCGTATCCGTTCTTCGTCGTCCACGACAAGAACCCGCGACAATCGGTCGGTGAGAGGCATGGCCGATGTGATTATCGGTGTCTTGTGCCGGTAGAAACAGCAAGACCGTGGGTTGACTGATGCGGACAACCGGTTGGGTGATTCATCTTCCCGTCATGTGACTGAGAAGCGCGAACTTTGCGGACGTCACTCCCAACGCGGAGGGGGGCGATAGTCCGCTGTATTGATGGCAGCATGATTGCTTCGCCTCGACCTTTTCGACTGAACAGGTGACGTTTGCGTATCAGAGTGCTACAGAAACCAAAGGCACCGAGTATTGACGGGATGTCACTCGAACAGTTTCAGCCGGGCTCCACCTACGACGTGGGCACCACGCTCGGAATGCTCTTTCTGGCGGAAGGCTGGGCGGAACCCATCGCCATCGAACGTCCATCGTTCGTCATTCCGTTGGACGAACTCGCGCCCGATGCGCGCCAGTCCACGGTCAACATGGACGTGACCGCTCGCTCGACATCGGCAGAGCGGACCATTGCTGCCGACATGCCACGGCCCAAAGGCCCGCGCACACCGTAGCCCGAAGTCTGACCGCGTAGAGTAGCGGCAAGGCGTCCACTGGCGCGTTGAACGATTCGAGCGCGTGAGACGCTACGCCGCCGACGCGAGAGTCATTACATTCTCTCGGATTGAGTGAACCAGTCGCACGGCTCCTGCCTTGTAGTCCTCCAGTTCCGCCGAGTCCGTCCGGTCTTCCTGTCCGCCATGGTCGCGACATCGTATCCCCCTCTTGGAAGATGCCCACCGGATCGGATCAGGTCACAGGGAGTAGATCAGGCGCTCGCCCAGTGGGCCTTCTGCGCCGCTGAAATCGCTGCCCGTGCACGCCCTCGTGTGCCTGTTATTGGACGCGGGTCTTCGCATCGACGAAGCGCTCACCTTGCGCCGACCAACCTCGATTTCGACTACCTTGCGGCACGCCTTCGCGACCAACTAGCTCCGCCGCGGCGGCCACATCGTGCGGACCTCGATGGTGATCGGCCACACGCAAATCACGACCATCCAGCGCTACCTGCATCCGCTCACGGAGGACCTGAGCACAAGCGATCAGAGGCCTCGATCCTGAATCGGCTGGCGTAGACAGGGTCAGGAGAGCGACCCGGTCCAGGCCGTTCAGGGTCTCTCCACTGATTGGTGTCCTTCGGGATGCGCCCCATTAGTTTATGAACAGGCGATGAATGATGTCGGCGTCAGGCCAGGACCGATTCCGGCAGCGCCTTTGCGCTAATACGCCGGGAGACTGTTGAAGTGCCGAATCGTGCGTCAAAAACGCCATCTGAGGACCCACAGATGGACAGGAACGGGAAATCATTTCCTGCAGTGAGCATCATTGTGCCCGCCTACAACGCGGAGTATTACCTAGAGCAAACGCTCGAGTCCGCGTTGGCACAGACGGTCCGTGACTTCGAGATTCTCATCGTGGATGACGGTTCGACAGATGCGACGGTGAGGATCGCGCAGCACTTCGAGGACCGAGACCCCAGGATTCGGTTACTTCGTCAACAGAGGCAGGGAGTTTCTGCTGCACGCAATGCAGCCATGGCTGCGGCGCAGGGCACGTACTTTGCGCTGCTGGACAGCGACGACCTCTGGACGCCCGGCTATCTCGCGGCGCAGTTGCAGGTCTTGCACGACCATCCGGACATGGATGTCGTCTCCGCCAACGCCATCAACCTGGGCGGAGAACTCGACCGGACCGTCTGGAAGACGGTGAGACCCGGTCTTCATCCCGTATCGCTCCTGACGCTCATTCGCATCGAGGACTCCGTGTCCATCATGTCCGTCTTTCGTCGTCGCGTCTGGGAACAACTCGGCGGGTTCGACGCGACCATGTACGGGAATGAGGATTACGATTTCTGGTTGCGCGCCGCCGCCCAGGGTGTGGGGATTCTCTTCAACGCGACGCCGCTCGCGTATTACCGCCGACGGACAGACAGCATGTCCGCCAATGAAGCGCAGATGCTGCTCGGCATTCAACGACCCCTGAAGAAGCTCCGGCGATTGGTTCTTGATGACTCGGTCGAAGCCTCAGAAATTGACCGACGCCTCGACCGATTCGAGGAACGCCGGCTGATGGCGCAGGCGAAGCAGGCCATCATCGACCGCGACTTTCAGTCGGCAGCCGGTCATTTCACGTCGCTTCACCAGCGCACCGGTGCCATGACCGATTCGGCAATGGCCTTCGCCGCCGCTCGATTGCCGCTCCTACTGACGTGGGCCTATTCGTTGAAGCGAGCAGGGAGATGGCTGCGCACTCGTCCCGTTTCGAAACTTGACGACCACGCCACGCTGGACCGACACGCCTGACGTTCGTCGCCAATCACGTCTGGTCGGTCGTCGATATCGTCGCAATTGAGTTTAGGAGGTCCGATGTCCTGCAGCTCTTCTGTCATGATCGTTCTTCGGACCTGGCTGATCGTCCTGGTTACTCTGTCCTTCTCGCTCATACCTCACGCGAGCCAAGCGGCGCCGCCGCCGATCTTTCATATGCCGACGTTCGTAGACACCGGCGGCTCAGCGACGGAGTCGGCGGCCGTTGCCGATGTCAATCGCGACGGCAAACCGGACCTCGTCGTCGCTGTCCAGAACAACCCGGGCGGCGCAAACCTGACCAACGGGCTCGTCAGTGTTCTGCTCGGAAACGGCGACGGCACGTTTGGCACGCCCGTCACCTACGACAGCGGAGGCAACGACGCCGTTTCAGTGGCTGTCGCGGATCTCAACGGCGACGGCGCGCCGGACATCATCGTCGGGAACTTCTGTGTGTGGGTGAGCGGCACATGCTCGTTCACGACTGCCGGCGTGCTGCTTGGTCGCGGCGACGGAACGTTCGCGCCGGCCGTTGCCGTGAACCTCGGCGGCAGCTCGTCGGCGCAGATCGCGATCGCAGACGTGAATGGAGACGGCAAACCGGACCTGCTGGCGGTGGTGGCTGCTCCCTTCAACGGCGCCGTCGCAATTCTTCTCGGCAAGGGTGACGGTACCTTCCAGGTCCCGACGCTGTCGCTGCTTGGCAGCATGAACATGTATTCCCTGGCGGTCGGCGACGTCAACGGCGATGGCCGCCCCGACGTGGTTGCCTCTGGAGCCGGAACCAACGGCGGCGCCCTCTCGCGCGGGATTGCGCGGGTCCTTCTCGGCAACGGCGACGGCACATTCCAGATCTCGCCGACAATCTATGACTCTGGCGTGTCGGCGGGCGGTTGGGCGAACTCTGTGGTCCTCGGCGATCTCAACGGGGACGGCGCGCTCGATCTCGCCATCGCGAACTACGCGGACAGCACCACTGGTGTCCTTCTCGGCAACGGCGACGGAACCTTCGGCTCCACTGTGCTCTACGACACTGGTTCGCGGTTGGCGTGGGTCGACACGATTGCCGATGTCAACGGCGACTCCAAGCTCGATCTCATCGTGGCCAACGCGGCAGGAGTGGTCGGCGTCCTGCTCGGAAACGGTGACGGGACCCTTCAGCCACCGGAGACGTATGCGATACCTGGCGACGCGCTGTCAGTCGTCGCCGCCGATTTGAATGGGGACGGCAGGCCTGATCTCGCGGTCGCCGTAGGAAACAACTTGATGGCGATTCTGCTGAACAGTTCGCCGTGCCGCAGCAGCGCGCCGATCGTTACGGCGGCCGCTGCGCCTACGACCCTGTGGCCGCCGAATGGCAGGACGATCCCGGTGTCACTGTCCGGCTCGATTATCGCGTCCGGCTGCTCGCTGAACCTGACCTCCGCGAGATACGTTGTGCAGGACGAGTACGGACAGGTCCAGCCGCAGGGATCGATTGCAATCGGCGACGACGGCACGTTCTCCTTCAACGTTCAACTGCTGGCGTCACGAAGGGGAGGCGACCGGAACGGACGCAAATACACGATCACGATCAGCGCACAGACGGCAGATGGCGCGATCGGATCGACGACAGCTATCGTCACGGTTCCTCACAACCAGTGAGCGATGCATCAACCACCTTTCCTGGAGCGCATGATGGCTGAACAAGGTCACTGCGCCACACATCACGCGGTCTGCACGTCGTAATGTAGCTGGACAACGCCGTCTGGGAATTGCTGAGACGAGCGCAAGCGGAGGGGAACGTTGCGGTGTCGTGGGGCGATGAGCGGAACGCCTTCGCCGATGAATATCGGCACGACACTGATGATGAATTCACCAATCGCTTCCGCGTCCAGGAATGCCCCAATGATGTCTCCGCCACCCATCAGCCAGATATTCTTGCCGGCTTGCTGGCGAAGGCGCCTTGCAAAACCAGTGATTGGCTCGTTGACGAACTCGCAGCCGGCGGGCACGGACGCTGGCGCGGGGCTTCGAGAAAAGATGTAGTGCACGTCACCAGTGCTGAAGTGCGCGCCCATCTTGACGCTCAGATCGAACGTCTTCCGTCCGAGGAATTTGACATCGATTGAGCGCGCAAACGCCGTCAGACCGTAGAAGCCCTTTGGCGCGGGCCGACTTGTCAGCCAATCAAGATTGCCATCGGTCCGTGCGACGAAGCCATCGGCGCTCATCGCAATGTTCACGATGATGTTTCGCTCTGGCACCACGTCCTCCGTTTGTGATGGTGGCCGGCCACTCCTGAATGGTCGGGCGATATTCTGTCACCCGCCGGCTCGAAAAGGGTCAGGTCGTTGCGTTTCTCATTCCGGCAACGCGGAACAGCTCTGCGCCACTGCCAGTAGTTCAATGCCGTAAGCGGCGAACCGTTCGAGCAGGAACTCCGCGTCTCGAAGTTCGCTGGTCCGCCAGCATAAGGCCAGGTCAAACGCGCCGGCGGCGGCGTTGTCCACGAGCCGATGCGAGTCGTCCTCGATGACGGTCACCCTCCAGCCCATGTTGTCTGCGTAGCGTTGCATCGCGGCACGCTGATTCGCGGAAAAGGTATGACGGCTTCACCCGCCGCGAGGTGCGATGACGTACGCCCATTGCGATGATGCTGAACGCCAGCCGTATTCCGTTGAGCGACAGGAACACGAGGCGCACGATCCGACCGAAGCTGGTGTCGGGCTGATGCAGCCACTGGAGAATGAACATCGCGCCGAACAGCGCGAGGCCGAAGACGAGGCGACGCGCGAGACCGCAGCCTAGTTCGAGACCGTCCGTTCGAGCGTCTGCAACCAGAATCCGCGCCCCTCGGTGCTGATGTAGAGCCTCGGTGCTCTGAGACCGTTCGGGCGCGTTGAGTCATTTCATGGTTTTCGCCTCTCAGGCGAGCGGCAGGAGCAGCCGCTCGCCTGCACGTGCGCTACTGCCCGTTTGGGTCCTGACTGCCCACGACACACGGATCGGGCGGCAAACCCGGAGAATTGCCCGGACAAGCGCGGGGTCCGGATGGCACGAAGACCGTCGTCCGCGCTGTCGCGTTGTCGAAAATCTCGAGCGTCGCGCGACACGGACCAGGCGGGAGTCCGGCGACCCCGAGCGCGACGTTGGCGCGGATCTCAGCCCGCAACGGAGCGACGGCGTCGCCGTTGGTGCTGACTGGCACGAACGACGGCGTGAAGTCGAGGAACGCCGCGTGCCCGGCTGTCAGCTGAACGCCGCGTGACGCGACGACGTTGCCGTCGCCGTCGAGGAACTGCAGCTCCGCGCGACAGGGACCTGGCGGCAGAGTCGACGGATCAGGCGAGAGAAGGTTGACCAGGTTCAAGCGTGCGGTCTGACCCTCCGCGATCCCAACCATGCCGAAGCGGGGCGGATCGGGTTGTGGGTTGAACGCCTTGAGATGCGCGACGCCATCGCCAACAGCGAACGTGATGGCGAACGCGACGGCGAGTCCGACTGCGACGATACGTGCTCGATTCATCGATGCCTCCTTGTGGGACCCAGCGAGTGTGGGCCCGCACGCGGAAGGCGTCACCACCTGTGTGGGTAGGAATCGCGCGCACGTGGCGCGTCAGAAATGTGATCAGGAAACGATTTTGTGACGGAGCGCCTTGGCGACAGCTTCCGACTTGGAATGCACGTGCAGTTTTTCGTAGATCTGCTTCATGTGAAACGCGATTGTGTTGACGCTGACGTTCAGCTCGACCGCAGCGGTCTTGTAGTTGTGACCGTCGACGAGCAGACGCAGCACCCGCACCTCATGCGGTGTCAGCTCGTTGTCGGACCGTTGTCGCGGATGGAAATCGCGGAACAAGGCGATCATGCGGCGAGCGACCTCGGGCGACACCGGCGAGCCGCCGGCCATCGCGTCGCGAATGCCGTCCACGAGCCGCTCGGGCGGTGTTTTCTTCAACAGATAGCCGCATGCTCCGCCGCACAGCGCCTGGAAAATCCGATCGTCATCGTCGTAGATCGTCAGCACGACGAGCGCGAGGCCCGGATGCCGCTGTTTGAGGATGCGAATGCCCTCGGTGCCGGACATGCCTGGCAGACCGAGATCGATCAGAACGACATCGGGCGGTTGACGATCGATGCCGGCGAGCGCCGGCTCCATGCGGTCGTAGGCGCCGGCGCAGACGAAGCCCGGTGTGCCGCCGATCAGCGCGACGAGGCCGTCGCGGATTTCGCCGGCGTCTTCGATGACTGCCACGCGGATCGGATCGGGCACGTGGCTAGCCTACTCGGCCTGAGCGGCCCCGGCCACTACCTGCGCAGGTAGTCGAGTGACAGCCGCGCGCGGCTCGGGACCGTGACCGCTACCTCCGTCCCTTTGCCGGGGTTCGAGCGAATCTCGATCGTTCCGCCGAGCCCGGCCACGCGCTGGCGCATGCTGGCGAGCCCGTGACCCGCCGCCGAGGCGGCAGCGTCGAAGCCGCAGCCGTTGTCGCGCACCACCAGCGTGATTGCGTCGCTCGATGCGCGCAGCTCGATCAACGTCTGTGAGCAGCCGGCATGGCGGCCGATGTTGTTGACCGACTCCTTGAGCACGAGCAGCAGTTGCCGCCGCACGTCGTGGCCGAGGTGCTGCGCCACGCCGTCGGGCGGCGCCACGAACTGCAGGTCGACGCCGCGGGAGGCGAGGACGTCACTGGCGAATCGCCGCATGCGTCTGGTGAGATCGCCGAGCGAATCGCGGTGGGGGTCGATCGCCCAGACGATGTCAGTCATCGAGTCGACGACCTCACGCGACGTCATCGCGATGCGCGCGAGCGCGGCGTCGAGGTTCGATCCGGCGCCGGCCGCCTGCCGCCGCGCTACTTCGCTCAGAATCGCGATTCGTGACAGGCTGGCGCCGATGTCGTCGTGCAGATCGACGGCGATGCGAAGGCGCACGCGTTCGATCTCCACCAATCGTGCGACGCGGACGCGATGTAGTGCGTAGGCCGCCAACGCGATCGCCGTGACCGCGAGGCCCAGGAACCAGCTGCGCAGCCACAGCGGCGGACGCACCGAGAAGTCGATGACCGATGGCTGCAGGCTCGCCACACCCGACTCGGTGACGGCGCGGACCTGGAAGCGATAGCGTCCGGCGCCGAGGCGCGCGTAGGTGACGCGGTGCTCATCGCGGGCACGCTGCCAGTCGCGATCGACGCCGTCGAGACGGTACTCGTAGCGAACGGCGCCGTGCGCGCCGAATTCGAGGCTGCCGAACTCGACCGCCACGCGGTCGTCGCGCGGCTCGATCGGCGGGAGCGACAGCCGCGTGGCGCCGAGCGCGTCGATCGGCACCGGTGTATCGGCGACGCGGACCGAGTAGATCCAGATCGGCGGCGGGGTATCGGCGTGATCGTGGTCGGGCACAAGGCGCGACAGGCCGCTATACGTGCCGAACCAGACGCTGCCGTCGCGCGTGGTCGAGGCGACGTCGACCTCGTTGCTGGCGAGCCCGTCGGCAGTGGTGTAGTGCCGAACGATGCGCGTGTCTGGATCGATGCGATCCACACCCAGCTCCGTGCCGACATAGACACGGCCACGGTCGTCGTCGGCGAGTGCGCGGGTGTTGTTGCTGGCGAGCCCCTGTGCCGTCGTCCACGGATCGAATCGCGGACGGTCGGTGTTTTCGCCAGTGATGAGACGAAGGCCACCCACGTCGGCCGCCACCCAGAGGCGGTCCCGACGATCGCGAAATACCGCGCGAACTTCACCCGCCGGGACGCCGGCGTCCTTGGTCCAGAACTGGAACCGTCCGCCTTCGCGCCGCGCCAGACCGCCATTGTCAGAGAAGCCGATCCACAACGCGCCGTAACGGTCTTCCGCGAACGCCCTCGGATGTCCCGTCGCCGGCAATCCGTCGCCGGCGTCAAAGACGCGAAGGCCTCCCGCCGGATCCCACTCCGCCAGGCTGCTGCCCGCTTGCGGTCTGGCGGCGATCCAGATGTGGCCGCGTCGATCCTCGTAGAGCCGTTCGATGACGCGGTCCGCCAGTGCGCCGCCGCGGCCGAAGTCTTCGACCAGCGCCGACGGCTCACCTCGTGCGTCGCGCAGATGGAAGGCGCCAGCGGCGGTGCGCAGCCACCAGTCGCCCGAGCGCGCCTGCAGCACGAACTGCTGCCAGATCTCGCCGCTGTAGCGCACGAGCGGACCCAGCGCCGGCGGCAGGCGGATTGGCGCGAAGCGACGGCCATCGAAGCG
This sequence comes from Vicinamibacterales bacterium, assembly GCA_036497895.1. GTDB lineage: Bacteria > Acidobacteriota > Vicinamibacteria > Vicinamibacterales > CAVVIG01 > CAVQFC01. The sequence goes on along the minus strand of DASXIR010000336.1, from coordinate 28,710 downwards.
GCTGAACGCGCCGTCGTGGGTCGCCACGATCAGCCGTCCGGCGCGATCTTCGACAATGGCCGCGATGAACGCGTCGGGCAGTCCGTCGATGCGGCCATAGCTCACGAGGCCGTCGCGCGCGAGCCGAAACGCGCCGGCGCTGTAGGTCCCAATCCACAGGTTGCGATCAGGATCTTCGGCGAGCGCGATGATCCGGCTCTCCGTAAATCCGTGCGCCGACTCGTAGCGTGAGATGCGAGCTCCGTCGAAGGCCACGAGCGCGCCCGCGATGGTGCCGATCCAGATCACGCCGGTCGATCCACTGAGGAGCGCGCCCACCGGTCCGACTGAATCGACCACGATTGCCGTTCCGGGCGCCGGGTCGATCGCGCCTTCGTTGCCCGAGTGACGCAGCGCCAGCGTGAACGATCCGCGAGCGGCTGCCGCCATCGGCGGGGGCCGAAACGCGAGCAGGCCTTTTGTGCCGCCGGCCCAGATCCGTCCGCTCGAGTCCTCGGCGATGGCCTGCACGATTCCCGCTTCGTCGGTCACGGTGTAGGCGAGATAGTCGCCGGCCGGAGTGCGGCAGAGTAGCGCGCGACCGGTGACGATCCAGAGGCTTCCGTCACGGCCGGTGAGGAGCCGAAGGATACTCGAGCCGGCGCCGGCGGGCAGCTGTTCGCGGCGGGGCGCCGGCGACGAGGCGCGACCATCGATCCAAAACAGGCCGTCATCAGTGCCGGCCCACACCCGCCCTTTTCGGTCGAGCTGCACCGCATTCACGCGATTCGGCAGGAACCCCTCGCTCAGCGGAATCGTCGTGAAGCGCGCGCGGTCGGCATCGAATCTCGACAGGCCGCCACCGTTGGGCGCGATCCAATAGGTGCCGGGTGAGCCTTCGATGATGTCGTTGACCGATTGATTCGGCAGGCCATCGTCGACCGTATAGCGCGTGAAGCGATCGCCGTCGAACCGCGCGAGGCCCTCAACGGTGCAAAACCACAGGAAGCCGCGAGAGTCGCGCAAGATCGACTTGATACGATCGTGCGGCAGGCCGTCGGCGGTGCGATAGTTCCGCAGCGGCAGCCGTTCAGCGGCCGGCCGCGATTGGGCGGCGAGCGCGATCGCCACGACCGCCATCAGGGAGCGGCGCGTCATCGCGCGTATCATGCCCGACTTTCAACGATCCGCAGGATCGTTTTTCGAAGACAGAGACGTCAGTCTTCGATGATTCCCACGATCCGATCGCGTTCGCGCTGAGCGCGAAAATCGCGGCTGGCGATACGTCGCGGGCTGAAGCCCATGTCGGATGCGAGGTTCTCGATGTCCGACACGATCAGCTTGAGCAGCCGCGGATGTGCGCCTTCGTTGCGGAACTTCGATTCGTTCTCGCACAGCGCCATCAACTGCTGCCATTGTTTGTCGAGCGGGGTGAACCTGGGCACGGCAAGGCGATCGTACCGCAGCACGGACGATACTGCGACGGAACTCGTTCCGGCTGAGCTCGGATTATGTGGGCGCCACGTCCGACGCCAGTGCGTTGTAGATGCGGTCGGTCAGCTCGCGCAAATGAGAGAGCTTCTTGTGGCTGATGTCCTTGTTCGTTGATGCCAGCCCTTCGGGGTCGATGCCCCGGCTCTGGATGATTGCCGCCGCAATAATCGCCTTTGCCTGAATCTGTCCGTCGGTCATGATGTCTCCTGCACCTGATTGAGGTCACATCATCCTATCCGGACACGTAACTTCCGGCCCGCTGGACCAGTCAAACAAGAGATGAAGGCCGTCCACTGCTGTCTCCTGGCGCTGACCATCGGCGCTACGGCCTGCACCTCGAATCCGAACCCTTCCGGCCCGGCAAGCGCCCATGTCGTCGATCCGCGCGCCGCTGCGCACCTGCTGAATCGTCTGTCCTTCGGGCCGCGACCGGACAGCATCGAGCACGTCCAGGCGATCGGGCTCCAGGCCTACATCGAGCTCCAGCTCCATCCCGATCGCATCGCTGATGCCGATCTCGACCGGCGCCTTGCCGATCTGAAGGCACTCACGATCTCGCCACGAGCGTTTGCGGTCGACTACTACCAGCCGATGAACGTCGCGCGTCAGGAGTTCACCGATACCCAGAAGCTGAGAGCCGGCGGTCCGCCGCTGCGCTACCTGCGATGGCATTTGCAGCCGATCGCCGCGATGACGCTTCCGGGCGACAAACCGATCAACGCGATCCAGCAGGCGGCTGTCACCCAGGAGGAGATCCGGTTCCAGCGCGAGAACCAGGACGTGTTCGATCAGCTCCAGGCGCAGAAGCTGCTGCGTGCGGTCTACAGCGAACGGCAGCTTCAGGAAGTCCTCGTCGATTTCTGGTTCAACCACTTCAACGTCGACGCGCGGAAGATCGAGGATCGTCCCGTGGTCGTCGAATACGAGCGCGACGTGATTCGCCCCCGCGTGCTCGGGCGCTTTCGCGATCTGCTCGGCGCGACCGCCCATAGCCCGGCGATGCTCTTCTATCTCGACAACTGGATGAGCGCCGGGACCGGGCGCGGCGTCAACGAGAACTACGGCCGCGAGCTGCTCGAACTGCACACGCTCGGCGTCGACGGCGGCTACACCCAGCACGATGTCGCCGAGGTCGCGCGCGCGTTCACCGGCTGGACGCTGCGCAATCCCCACGACGGCTCCGGCTTCTTCTTCGACATGAAGAAGCACGATCACAACGCCAAGCGTGTCCTTGGTCACACCGTCAAGGCCGGGCGCGGCGTCGAGGACGGCGAGCAGGTGCTCGACATCCTCGCCAAGCATCCGTCGACGGCCCATTTCATCGCCGCCAGGCTGGTGCAGCATTTCGTGGCCGACGATCCGCCGCCGGCGCTCGTCGATCGCGTGGCCAAAACCTTTCGCAAGACCGACGGCGATCTCCGCGAGGTGATGCGCACGATCCTGACGTCACGCGAGTTCCTCGACCGGTCCGATTACCGCGCGAAGGTGAAATCGCCGTTCGAGTACGTCGCCAGCGCGCTGCGTGCGACCAACGCCTCCATCACCAACCCGCGCAGCTTCGTCGGCACGATTTCGAACATCGGCGAGCCGCTCTACCAGTGTCAGCCGCCGACCGGCTACGACGACCTTTCGCGCGTCTGGATCAATACCGGCACGCTGGTCAGCCGGCTCAATTTCGCGCAGTCGTTGACGGCCAACGGCGCCAACGCGGCCAAAGTGGATCTGCCTCACACGGACGAGGATCTCGGCCGGTTCGCGCAGGCCATCCTCGGCGGCGATCTGTCCACACGAACGCAGGAGGCGCTGGTCGCCAGGATGTCGCTGACGCTGAGGACGGCGATTGTCCTCGGTTCGCCGGAATTCCAGCATCGCTAGGCGCGCCTTCAGGTATAGGTAGAGCATGACCTGGTTGCTCTACGCCTGCATCTCCGCCGTTGCAGCGGCGTTCACCGCCATCCTCGCGAAAATCGGCGTCGAAGGCGTGCCCTCCACGCTCGCGACCGCGATCCGGACGGTCGTTGTCGTGATCTTTGCCTGGATGATGGTGCTGGGCCTGAACGAGCAGCGTGCGTTGACGACGATCTCGCGCCGGTCGGTACTGTTTCTTGTCCTGTCCGCGCTCGCCACCGGCGTGTCGTGGCTGGCGTACTTCCGCGCGCTGCAGCTCGGACCGGCGTCACGGGTCGCGCCCATCGACAAGTTGAGCCTGCCGTTGACGATTGTTCTCGCGGCCTTGTTTCTCGGTGAGCCGATCGGACTGCGTACTGCGCTCGGCGTCGCGTTGATGACCGCCGGCGCCCTGCTGACAATCAGCTGACGCCAGGCGGCAGGGTCGGCCAGCTGTAACTCGGACCGTTGCCGTAGTGTCCGATCGTCAGCGTCAGGCGTTTCGTCGAAGACGACTCGCCGTAGACGACCGCCCAACCAAGCTGTCCGTCTGCGCGAGCGATGGCATTCAGCAGATCGAGCATCGTTCCTTGACCGAGCTGCACGGTGAACTGACGCGCTCGAGAGACCGCGACACCTTCGAACGGCGGATGGCCGGCGTTCGGGTACAGCAGGAGCGCGACGCGGTTGAACGCCTCGACTTCGTCGATGTCGCGCCAGTCGATCGCGCGGACCGGAAGACTCAGCGCGCCGCGCGAGGTTGTCCACGCCGGGCGCGTCCGCATCACCAGTACGCCAGCCACATCCCGCCACTCGTATCGCGGGTCGATCCTGACAAAACCGTCCAGTGCTTCACGTAAGGTGTGCGCCGCGACGTCGTGGGCTTCGACCGGTGCCCCTGTTGTCGGGCGCGGATCGGCCGCGTCGGCTTCGAATCCAAACGGGATCGCGCCGACTCGAGCCAGGCGCGACAACAGCCCGAATTCGCTGGCGTCGCTTGGCGCCACCAAATTACCAGCAGGAGCGTAAATCGTATGGGTGGCGGTAGGGAGCGGCACGTCCAGCGGCAGGCCCTGAGGCGCGATCACAGCGACCGTGCCGGCGAGCGCCGCGAGAAAGGAAGGCCATCTCATCGTCAAGGGCAGCGAGGCTGTGACCACAGTGTAGCGGTTCTGTTAGGCTCATCCTGTTTTCCGAAAGGAGCAGCATCGTGACGAACGCAGTCAGCGGCTCGAAACCAGCGGCGGTGGTCTCCCGGCGAGTACTCGTGGCCTGTCTCGCGATCGTCTGGTCGTCCGGCGCCGGCCGTGCACCGGGACGCGGTTCGGTGGTCTTGGCGCAGGAGACGAAGCCGACCTGCACCGGTTGTCCGGCGACCTACATCGCCAGCGATGAAGTGAAGGCGTTTGTCGCACGCGGCATCGCGCGCGGTGGCGTCGTCGCCGATCAGCAGATGCGCGCCGTAAACGTCGGCAAGTCCAATGTCGACGTCGGCCTGGTGTACCGCGGAAAGCTGGCTGCGCCGGCGGATCAGTCGGCGGCGGAGCACGACCTGGTCAGCGAGGTCTATCACATCATCGATGGCTCGGGTACCCTCGTCACCGGTCCGGAGCTGGTCAACCCGGTACGCCGGCCCGCCGAAAACGAAAATGTCCGGCTTCTGAACGGCCCGGGCAACAATGCCGCTTCGATTCGCAACGGCGTCACGTATCAGCTCAAACCTGGCGACGTGATCGTCATTCCAGCAGGGACCGGACACTGGTTCACCCGAATCGACGATCACATCACCTATCTGATGGTGCGAGTCGATCCCGACAAGGTCACCCCGCTCAAGGATGAAGCGTCTGCGAAGGCCGACCTTCGCGGTGGAAAGTAGAGAAGAGGACGCATGAACAGGAAAATCGCTCTCCCAGGCGCCGCGGTGTTGATCGTCGCGCTGGCGTCCGGATCGGCGTGGCTGACGCGCAGGGCTGCCGCGGCAGCGGCCGCGGGAGTCGAAGCGCCGCGGTTCGAGGTCGATCCGTTATGGCCCAAACCGCTGCCGAACAAATGGATTCTCGGTCAGACCATTGGCGTCTCGGTTGACGCGCAGGATCACGTCTGGATCATTCACCGCGCCGGCTCGCTCGAGCCTGGCGAAGTCCATGCGACAACCACGCCGCCGACGGCGCAGTGCTGCGCGCCGGCGCCGCCGATTCTCGAGTTCGACGCAGCCGGCAATCTGATCGGCCACTGGGGTGGACCCGGTCCCGGTTATGACTGGCCCGATTCGAATCACGGCATCACGGTCGACTATCAAGGCAACGTCTGGATCGCCGGCAACGGCCGCGGCAAACCACCGACGGCCGCGCAGCCGCGCGAGACCGCCGCTGGACGGAACCAGCAGCAGGACGAAAGCCAGGCCGGTGTCGTCGGGTACTTCTACGACAACATGGTGTTGAAGTTCACGCAGGACGGAAAATTCCTGATGCAGATCGGGAAACCGGCGACGAGCAAAGGCAGCAACGACATCGCCAATCTCAGGCTCCCGGCAAAGACCTTCATCGACAAGCAGGCGAACGAGGTGTATGTAGCCGATGGTTACGGCAACCACCGTGTCATCGTGTTCGACGCGGAGACCGGCGCGTATAAGCGCCACTGGGGCGCCTACGGTCACAAGCCGGACGATGGCAATCTGGGGCGATACGATCCGAACGCGCCGCCGCCGCAGCAGTTCCGGAACCCGGTTCACTGCGCCGATCTCTCGGTCGATCGACTGCTCTACGTCTGCGACCGCGTGAACGATCGCTTGCAGGTATTCAAGCCCGACGGCACGTTCGTCAAGGAAGCGTTCTTCGCCAAGAACACGCTCGGCTCCGGTTCGGTGTGGGACATCGCGTTCTCGAAGGATCCGCAGCAGAAGTACATCTACCTGGCGGACGGCGAAAACGACAAAGTCCGCGTGCTGCTGCGGGACACTCTCGAAGTGCTGACCAGTTTTGGCGAAGGCGGTCGTCAGCCCGGCGAGTTCTACGGTGTCCACAGCATCGCGACCGATTCGAAGGGCAACGTCTACACCACGGAAACCTATCGCGGCCAGCGCGTGCAGAAGTTCGTTTACAAGGGGCTGGCGCCGGTGACGTCGATCGATCAGGGCGTGGTCTGGCCGAAAAAGTGATCGACATCGGCGGAGGCGGGTCGCTGGACATCGAAGAGTTGATGATGGCGGCGCTCGCCGAAGCGGGTCGAGCGCGCGATGCGGGCGAGGTGCCGATCGGCGCGGTCGTGGCCCTTGACGACGTGATCGTCGGCCGTGGCTACAATCAGCCGATTTCGTCGCACGATCCCACCGCGCATGCCGAGATCGTCGCGATCCGTGATGCGGCGCAACGCCTCGGCAATTACCGCCTCACCGGAGCGACCTTGTGCGTCACGATCGAGCCGTGCCTGATGTGTGTTGGCGCGCTGGTCCACGCGCGCATCCGTACGCTCGTCTACGGCGCCGCGGAGCCGAGGTCCGGCGCGGTCGCGTCGATGATTCGTGGCGCCGAACTGCCCGGACAGAATCACCGTTTCGAGGTCGTGTCGGGCATCCGCGAGAGCGAATGCCGCGACATCATGCAGGCATTCTTCAAAGCGAGGCGCTCCTGATCTGGCCGGGGCAGAGCGTTGAATGCTAGAATTACGGGTTCGCGGAGAGGTGGCTGAGTGGTCGAAAGCGGCGGTCTCGAAAACCGTTATAGTCGTAAGGCTATCTAGGGTTCGAATCCCTACCTCTCCGCCACTGCCACCGCGCGCTTCGCGTCGTGATATAACCTAGTTCTCGTTTGGGTGCCCGCGAGGGGCATAACAGGGAAGCCGGTGCAAGTCCGGCGCGGTACCGCCACTGTAAGTGAAGACGCTGCTTCGTAACACCACTCGGCCGTTGGCCGGGGAAGGTGAAGCAGTCGCAGAGCAGGTAGATTGCTCTGCACTTCCGAGCCAGGAGACCTACCCAAACATTCTGCGGTCGACTTTCTGCGACGACAGAGAGTGTGCACTGGATTCTCCGGCTCCCGCCGTTTTCCTGCACCCTCTGTTGTTGACGTCGGTCCGCCGCTCGCCCGCGGAGGCCTTGTCATGGTTCGTATCTGTTCCCGTCGTTCTCCCCTCAGTCGATTGGCGTCGCGCTTCATCCTCGTCTTCGGTCTCTGTCTCGCGGTCGGTGTCTGCGGTGTCGAACAGGTTGGCGCACAGCCGGCGTCCGGGATCGTCACTGGAACCGTGGTCGATCCGCTGGGCGCACGAGTGGCCGGAGCGAAAGTTGTCCTGACGCGGCAGGGCGCCGCCCAAACCGCCGAGAAACTCACCGGCGCCCAGGGTGACTTCACGTTCGAGGCGGTCGCCGAGGATCGCTATCAGATCGTGGTGACGGCGACGGGGTTCGAGCCGCATCCCACCGCGCCGTTTTTTGCCGGCGCCGGCCGAACCACGATCGACGTGTCGCTCCAGATCGGGCAACTCCAGCAGGACATCGTCGTCACCGCGTCCGCCAACGCCGTACCGGAGTCGCAGGTCGGCGCATCGGTGACCGTTGTCGATCGCGGTACGCTGGATACGCTTGCGAAAACCGACGTGCTCGAAGCGCTGCGGATCGTGCCCGGCGCGGGCGTCGTGCAAACCGGCGCGCGCGGAGGCAACACCGCGGTGTTCGTTCGTGGTGGCGCCTCGAACTTCAACAAGGTGCTGATCGACGGCGTGCCCGCGAACGACATTGGCGGAGCGTTCAGTTTCTCCGACGTGGCGACTACCGGTGTCGAGAGCGTCGAGATGCTGCGTGACGCCAACAGTGTGCTGTACGGCAGCGATGCCTTGACAGGCGTCATCAGCCTGACGACGCGAAGGGGCCGCACCCGGATTCCGGAGATGTCGCTGGCGCTCGACGGCGGATCGTTCAGCACCGGGCACGAGGACGTCTCGATCGGCGGCGCCGCCGAACGCTTCGACTACTTCGGCGACTTCTCGCATTTCAATACCGACAACAGCGTTGACAACAATGCCTACCGCAACAACACGTTCGCGAGCCGCGTCGGCTGGGCATTCGGCCGCGATACCAACCTGAGCGCGACCGTTCGTCACGTGAACAGCAGCCTCGGCAGCCCGAACGGCATCGCGCTCTACGGCATCGCCGACGATTCGTCTCAAACCGCGGACGCGACCTACGTCAGTATCGGGCTGCAGTCGGCGATGAACGAGCGCTGGCAGACCACCGTGCGGTTCGCGTCGATGGATCAGAACTCGCATGCGGTGAATCCGACGCCGACGGGGCAGCCGTTCGATCCGTTCGACTCCGGCTTTCCCAACTACCTTGGCAAGGTTGTCACCATCACCGGCGGCAACGGGTATTCGGTCACGGGCCAGGGGATTCTCGACTACGGCGGTATTTATCCGCAGCTGTACGACACGACCACGAGTCGTCGCGGAGTCTACGGTCAGACCACCGCCCATCTCTCGAACATCCTGGACCTCTCTGGCGGGGCGCGCCTCGAACACGAAGACGGCGCGACGGTGTTTTCCGGCGGCGTTCCGTCGGCGACCACTCGGACCAACGGCGGTGTGTACGGCGAGGCACGCCTCACACTCCATCAGGTGTTCATCAACGCCGGGCTTGGCTACGACCACAACGCGGTCTTCAAGTCGGCGGTCACGCCGCGGGTGTCAGTTGCCGCGTATTTGCGCGATCCGTCGCCGACCGAGATGTTCGGCGACACCAAACTGACCCTCAACGCCGGTACCGGAATCAAGGCGCCGAGCATTGCGCAGGAACAGTCGTCGCTCTACGCGCTGGTGCAGGGCAGTGGCTCTCAGGCTGCGCTGTCTGGTCTCGAACCGATTGGGCCGGAGCGCAATCGCAGCTTCGACGCCGGTGTCGAGCAGGGCTTCTGGGCCGGGCGGGCCCGCGCTCGTGCCTCGTACTTCGACAACCAGTTCTCGGATCTGATCGAGTACGTGAGCAAGGGCGTGTTGCCGCAACTCGGCATCCCGGCGAGTTCGCTGACGGCGAGCCAGTTCGGCGCCTACGTCAACTCCTCGTCGTACTACGCGCGAGGCCTCGAAACCTCGGCCGAAGTGAAGCTCGGACCGATGGTTCGCGTGATCGGTTCCTATACCTACTTGCACGCCGTGATCACCCAATCGTTCGCGAGCAGCGCGCTGGCGCCGGCGATCAACCCCGCGTTTCCGAATGTGCCGATCGGCCAGTTCGGTCCGCTGGTCGGCGCGGCGCCGTTTCGCCGGCCATCGAATCTCGGCAACCTGATGGTCACGGTCGCGAAGGGACCGGCGCAGGTCGCGGTTGCCGCGTATTTCTCAGGCAAGGCAGACGACAGCACATTCATCACCGACGGCTACTTCGGCAACAGCATGCTGCTGCCAAATCACGACCTGGACGCGGCGTATCAGAAGGTCGATTTCAGCGCGTCGTATCGAATCGTGCCGAGCGTCCGCTGGTACCTGAGCGTCGAAAACCTGCTCAATCAGGATTACTTCTCCGCGTTCGGATTCCCGGCGCTGACCCGTGGCGCCCGGACCGGAGTCGCCTTCACGTTCGGTGGCCGCTGAGCGGAAGGAATGCTGGAATGACGACGAACCGCGGCCGGCGGGCGATCTGTCTGGGCGTGTGGATCGCGTCGCTTGCCGCCGCGAACGTGGTGTGGTTGACGGCTGCGGCCGCCGTCAACCACACGAGAGGTTGCGTCGATCGGTTCGATGCGGCGACCGATTATTTCCCCGACAAGGCCTCGATCGAGGACGCCACCATCTTCAACGTCGAGTACCGCAACTCCTACAAGGTCGTGACGGTCAAGGAAGGGTATCCGGGCGGTCCGGCCGAGCGCTACGTTCTGGTGCAGTGCGGTGCGCCGGCGCCGAAGTTGACCGGCGACCTCGCCTCGGCGCAGGTCGTCACGGTGCCGATTACTTCCCTCTTCGTGTTTTCGACCACCCATCTCTCCCTGCTTGCCGATCTCGATCGCACTGACATCCTGACCGGCGTCTCGCAGGGAGACCTGGTCACGGATCCACGCGCTGCTGCGCGATTCAAGGCGGGAAAGGTGGTCGAATTCGCCAAGGTCGGCCTGGTGATCGACGTCGAGCGCGTGGTGGCGGCGAAACCGTCCTTGCTGATGGCAGGCGGCACGTCCACCGCGACGCTTGACGTGATTCGAAATGCCGGAGTGCCGGTCGTCGCCAACACCGAGTGGCTCGAACCGACCGCGCTCGGTCGCGCCGAGTGGCTGAAGTACCTCGCCGTTTTCCTGAACGAGGAGCGTCGCGCGCAAACACAATACGGCGCGATGAAAAATCGCTACCAGACGCTGAGCCGCCGCGCCGTTGCCCAGCCGGCAGCTACGCGGCCGCTGGTGATGACCGGCCGCAGCTCACGCGGCGAGTTCACGGTTGCGGGCGGGCGTTCGTATGTCGCGGCGCTGATCAGGGACGCAGGTGGCCGCTATGCCTGGGCGGACAACAGCTCGGTCGCGGCCTTCGCCGTCGATCTCGAGGCGCAGCTCCAGCGTGCGGCCAACGCCGACGTCTGGATCAACGGTGGCGGCTGGAAAAACCTCCCCGACATGCTCGACGATGAGCCGCGGTATGCGGCGTTCAACGCGTACCGGCAGGGACAGGTCTGGGTTTACGAACGTCGCCAGACGCCGCAGGGCGCCAACGACTACTGGTCGCGCAGCGTCAGCAATCCCGACGTGCTGTTGGCCGATCTGGTGAAGATCTTCCATCCCGCTCTGGCGGCCGATCACGCGTTCGAATGGTACATGCAGGTGCCGGCGCGGTAGCGCATGAACAAACGCGAAGCGCTGATGCTGGTCGGGCTGGTGGTGTTGCTCGCCGCCGTGTTGTTGTTGTCGCTTGCGCTCGGATCGACGGCGGTGCCGCTTCCGAGTGTGGTGAGAGCGCTCTTCGGCAGCTCGCCAGACCACGATTCCGCCGCACTGGTCGTGTGGACGATTCGGCTGCCGCGATCGCTGACCGCCGTGCTGGCCGGCGCGGCACTCGGCATCGCCGGCCTGCAGATGCAGACGCTGTTCCGGAATCCACTCGCGGATCCGTTTGCGCTCGGCATTTCGTCAGGCGCCAGCCTCGGCGTGGCTCTCGTGATCCTCGGGGCCGGCTATGGCCCGGCGATCGCGTTCGGCAGTTCGATGGGCATGCGCGGCGACGCGCTGATTACCGCCGCGGCGATCGTCGGCGCGGGTGTGGTTCTCACCCTGGTGCTGCTCGTGTCGAACCGGATCGCCAATCCGACCACCGTGCTGATCCTTGGCCTGATGTTCGGCTACGCCGTGTCGGCGATCGTCACGGTGCTGGTTGGTGCCAGTCAGCCGGAGCGGCTGCAGCAGTGGGCGCAGTGGGGGTTCGGATCGTTTTCCGGCGTCACATGGCAGCGGCTGCGGCTGTTCGGACCGCTCACGCTGTTCGGGATTCTGATCGCGGCGTCGACGACCAAGCAGTTGAACGCGCTGCTGCTGGGCGAGAACTACGCGAAATCGATGGGCCTGGCGGTGAAACGCGCCCGCCTCCTGACCATGCTGGGCGCGTCTGTGCTCGGCGCCGTGGTCACGGCATTTTGCGGACCGATTTCGTTTCTCGGCATCGCGGTTCCGCATCTTTGTCGAGGTCTGCTCGGCAGCTCGGATCATCGCACCCTGGTGCCGGCAGTCGTACTGCTGGGTGGCACGGTCGCCCTGGTCGCCCAGATTGTGTCGCTGCTTCCTGGCAGCGCGGGCATCCTTCCGTTGAACGCCGTCACCTCTTTGATGGGCGCGCCGATCGTCGTGGCGGTGCTGCTGCGCAGCCGCCGTGGAGCGTTCGCGGCGTGACCGCCGACGTGTCGTTGCACGAACGCCCGGAGCCGGATCCTGAACCCGAGAGGGTGCTTCGGACCGTCGATCTCGCCGTCGGCTATCGCAGCCGCGGCGTGCGCAGAGCCGTGCTCGAACACGTAAACCTGTCCGTGCACCCGGGCGAGCTGGTGTGCCTGCTCGGGCCCAATGGCATCGGCAAGTCGACCCTGCTTCGGACGCTGGCGCGGATGCAGCCGGCCCTCTGGGGTTCGATCGAGCTCGCCGGAACGGAAATCCGGTCGATGTCGGCCGTCGCGCTGGCCCGTCGCGTCGGCGTCGTGCTGACTGAGCGCATCGTGGTCGAGGCGCTGTCGGTTCGTCGAATCGTGGAGCTCGGACGCTACCCGTACTCGGGCTGGTTCGGCGGACTCACGGACGCCGATCGCGCGGTCGTGGACTGGGCCATCGATGCCGTCGGTGCGCGTCATCTCGTGAATCGCGATGTCAGCCAGCTGTCGGACGGCGAGCGCCAGCGCGTGATGATTGCGCGCGCGCTCGCGCAGGAGCCCATGCTGCTGGTCCTTGACGAGCCGACCGCGTTTCTCGACGTGCCGTCGAGGGTCGAGTTGATGGCACTGCTGCGCCAGCTGACGCGTGCCGGAAAACTCGCGGTCGTTGTGTCCACGCACGATCTCGAGCTCGCGTTGCGGTCGGCCGATACCGTCTGGCTGGTGATGCCTGGCGGCGAACTGCGCTGTGGCGCGCCGGAAGACGTCATCGTGTCGGGCGGTATCGCCCGGGCGTTCGAAGGACGGCACGTCCGATTTCACGGCGAGGAGCGGAGTTTTCGTTGGCTCACTGGTCATTCCGGGAGCGCCACCGTTCGCGGCTACGGCGTTCACGCCGCGATGGCGAAGTCGGTGCTCGAGCGCGAAGGGTTTGCGGTGGACGCCGAGACCGGCGACTCCGCCGGACCGATTGTGGTCGCCAGTGAATCGGGATGGCGTTGGTCGCAAAACGGAACCGAAGCCAGCGGCAAGGACTTCGCCTCGCTGGCGGCGTGGCTGCGAAAAAGGAGCCGGGTGTCATGAGTATCAGCACGATGCGTGGCGACAGTGGCGAAACCAGCCTGGCCGGTGGCGTCCGTGTCTCGAAGGCGTCAACACGCGTCGAGGCCTACGGCACGATCGACGAATTGAATTCGAGCCTGGGATTTGCGCGATCGATCTGCGAGGACGCAGAGATCGCCGCGTTCACGAAGAACCTGCAGCAGGATCTGTTCAGGATCGGATCGTCGCTGGCGACACCGACCGAGAGCCCCAAGCCGCAAGTCATCGTCGATCCGCTGCTGGTCGATCGGCTGACCGAGGAGGTGCATCGCATCGAGGCGATCGAGGGCATCCTGGCCGACTGGTCGATTCCCGGCGAGCATCGCGCCGCTGCTGCGTTCGACGTCGCGAGAACGGTCTGCCGTCGCGCCGAACGGGAGCTGGTACGTCTTCAGGAAGCCGGCGCGATTGTGCAGCCCGCGATTCTCGCTTACGTGAACCGGCTGTCCGACCTGCTGTGGCTGTTCGGCCGCAAACTCGAGCACGACGCGGGCGTCAGCGGATCGCTGCGCGAGGCCACCGGCAAGAGCGGCAATCGCTTTTCGCGCGCCTGGTGATGGTTCGATGAAGGCGTCGCGCCGCTTCGCGTGCGTTTTGCTCGTACTGTGCGCGGGCAGTGCGGGCAGCGCGCCGAGCTCACTGCAGGCAGCCGTCCCGACGCGCATTGTTTCGACGTCGCCGAGCATCACCGAGACCTTGTTCGCACTCGGACTCGGCGACCGCGTGGTGGGAGTGTCGGCCTACTGCCGCTTTCCGGCGAAAGCCGCGACGCTGCCGAAGGTCGGAAGCTTTCTCAAGCCCGACGCCGAGTTGATCGCGGCGCTCCGGCCCGATCTCGTGATCGTCCACGAAGTGGCGAACGGCATCGACCGCCGCCTGGCGTCGCTGCGCATTCCGTTTCTGATCGTCGACCGCGGCACGCTCGCGAGCGTGTTCTCGTCGATTCGGCAAATAGGAGGAAGCACAGGCGTTCCCGAGCGTGCCGATGCCTTGGTCGCGGATATCGAGCGGCGTCTCGAGGCCATCCGCCGGGCCGGCGCAGGCGTGCCACGGCCGCGTGTGCTGTTCATTATCGGCCGGCGTCCGGGCACGCTCGCCGATCTGGTCGCGGTTGGCCCGGGCTCTTATCTGAATGACCTCGTCGAAATCGCCGGCGGCGCCAACGTGCTGGCGATCGCGGGTCAGCCGGAGTATCCCCGTATCTCAATGGAAGCGGTGCTGCGCCTCAACCCTGACGTGATCATCGACACGGTGGACATGGGCGACACCGCTGCCGAGCGCACTGCCCGGCAGCCGATCAACGAAAAGCTGTGGAATGCCTATCCGATGCTGACGGCGGTTCGCATGCATCGGCTCCGCGCCGCGACGACGGACGCGCTGGTGGTCCCGGGACCGCGTGTGGTCGAGGCCGCGCAGTGGGTCGCGGCCCTCATCCGCGGCGGATCCGCGCCATGAGCGTTCGACTGGAGATTCAGGACGTGACGTGGCATGTCGGGACGCGCCCGATTCTGTCGGGCGTTTCGCTGGCCATCGGTCAGGGAGAACTGGCCGTCGTGATGGGACGCAACGGCGCCGGCAAGAGCACGCTGCTGGACATCGTCGCCGGACTGAAGACGTCCTCCAGCGGACGAGTGCTGCTCAACGACACACCGGTATCAGCATGGGATTCGCGCGCGCGAGCTCGACTGGTCGCGCACCTGCCGCAGTCGGTCCGTCCGGATCTGCCGTTCCTCGCCGGCGAACTCGTGCTGATGGGACGCTACCCGCACACCGATCGCTGGTTCGAATCTGACTCGGATCGCGCCGCGGTCGAACAGGCGATGCGGCGCAGCGACTGCTGGGATTTGCGCGACCGACTGGTGCAGACGCTGAGCGGCGGTGAGCGGCAGCGGGTGCTGCTGGCCGCCTGTTTCGCGCAGGCACCCGAACTGTTGCTGCTCGACGAGCCGTCGACTTACCTCGACATCGATCAGCAGCTGCACTGCTTTTCGCTGCTGCGCGAAGAGAGCGCGCGCGGCGCCGCCTGTCTCGCGGTCACCCACGACCTGAATCTGGCGCTGGCGTACGCGACACGGCTGATCGTACTGGCGGACGGTCGAGTGGCGTTTGACGCGCCGGTTGACGAAGCGGTGCGTGCGCCCGGCTGGCTATCGCTGTTCTCGCCACGGCTGGCGCTGTCGAGGACGACTACCGGCCGGCCGTGGGTGTCGTACTCGTGATCGCCACGCCAGCGCAGGTCAGGCGATGGGTTGGTGGATTCGGAGTGCTGTTCGGCGCGGCGGCGGTGCTCCTGCCGTTTGTCGGACCGTTTGCGCTCAGCCTCGATCGAGTCCGCCTCCACCAGGAGCCCGATTGGTCGATCTTCGTACAACTCCGGGTCTCGCGAACGTTGCTCGGTCTGTTCGCCGGCGGCGCCCTGTCGCTGGCCGGCACGCTGTTTCAGGCAATGCTGCGCGACGCGTTGGCCACGCCGTACACGCTTGGGATTTCAGCCGGCGCATCGCTCGGCGCCGTGGTCGCGATCTGGTTCGGCTGGCAGCAGCTCGCCGGCGTGCCCGCGCTGTGGCTGGCTTCGCTGTTCGGCGCGACGATTGTCCTCGTCCTCGTCGTCGGCGCGGCGCTGCGGCAGCGCCGGCTGTCATCGTTCAGCCTGCTGCTCTCCGGTCTCGCCGCCAACAGCGTCTGCTCCGCGTTCATCATCGTGATCTTCGGGTTGGTGAGCGCGAACAAGTCGTTTTCCATCTCACGATGGCTGATTGGCGGCGTTGACTCGGTGGACTACCCGACACTCCTGGGTTTTATTGCGGTTGTCAGCGTCGCCGCGATCGTGGTGATTCGACAGGCCCGGTCATGGAACCTGATGGCGGTCGATCCCTCCTGGGCCGCCACGCGGGGCGCCAGTGTCACACGGCTCACGCTCAGCGGCTACGCCGCGGGTTCGCTGCTGACCGCGGTCACTGTTGCCCTGACCGGGCCGATCGGGTTTGTCGGCCTGGTGGTGCCGCACCTGGTGCGCACACGCATCGGCGCCGATCACCGCGTGCTGATGCCTTGCGCATTCCTCGGCGGCGGCGTCCTGCTGGCGGTCTGCGACGCGATCGGCCGGATCGTGATGTCCCCTTCAGAGATTCCTGCCGGCGCGGTGATGGCGATTCTCGGCGGACCCTACCTTGTGTGGGTTCTCCGCCAGCGGTCGGCGATATGAGTCAGGTCTTCGGCCCACGCGGTGCCGTGTGATGGCGCAACCGCTCTTCATTGGTGGGACATCGTCGAACGCCGGCAAGAGCTGGATGACGACGGCGATTTGTGCGTGGCTGCGAAGCAAAGGCGTGTCGGTTGCGCCGTTCAAGGCGCAGAACATGTCGAATAATTCCTACCCCTGTGCCGCCGGCGGCGAGATCGGGCGCGCGCAGGTGGCGCAGGCAGAAGCGTGTGGCCTGCCGCCGGAACCGGCGATGAATCCGATTCTGCTCAAGCCGAACGGCAATGGCACGAGTCAGGTCGTCGTCAACGGCCGCCTCTGGAAGACGCTCTCTGCGCGCGAGTACTACGCCCACGCGGCCGAGCTCCGCAACACGGTGCTCGCTGCCTACCGGGATCTGGCGAGCCGCTTCGACGTGATCGTCATCGAGGGCGCGGGCAGCGTCAGCGAGCTGAACCTGCGTGGGCACGATCTCGTAAACCTCTGGTTGGTGACTGCGTTACAGGCGCCGTGGCTGCTTGTCGCCGATGTCGAGCGCGGTGGCGTCTTTGGATCGGTGATTGGCACAGTCCAGTTGCTGACGCCGGAGGAACGACGGCTGTTCCGGGGATTCGCGGTCAACAAGTTCCGTGGTGATCGTTCGTTGTTCGACGACGGCGTGCGCATCCTGGAAGAGCAGACAAAGTCGCGCTGCTTCGGCGTGTTCCCCTTCGCGGACGATTTGCGCCTGGATGCGGAGGACAGCCTGGCGCTTGTCACCAAACCGCGCACGGCGGCGCCCCCCGGTGCGAGGATCGCGATCGTACGCTTCCCGCTCTTGTCGAACGCCACCGATTTCTCTCTGCTGACCTGGGCAGAGTGGATTGCCGCACCGTCGCCGGAGCGCTTCGACTTCATCATCCTGCCGGGAAGCAAAAACACTCTCTCCGATCTCGCGTGGCTGCGTCACTCCGGACTGGCGGACTGGCTGCTCGACCAGCATCGGAGCGGGGCGACGATCGTCGGTATCTGCGGCGGCTACCAGATGCTCGGTCGCACGATTATCGACCCGGCCGGCGTCGAATCAGCCTCCGGTGCTGCCGACGGCCTGGGTTTGATTCCTGCAGTCACCGAGCTGACTCGGGACAAGCAAACGCGCGCAGTCGAGGCGACCACAAGCGGCGGAGTGCGGTTCGGCGCCTACGAGATTCATCTCGGCGTCACCACGCTCGACCCTGCTGCGGCGCTGGCGCCGTTTGCATCGCTCTCGGGCGGCACACCCGAGGGAGTCCGCGGGACCGGTGTCGTTGGAACGTATCTGCACGGCGCGCTCGAGAACGCGGAGGTGTGTGCCGAGATTTTCGGCGTCGAACCGCCTGCAGGCGCGTCGAAAGCCATCGAATATCAGCGCATGGCCGAATGGTTCGCCACGCACGCGCGACATCGCGGCGAACTGGGATTGAGCCTTCGCGACCTGTAGCGTCCGCCTTCAGGTGTTGAAGGAATCCGTAGTGTCCGCCTTCAGGCGGACTTGGATGGAGTCCCCCGATCGTCGCGTACGCGGCCTCAGTCGCCCAGCCGGCGATAGAACACCGTCGTGTCGCAGCGTTCGCCCCGCGGCATCAACGCATAGCCCGGAATGACGCCGACCCGCTGCCAGCCCAGATTTCCGTACAGACGTTCCGCGTCACCGCCGGTCACGGCATCCAGGACCAACAGCGTCTTGCCGCATTCGAGGGCAGTCGCTTCCGCCGCTCGAATCAGCGCCGCACCCAACCCCTGACGCCGGACGCGTCGATGCACCAGCATCTTCGCGAGGTCGGCGCGATGCGGCTGATTTTCCGGCAAGTCGAACACGAGCTGTACCGTCCCGCATAGTCCCTCGGCGTCTTCCGCAATCAGGAGTGCGCGGTCGCCGGCCGCGACCGCGATAGCAACACGTCTCCAGAAAGCCACTGCGCGATCGCGTGTCAGCGGCTGCATGAAGCCGACCGACGCGCCGCCTTCGACACAGTCGGTCAGGACGTCGGCGAGCGCGTCGATCTGCGCATCGGTGACGGTTTCGATTCGCCGCAACGACCAGTTCGCTGTCATCCCCGCCTCGTTCCCGGCTCCGACACGATGACGACGGCGTAACGGGTTGGCTTGCGGGTCGGATTGTGGAAGACCGTGGGGCGGTCGAGTTCCATTGCGAGGCAATCGCCTTCACGCAGGCGATGGCGATCGGTCCCGACGGTGACGTCGATCGCGCCCTGCAGCACCCATACCTGCTGGTGAATCCGCGCGTCGCGTGTCCCCGTCTCGAAGGCGACGCGGCCGCCCGCGGGAAAGTGGACGTCCACGATCTGCATCGGCTGCGGCAGTCCCGCCGGAGAGATGTTGCGTCGGCGATAGCCCGACGCCGGGTCCTGCCACTGCACCTGCTCGTCGTGCCGGGATACGGGTCCGTTCAGCCGGCCGGCAGCGGCTGGTCCATCGAACAGCGAGGCGAGCATCACGCCGATGGCGGTTGCCAACTTGTCGAGGACCACCGCGGTCGGGCTGCTTTCGCCGCGCTCGATCAGCGAGATCATCGATCGGCTGACGCCGCTCTTCGCGGCGAGGGCGTCGAGCGAGAGGCGCCGGGCGGTTCGGAGGTCACGCACCCGTCCGGCGATGCACTGGTCGAGGCTCTGGACGGCCATTTCCGCCATGGTGGAGATAGTGTCCACTATGATGGATACACCGTCAAGCCAGTAAAGAGGTACGCTCGGTGCGGTGGAGAGAACCATGAAAAGACGAGCTCGGGTTGCCGCCCTTTTGCTTGGCGTCGCCGCCGTGGCCGGCGTCCGCCCGATCGCCGCGGCTCCGTCGCTCGACGGACTGTGGGACGCGACGGTCGTAGTCGGCGAGGCGACGATTCCGTTCCGCTTCGAACTGGCGACCAGGGGTTTCGAAGTGCAGGGCTTTTTCTTCGAAGGCGATCGCAAGGTCGGATCGTCGTCTGGCCGGTACGCGGATGGCGCCCTGAAACTCGACTACGACTTCCTGAACACCACGCTCGAGGCTACGCTGCAGGGTGACGAACTGATCGGCACTTATCGAAATCTGCGGGCCGGCTCGCGCGTCCAGGCCGTCCGGATGCGTCGATTCACGGCGCCGGCGCCAGACGAGGGCACCACACCGGAACTTGCCGGCAGCTGGGAGATGCGCCGCCTGGCGGCTGAAATTTCGGCGCCGCGGGACACCCGCACGTGGCACGTATATCTCCGGCAGTCCGGCGCGTCGCTGTCGGGCACCATTCTTCGCGTCGACGGCGACACCGGTACGCTGGTGGGTGAGTGGAAGAACGACAAGCTCGTGCTGAGTCACTTCGCCGGCGAACGTCCGAATCTGCTCGAGGCGACCCGCAACACCGACGGCACCCTGGCGGCGACGCTGAATGGAAACGCCCATTACCTTCTGGTCCGAAGCAGCGAGGCGCGTGACAAAGGCATTCCGGAGCCGCCGGATCCCTCGCGTTATACCAACGTCAAGAATCCGACCGAACCGTTTCATTTCGCGTTTCCCGATCTGACGGGAACGGTGGTCTCCGACACCGACCCGCGCTTCCGCAACAAGGTCACCATGCTGGCGATCGGCGGCAGCTGGTGTCCGAACTGTCACGACGAGGCGCCGTTTCTGGCGGAGCTGTACAAGACCTACCGCGCGCGCGGACTCGAAATCGTCGGTCTGATGTTCGAGAACGATCCGGATCCGGCGATCGCACGCCCGCGAGTACAGACCTTCATCAAGCGGTACTCGGTCCAGTATCCGATGTTGATCGCGGGGACGACGGAGCCGTCGCCGACGTCGAAGACGATTGCCGAGGCGCTGCCGCAACTCGTCAACTTCGGCGCCTATCCGACCACGATTGTGCTTGGCCGTGACGGCCGGGTCCGAAGCGTCCATGCGGGGTTTGCGAGCGCAGCCACCGGCGAGGAACACGTGCGGCTGAAGCAGGAAGTCCGCGATCTGATCGAGCGGTTGCTCGCCGAACCGGCCCAGTGATCCGCTTCTCGGCGCGCCTGGTTCGACCGTACGCGAGGTGGCTCGTCATCGTGGTCGCGGCCATGCTGCTCGGTACCGCGATGGGGCTGGCGGCGCCCTGGCCGTTGAAAATCGTGCTCGACTCGGTCTTTGCCGCGAGGCCGATGCCTCGATTCTTCGCCTGGTTCGGTCGCGGCGACGCGCTATCCAATCTCGACGTTGCGGTCGTGGCCACTGTCGTGATCGCCCTGCTGCAGGCGGCTAGCGCCTACCTGACCGCCTACTACACCGTCAGCATCGGGCAGTGGATCGCGCACGACCTGCGGCACTCGGTCTACGCCCACCTCCAGCGCCTGTCGATGTCGTACTACGACAAGCAGCAGATCGGCCCCCTGATCAGCACCATCACCGACGACATCAACGCCGTCCAGGACTTCGCGTCGACCTCGTTGCTCGACATCGCGATCGACGTGGTGACCATCGTCGGCATGCTGGCGGTGATGTTCACGCTGAACTGGCGCTTCACGCTGGTGGCGCTCGCGGTCACGCCGCTGGTCGCGGTGTTCGCGTTCCGCCTGCGCGGGATCGTGAAACAGGCGACCCGCGACGTCCGGCGACGCCAGAGCGAGATCGTCTCGATCGTCCAGGAAGGCCTTGGATCCATCCGCGTCGTCAAGGCGTTCGCGCAGGGTAAGTTCGAGAGCCGGCGCCTGGACCAGAAGAGCGTCGAGAGCGTCGAAGCGGCGCTGCACGCGAGACGGGTCCGGTCAGTGCTCGGACCCGTGGTCACCGGTCTGGTGGCGTTCGGCACCGCTGCGGTGCTGTGGTTCGGCGCACGTCTGGTAGTGGCGGGCGCGATGACCGCCGGATCGCTGGTGGTGTTCATGACCTATCTCGGCAAGTTGTTCCAGCCGATTCAGGATCTCGCCAAAGCCAGCACCAACGTCGCGCAGGCAGCCGTCGGTCTCGAGCGAATCCAGGCGGTGCTCGACGCAGACGAGCGGATGCCGCGCGCGCCGAATGCGCACCCGATCGGCCGGGTGAAGGGCCGGGTGGAGTTTCGGAACGTCAACTTCAGCTACGCTCCCGACCAGCCGGTGCTCGTCGACATTTCGTTCGTCGCCGAGCCGGGTCAGATGATTGGCCTGGTCGGCCCGAGCGGCAGCGGCAAGTCGACGCTGGTCAGCCTGATTCCGCGCTTCTACGACCCGGTGTCGGGCGTGGTCACGATCGACCGTCACGATCTCAAGAGCGTGACCGTGAAGTCGGTCCGCCGGCAAGTTGGATTCGTGCTTCAGGACACGCAGCTGTTCTACGCGTCAATCTGGCAGAACATCGCGTACGGACAGCCGGACGCGACCCGCGTTCAGATCGTCCGCGCGGCGCAGCTGGCGCAGGCCGACGAGTTCATCCAGGGCCTGCCGCAAGGCTACGACACTGTGGTGGGGCAGGGCGGCCTCACCCTGTCAGGCGGCCAGCGGCAACGTCTGGGAATTGCGCGCGCGATGGTCCGCGACGCAGCCATTCTGGTGCTCGACGAGCCGAGCTCCGGCCTCGACGCCGAGTCCGAGCGGCTGGTCTTCGAGGGGCTCGATCGTCTCCTCGCCGGCAAGACCACCTTCGTCATCGCGCACCGGCTGGCGACGATCGAGAAAGCCGACCTCATCCTCGTCCTCGATCGCGGCCGAATCGTCGAACGTGGAAAACATCAGGAGCTGCTCGAGCGCAACGGTCTATACGCGGAACTGCAGCAGCGTCAGCGAGCCGGCGGGGCCACGGACGGTCAGGCGCTGGCCTGACGGAACGGCGGCTTCTTCATGCCGTGAAAATTCGGTGTAACCGGTGGGTTCGTCCGGTCAGTGTCGTCGGCAAGTCCCTGTTGTATTCTTCCTCACCGTCACTGGACATGAAGAAACGCGAGGGTAGCCGATGCCATGCGACAGGCAGCTATTGAGGGACGTACCGCTTTTTGCCCTGCTGGACGACGACGAGCTCGACGTGCTGGCGGCGCGGCTGGAGTTACGCTCGTTTGCCGCGAGACAGCGCATCTACAAGATTGGTGATCCCGGCGCCACGGCGTTCGTCGTGGTTGCGGGCTCGGTTCGCGTCTCGACCATCGACGAGGATCACCAGGATGTGATCGTTGACGAAGTCACGGCGGGGCAGTTCTTCGGATTCGCCTCCATGCTGGATCAGACCGCGCACCAGACCCATGCGGTCGCGCTCGAGAGTACGGAGTGCCTGCAGGTGGACCGCGAGGACATCGCGACGCTGATTCTGCAGAAGCCGCATTCCGGGCTGGACATGCTGACGGTGCTCGGCCAGCAGCTGCACGCGTCGCAGCAGCTGGTGCGGGGCCGGGCGGCAAGAAACCCCAACGAGATGATCGAGGCCGACGCGACCTTCGGAGAACGCATCGCCGACGCCGTCGCGGGTTTCGGCGGGTCGTGGACGTTCATCCTCACGTTTCTGGGGACGCTGGTCGTCTACACCGCCGCCAACATCGCGCTGCGTCGGTCGGCCTGGGACCCGTATCCCTTCATTCTGTTGAATCTTTTCCTGTCGATGCTGGCGGCGCTTCAGGCGCCGGTGATCATGATGAGCCAGAACCGTCAGGACACGAAGGATCGCCTGCGCGGCGAACTCGACTACGACGTCAATCGCCGTGCCGCGGCGGACATTCAGGCGCTGGCCGGGAAGATGAACCGGCTTTCGGAAAAGGTGGACGATCTGGACGATCTGATTCGCGGCGACCGGTGAGGGCTGGTCGGCCCGCAAACCGCCGCGCGGCCGCCGGCCCAGCTAGGACGCTCGCGTTTTCGGCTGGCGCCGCTGCTCAACGACGATGATCGCCCGGGTGTGAAACCTGAGGCCGCGATCGTTCCGCCAGTGCTTCAGTTGCGACCGCAGCTTCGACAGCGCCTTGCGCTCGTCTCGATCGGCCGCGTGATCGAGGCGATCGAGCACCGCGAGTTCGAGGTCGGTCATCCCGCGCCCGAGGTCCATCGCCAGAAACGCCTTGTCGTCGTGCAGCGGCACTACTTGAATGCCCGGCAGATCCTTGAACATCTCCGGGTTGACGACGATCAGTGACTTTCGGTCGCCGATCGTCACCAGTTCCGCGTCCAGTTCAGGGGCGGACTCGGGTCGTGTGGGCGTCTTCTCGAACATCCCGACGATCGCCCATCCCAGATCGCTGTGCATCTTGCGCAGGCCGCGGACGACATCGTCCGGCAGAGTGAGCGCAACGACGCGGCTCGGACGGCCGAACTTGGACGGCCGGCCTCGTTTGACCCGCCGGGTAGACGCACCCTGCCGCTTGATGTTCCGGCTAGAAGCGGACGCCAAGGCCGACTCCGATTCGGTTGATGTTGATGCCTTCGTCGGGCGCGAACACCCGCCCGTAGCGGTACTGGACGTCCACGATCAGGCGCTGCCACGCCGACCACATCACGCCGCCGCCGATGCTGAGCATCGGCTTGGTGAAGGTGCCGGAAAGATCCGAGCCGAGCTGGACGCTTCCGTATTGCGGCTGCGCGAGGCTGCTGGTGACGTCGGTGCCGTTCACGCTGAAGGTCGCGTCCTGCTTGACCTTCGCCACGCCAAACCCACCCATCAGGTATGGCTGCAGCTTCCCTTCCATCGGCACCAGGTACTTGGCACCGGCCACAAAGAACGTGACCGGCTGCTTGACGCTGTAGCCGACGTTCGACTGCGTCTGCGAGATGACGCCGGCAATCTGCTGGGCGGCGCTGCTGATCTGAGCGGTCGCCACGTTGCTGACCTGGCCGGCCTCGGCGTAGATCTGCAGGCGCGGCATCACCGTGAAGCCGCCTTCGACGCCGAACGACTGACTGGTGACGTTGCTGATCGACGACTGCGCGACACCTTCGATGTAGCCTTTGTCGGCGCCGGTGGACTGCGCCGAAGCGACGGAGGTCAGCGTCAGTGATCCAAGGAGGACGAAAACAAACGATCGCATGCGGTTAGGCTCCCACTCGAATCACGATGCTCCACTGGCCGTTGATGTAGGCGATGTACTCGTAGGCGAAGGCGATCACCTGCACGTCCGGGTACCAGACGCCGATGGTGCTGTAGCCGTTGGCGTGCATCCAGTTGATCGCGTCAGGCGGACTCATGCCGCGATCGAGGAGGTCGAAGATCTGCAGCTCGTCGAGCGGCGGGTTCAGGAACGTGATGCCATCGAACGAGGTAATCGGCTCGACCGTCCAGTCGGAGCCCATGGTGGCGTGGCCGGTGGCCCCGGGCGGCTGCGCGCCCGGCCACAGCTTGACGCCGAGCTGATTGGCGACGGCCTGGGCCTGTGACGCGATGCTCGCCGTGAAGCTCTGTGGCGCGCTCGGCGTCCCGGAGATGCCGTCGGCCACGTCGATTGCGGTCGCGCGCCAGTAGATTGCGCCAGTCGACGGCAGATCGATCGGCGGGGTGAAATCGGTTTCGCCCGATCCCTCGGCGCTGCTTCCGGTCAGCACAATCGAGAGAAACGTCGAGGTGGTGCTGAGGTCGAACTGATACGTGATTGGCCCGCTGTTGCCGGTGCGGGTCACGTTGGTGACGCGCAGCGTCGGCCGCGCCGCCGTGGTGCCGCCGTTCAGCGGCGAGAGCGGCGTCGGCGTGCCGATGGCAATCGCCGGCCCGATCGTGAATTTATAGGCTGCGCCGAACAGACCGGTCGTGCCACCGCCGGTGACGCGCGCATGCCAGTAGTAGTCCTTGCCCGCCGGGAGGATATCCAGCTTGACCGCAGTCTGACCATTGCTGCCTTCGGCCGCGGTCTTGGTGATCACGTTGGTGGTGAATGCCGCGTCGTTGGCGATCTCGAAGGTGTAGGAGTTGGTGCCGGTCTTGGTGACGACCGCGTTCTGAACCGCCAGCGCCACCGGCTGCGACGCATTCGCGATCTGCAGGCTGTTGCCCGGCGAGATCGGTCGCGGTGCCGCAACTGATGCGGTGAGCCCTCCGTCCGATGCCGCGGTCGAGGCCGAGGTCGCCGACGTGGTGGAGCTGCTTCCGCAGGCGGTGGCGGCGACCAGGGCCGCCAGGGAGAACGCGAGACGACTGACACGACAACGCATACACAACATCCGTGCGAAGCCGCGTCCAGGGCGGCGCCGCGAATACGTCCCGCCTCGAGACGTGGTAACCAGGGCGACACATGTTGTCGCGGGAAGAGAGGCAGTGCAGGGTGGTACTCAATATACCACGTCGCCGCGCCGAGGTCGACATGGCCCAGAATAAATCGCGAAAAAATGCACCATGCCAGAATTTCTCATTATTTATAGATAATCGGCGTCTTTATGAACATACATTTTGACTGCCGAACGGCGCCGACACATTCTTGGGTTGCCGCAGATTCATGGTGGTCAAGACTGTCAGCAATCCTGAACGTTCATTCGGCGTCTCGGTCGGATCCGTTCTCTGTCTGATTGCCGCGCTGCTGATGTGGCGCGCGCGTCTGCACCGCGCCGAAATCGTGGGCGGCATCGGCACGGTGTTGCTGGTGTGCGGGCTCGCCATGCCGACGCTCCTCAAGTGGCCGAGCGCCTGGTGGTGGCGATTCGCGCGCGCTCTCGGACGTGTCAACGCCCGCGTGCTGCTGACCGTCATGTTCGTGATAGTGCTGATCCCGGCGTCGCTGTTCTGGCGACTCTCGGGAAAGGATCCGCTCAGTCGACGCAAGGAGCGGTGGCGCGGGTGGCTGCCGTCGCCCGCCGCTGGTCGCGGCCGCACCCACTACCTGCACATGTATTAGAGAGACGATGAGCAAAGGACGTGTGTTATCGGAGGTCTGGCAGTTTCTTCGCCAGGAAAAGAAATTCTGGCTGCTGCCGATCGTCGTCGTGTTCGTACTGCTCGGACTGCTGACCGTGTTCGCGCAGTCGACCGCGATCGCGCCGTTCATCTACACGCTGTTCTGAATGCCATCGCGCATTCTCGGCCTCTCCGCCTACTACCACGATTCGGCCGCCTGCCTGGTCGAGGATGGCCGCATCATCGCGGCGGCGCAGGAAGAGCGATTTACCCGCAAGAAACATGACGCCAGCTTTCCGTCCCGCGCGGTCGACTACTGTCTGCGCGAGGCCGGCATCGGCGCCGGTGAACTCGATCTGGTCGGGTTCTACGAGAAGCCGCTGGTCAAGTTTTCGCGGCTGATCGAGACCTACATCGCCTGCGCGCCGCACGGTCTGAAGTCGTACCTGATGGCGCTGCCGTTGTGGCTGACCGACAAGCTCTGGATCCGGGACGACATTCGCGATCGGCTCACCGGCTACGACGGCGAGATCCTGTTCGGTGATCATCACGAGTCGCATGCGGCTTCGGCGTTCTACCCGTCGCCGTTCGAGCAGGCCGCGATTGTCACCATCGACGGCGTCGGTGAGTGGACGACCTCCTCGATCGGCGTCGGCCGCGGTCACGAGCTGGAGTTGCTGCGGGAGCAGCGATTTCCACACTCGCTCGGCCTGCTTTATTCCGCTTTCACCTATTTCACCGGATTTCGGGTCAACTCGGGCGAATACAAGGTAATGGGGCTGGCGCCGTACGGGGAGCCCCGCTATGTCCCGCTCATCAAGGAACACCTCGTCGATGTCCGAGACGATGGGAGCCTGTGGATGAACATGGAGTACTTCACCTATCCCCACGGTCTGACCATGACCGGCGCCGCGCTGCAGGAGCTGCTGGGCGGCCCTCCGCGTCAGCCCGAGAGTCCGTTGACCCAGCGCGAGATGGACCTGGCGCGATCGATTCAGGAAATCACCGAAGAAGTGATGTTGAAAATGACGGCGTTCGCGCATCGCGAGACGGGAATGCGCGATCTGTGCCTCGCCGGCGGTGTGGCGCTCAACTGCGTCGGCAACGGTCGGATCCAGCGTGAGAGCCCGTTCGAGCGAGTCTGGATCCAACCCGCGGCGGGTGATGCTGGCGGCTCGATCGGCGTGGCGCTGGCGCTGTGGCACCGCTACCTGAACAAGCCGCGAGTGAGCCCCGAATGGGCGGGCACCTGGGAGCGTTCGACTCCGCCGGGCGCGGCCGTGCCGAGGTATGCCGACGGGATGAGCGGTTCGTATCTCGGACCGCAGTCCAGCGAGCCGGACATCGCCGAGTTCGTCGCCGTCAACGGCTACCGCGCGCGGCGCCTCGAGCCGTCGCAGGTCGCCGAATGTGTGGCCGAACTGCTCGCTGAGGAAAAAGTGATCGGTCTCGTGCTCGGACGGATGGAGTTCGGTCCACGCGCGCTCGGGGCACGCTCGATCATCGGCGACGCGCGTTCGCCGAAGATGCAATCGGTGATGAACCTCAAGATCAAGTTCCGCGAGTCGTTCCGGCCATTCGCGCCTTCGGTGCTTCGCGAACGCGCCGGCGAGTGGTTCGATCTCGCCGGCGACAGCCCGTACATGCTGGTGGTCGCGGACGTGCGGCCCGAGCGGCGTATCCCGACGCCGCCGGAAGCTCGGGATCTGTGGGGCATCGATCGCGTGCTGGTGCCGCGCTCGACGATTCCCGCTGTCACCCACATCGATCACTCAGCAAGGGTTCAGACCGTTCGCCGCGATGTCAATCCGGTCTACTACGACATCATTGATGCATTCGACCGGCGGACCGGCTGTCCGGTCATCGTGAATACGTCATTCAACGTCCGCGGCGAGCCGATCGTCTGCACTCCGGCCGACGCCTATCGTTGTTTCATGCGCACCGACATGGACGCGCTCCTGCTCGGCAACTTCCTGCTCGAGAAGGACCAGCAGACGCCGCTGGCGGAGGACGACGGCTGGAAGGCGGAGCTGGTGCATGCCGACTGACGCCGTCATCCTGTCACGAGCTGGGCGACCGACATGGGCCGGGCATCTGCTCGGGCTGGCGGTTCGGCTGGCGGTGCTGTGTGGCGTCACGGTCGCTGCGCTGGTTGCTGCGGAGTATGTCCTCCGCTTTCAATATCGACACGCACGCACCAGCGGCAATACCGGCGATTTCATCGCTCGGACCGGCGGGTGGTCGCCTGGTCCGCTCAACCAGCTCGGCTTTCGCGAGCGGGAGATTTCGCCGAAATCGCAGGGTCGCTATCGCATCGCCGTGGTCGGCGACTCGTTCGCGTGGGGGCAGGGAATCGAGCGAGAGCAGCGCTTTTCGAATCGGCTCGAGCAAATGCTCGGGCCCGGCTACGAGGTGCTGAATTTCGCGATTCCCGGCGACAACATGCCTGAGCATCTCCGGCGGC